>DASZWK010000046.1:0-20972 GCA_035546235.1 Xanthobacteraceae bacterium | reverse complement strand
CCAATCTTCGCCTGGTTTGAATGCCGCGCTTGATGAACTGCGCACCATCGCTCGCAATCATTTGGCTACCGCCAGCCGGCGGCTGCTTGAGCTTCCGGCGGACGCGCTACCGGCGTTCCTGCCTGTCGCCCCGGTCGGTCCTTTGCTCCGGCGTTTGGACCGCTGTGACGCATTTTCGCCTGTGGACATTCCACCGTGGCGGCGGCAGTGGCTGATCTGGCGCGCGGCACGTGATCCGGCGCGCATCGCGAGAGCATGACCCTGGAGCAGGAAATGCCAATATCTGGATATCCCGATCTGAAGGCTCTGGTCCAAGCTGGATTTTTCCATCTCATCTTGGCGGTTATCATCGGCTTCGGCGTGACGAGCCGGCCGCTGCATGCGGCCGGACTGCTTCGGCTGAAGACCATGCCGCCGGTTGCGCCGCACATCGCTGCCTTTCCGCGCGTCGTCGGCGGAACGAGCAGGCGCGCGGCGGCGCGGATCAATCGGACACTGACGACAGCCGAGCAGGGGATCGGTTGCAGCGAAGAGAAAGGCACTTGGAAGCGCGGGATCAACGTGACCATGCGCGGGCCGCACTATCTCAGTCTGCTCGCGCGCGATGATTGGTACTGCGGCGGAGCATATCCCGACACGAATGCGACCGCGCTGGTGTTCGAGCTGCAGACCGGCGCGCCGATTGACTGGCGGCGCCTTTTCCCCACCAGCGTCATCCAGGCTGCCGGAACAGGTCCCGGGGGCGATGCCTCCGAGCCGATCAAAGTCTCCTCGGCGGCGCTGTGGGAGGCCTACGCCAGGGCGGTCGCTGTCGATGGCGCCCAGCGCGACGAGGCGTGCGGCAAGGTGATGGAAGATCAACGCGGCGGTGGGCTGATGCTATGGCCGGATGCTGCAGCCGGTGGACTTGGCATACAGCAAGCGGACTTCCCGCATGTCATCAAGGCGTGTGGACCGCCGGAAACGCTCGGAATGTCAGTATTGCACAAGCTCGGCCTCAGCGCAGAGTTCATGGCCGCGATCGAGGAAGCGCATCGGCACCGCTGGTACGACACGGCGAAAATGAGGTAACGGCGGAGTCGCCTGACTGGTGAGAGTTAAAATGCAAAGCGGTCGCGCAGGTTCTGTCGCTGCGACACGATGCGGCCCACCAGAGCGCGCTCGTCTTCGGTTTTGACCAATGGCCCGATCAGGTCGAGCTGGTTCATGGCGACGAGTTCGAGAATTTCGCTGCGCACCTCGCCGGAGTCATCGCGCGGCAAGGCGTCGACGATCTGCAGATATTCGGGGCCGCTGTGACCGAGATAGTCACGCAGCTCGCTGTCTCGGGCGCTGCCCTCGACAAAGGCATAGAGGCCGGTGCCGGCGCGCCGATCGGGATAGGCGACAATCGCCACGTCGCGCACTTTGGGATGCTCGCGCAGCCGCGCGGCGATGGCGGGCGCTTCCTTGACGAAGCGCTGGCCGCGGCCTTCGCGGTCGGAGAAATTCAGCCCTCGGGTAATCGCGTAATAAAGTTTCTTGCCGGTCGCCATCCATATCCGCGTGACCACGCTCTTGCGCGCCAGCACGCGCCGCTCGGCGGCGGTCAGCGCTGCGGGCGCGTAGCGGCGCTTATGCTTCAGAAGATGCCGCAGGTCCTCGTAGCGCGCGACGCGAAATAGCGTGGCGCCGCGTCCGCGCCGCGAAAAGCACGACGCCAGCTGGAAGTCGGTGAGAAAGGCGCGACCGTCGGCGTAGAGCCAGTTCTGTTCCTTGGCGAGATCGTTGTGAGCGATGCCAGCGCGGTGGAGCGTGCGCAGCGCAGCCTTCGCGGAGCGGAAATACCCGGCATCGCCATGCGGCTTGGCGATATGCAGTGGCACGCCGTCGATCCAGCCGCGCACCAGCGCATGCCGTCCGGCGAACAACAGCGGCGGTGCAATGCCGAGCGTGCCGGCAACCGTCAGCGCCCGCCGCTCGCGCCAGAACAGCACATAGGCAAGGGGCCGGCTCCACCATGGCACGCCGTCGAGGCGCCGCAGCACCGCATCGACTTCGCCGGCGTCGGTGCGGAAGCGGCCGCGCTCGATAGTGGAGAAAACGTCGCGCTTGAGCACGACGCCCGACCTCCAGCGACCCTCAACTTCGCCAGGCACTTCCTGTCCGGTCATGGGCACGCGTCTAGCACAAAATTGCCGGCAATCACTCGGCGGCGCGCACCATGGCGGCCGCCGCCCAGGCTTCGAGATCGGCCCGCGCCCGCGCGCACAACGCCGGTTTCTGCATCGGCTTTTTCTTGCCTTTGGCGGGCGCTCCGCCAAGCGGCGGAAACAGCCCGAAATTGACATTCATCGGCTGAAAAGAGCGCGCGCCGGCGTCGATGGTCTCAATATGGCCGCCGGTAATGTGGCCAAGCAACGCGCCGTGGGCCGTGGTCGGTGGCGGCAGGCGCGGCGCTTCGCCGAGCCGCTCCGCGGCGGCGAAGCGGCCCGCGAGAAGCCCGATCGCCGCCGATTCGACATATCCCTCGCAGCCGGTGATTTGCCCGGCGAAGCGCAGCCGCGGTTCGGCTCTGAGCCGCAGTGTTGTGTCGAGCAGCTTGGGCGAATTGAGGAATGTATTACGATGCAGGCCGCCGAGCCGCGCGAACTCAGCGTTGGCCAGGCCCGGAATGGTACGGAAGATGCGGACCTGCTCGCCGTGCTTCAACTTGGTTTGAAAACCGACCATGTTGAAGAGCGTGCCGAGCTGGTTGTCCTGGCGAAGCTGCACTACGGCATAAGGCTTTTCGCCGGCAGGGTGCGGGTTGCGCAGCCCGAACGGCTTCATCGGGCCATGCCGAAGCGTTTCGCGCCCGCGTTCGGCCATCACCTCGATCGGCAGGCAGCCCTCGAAATAGGGCGTTGCCGTCTCGAACTCGCGGAACGCAATCTTTTCCCCGCTAAGCAGCGCGTCGATGAAGGCTTCGTACTGTGCATGGCTGAGCGGACAGTTGATGTAGTCGGCGCCGCCGCCACCCGGGCCCGCCTTGTCATAGCGCGACTGGAACCAGGCGATGTCCATGTCGATCGTGTCGCGATGCACGATCGGCGCGATCGCATCGAAGAAGGCGAGCGAATCTTCCGAACTCAGCGAACGTATCGTCGCAGCCAGCGACGGTGAGGTGAGGGGACCGGTGGCGACGATCACGCTGTCCCAGTCGGGCGGCGGCTCGGATATTTCTTCGCGGGAAATTTCGATGAGCGGCTCGGCTTCCAGTGCCTTGGTGATCGCGCCGGCGAAGCCGTCGCGGTCGACGGCGAGTGCGCCGCCGGCCGGTAATTTGTTGGCGTCCGCCGCCTGCATGACCAGCGAGCCAAGGTGGCGCATCTCGGCGTGCAGGAGCCCGATGGCGCTTCCTTCGGCATCGTCGGAGCGGAACGAGTTTGAGCACACCAGTTCGGCAAATTGTCCGGTCTTATGGGCGTCCGTCGTGCGAACCGGCCGCATCTCGTGCAGCACCACCGTCACGCCGCGGCACGCAAGCTGCCAAGCGGCCTCGGAGCCCGAAAGGCCGCCGCCGATGATATGAACGGGTCGCGAGACGGGCATGAATCAGGAAGCTATGCGCGCGCGGCCCAGCCGGCAACGTCAGACTTGACCGTAAAGATATATTTGTTATATATCTTACGGGAACGGCATTCCACAGGCGGAATTATGAGTGCGGACAGCCACCAAGCGGCGGAACGGCGCAACCTGATCGTCGCCGACATAGTGGAACGCACCGGCATCGATATGGCGATGATCGAGCGGCTGGTCCGCGCCTTTTATGGCCGCGCCCGGCACGATCCGCTGATCGGACCGGTTTTCGAGCGCCATGTCGCCGACTGGGAGGCCCATATTCCGCGGATGTGCGATTTCTGGTCCTCGGTAGCGCTGATGAGCGGCCGCTACCACGGCCAGCCGATGACGGCGCATCTGCCGCTACCAATCGACACGCCGCATTTCGACCGCTGGCTCGAACTGTTCGCCGAAACCGCGCGGGAAGTCTGTCCGCCTGCGGCCGCCGCATTATTCGTCGATCGGGCGCACCGCATTGCCGACAGCCTCGAACTCGGCATCGCCGCGCAAAAGGGCGAAATCCGGCCGCGCCGGGCACGGCCGACGAGCACGCTGCCGCCCGCCGGGGACCATCGCCGTGACTGAGGCCGACCACATGTTGCCGGCGAGCGTCCGGCCTTATAAACGGAGTCCCGTGTTCACAGAGAGCACGATGCCGGCGGGCCTGCGGCGGCGGCATTGCACCAAGCGGGGCGTCTGGGGCGTCATCCGAGTGATCGACGGACGACTGCGCTATCGCGTCCTCGACAGCGGTGCCGAAAGCATTCTCGACTCCGGCCATCCCGGCGTCGCACTCCCGCAGCAATTCCACGAAGTCGAACCGCTCGGCCCCGTGCATTTTTTCATCGAGTTCCATAGCGCGACCGAGACACCTGCGGAGAGCCCGGATCAGCTCGAAGGCGTCGGTCCCCATGGATGACATCGCAATCGCCCGCGCAATTCACGTTATTTGCGTCGTCATATGGATCGGCGGCGTTACGATGGTGACGACGATTGTTCTTCCCGCGGTCGGGCGGCTGGACACAGCGGCGAAGCGCGTTGCGCTGTTCGAAGCCGTGGAAGGTCGCTTCGTCTGGCAGGCGCGGGTCGCGACGCTCCTCGTCGCCGCCAGCGGGTTTTACATGGTGGACCGGCTCGACCTGTGGGCACGCTTTCGCACCGTTCAATTCTGGTGGATGCACGCCATGGTGCTGGTCTGGCTGATCTTCACCGTCATCCTCTTTATCGGCGAACCGCTGGTCACGCGGGCACGCAGGCGCCGCGGGATCGTGGGCGCACCAGATGTGAATGCACCTCGGATGCAGCGGTTGCACTGGGTGCTGCTCGTGTTGAGCGTTATCACCGTGATGGCGGCAGTGGCCGGCAGCCACGGCATGCAGCTCGTGCCATGATCGCCGCTGGATGATTGTCAAACACCGGAACCGACGATGCGTCTCACCTCCTTCACCGATTACTGCCTGCGCGCCCTGATCTTCGTCGCGCTCAAGGGCGACGAATTGACCACGATCGACGAGATTGCGGAGCATCACAAAATCAATCGCAATCATCTGGTCAAAGTGGTGTTCCGGCTCGGCCAGCTTGGTTACCTGCAAACTTGGCGCGGCAAGGGAGGCGGCATCCGCCTCGCGGCCGACCCCGACAAGCTCAGCCTCGGCAAGCTGGTGCGCCAAACAGAACAGGATTTTGCCTTGGTCGAGTGCTTTCCCGGCCGCGACTGCCTCTGCGTCATCGAACCGGCCTGCGCGCTCAAAAACGCGCTGCGCACGGCGCTTGAAGCGTTCTTCAATGTGCTCGATCAGTACACCATCGCTGACCTTGTCAAGCCAAGCCGCAATCTGGCGCGGCTGTTGGCGGTGCCTGGGGTGTAGTTCCTATGCAAGCGAATTGGCGGTGCCATGAGCCTCCATGATCTCCTCGGCGAAGCGATTCTTGCCACGCGGTCGGACGCGATTGTCGCCACAGACCAGGATGGTGCCGTGCGCTTCTGGAATCCGGGGGCAGAACGCTTGTTTGGCTATTCGGCCGATGAAGCCGTCGGCCGCTCGCTCGACCTGATCATTCCCGAACGGCTGCGGGCGCGTCACTGGGAGGGCTTTCGGCGCGTCATGGCCACGGGCGAAAGCCGCTATGGTGAGGCCGATCTGCTCTCGGTTCCGGCTCTCCGCAAGGACGGCGCCACGATCTCGGTCGAATTCACGGTCGTGCCGCTGCGCGGCGACCGCGAGATGGTCGGCATGGCCGCAGTTATTCGCGACGCCACCAAGCGATTCGAAGAGACGCGCGCACTCAAGCGCAAGCTTGCCGAACTGACAAAATCCCAAACGTGACCTGACCGGACGGCGCATCCTGCTATCATCGCACGGGCGTACCGGACGAAAGCGGCCTCGTCCGGTGTTTATCCTGCCGATGCAAGGCAACGAGGGGATGCTCCATGCAGGAGATGATCAGTGCAACGCAGAGCCGGGCCGAGGCGGCCAGCGGCTTTGACGTTGAAATCCTGTCCGTTGCCACGGCGAACCCACCCTTCGTATTGAGTCAGGCCGAAGCATCGAAGCGCTCGAAGGAAGTGTATCCGCGCCTCAATGCGATGTGGCCGGTCTATGACAACGCCGGAATCGAACAGCGCTTCAATTGCGAACCGCTTGATTGGTATCTTCAGCCGCGGACCTGGCAAGAACGGACAGCCTCGTTTCAAAAGCACGCGTTGGATTTGTTTGAGGAGATCACGGTCAACGCGACCGCGTCGGCCGGCATCGCCCTGTCGTCAATTGACATCCTGGTGACCAACAGCGTGACCGGGCTCGCCATTCCGAGCCTTGATGCCAAGCTATTCAATCGCCTGAGGCTCAAGCCGAGCATCGAACGGCTGCCGATATTCGGTCTCGGTTGTGGTGGCGGCGTCGGCGGGCTCGCGCGTGCGACGCGGCTCGCTCAGGCGACCAAGAACGCACACGTGCTGTTTCTCACCGTCGATCTGTGCAGCCTGTGCCTGCGCATCAATGATCCAAGTCCGGCCATGTTCGTCTCCGGCGCCTTGTTCGGCGACGGCGCTGCCGCCGTGCTGTTGCGCAACACTGCGGGCGGCGGTTGCGGCCGTGGACCGCGGATCATGGCGATCGGCGAATGGTGCTGGCCCGATACCGAACATATCATGGGGTGGAACATCGAAAACGACGGCTTCGGCGTCGTCCTCAGCCCGCAACTGCCGGAACTGATGAGTAGCGCGCTGGCGCCGGCGCTCAACGATTTTCTGGACCGTCACGGCTACCGCCTGTCGGACTTCAACGGTTTTCTGTTTCATCCGGGTGGGCGCAAGCTGATCGAGACGACGCAAGAAGCTTTGGGGCTCGACCGCAGCCAGTTCGATCACTCCTGGGAGGTGTTGCGGCGTTACGGCAATATGTCATCGGCCACCGTCCTGTTCGTGCTGGAGCGTGCGTTGCAGGCGGGTGCGCGCGGCCTGCATCTTCTGGCGGCGTTCGGTCCCGGCTTTTCCGCCTACTTTGCTGTAGTCGATCTGCGATGATCTCGTGCGGCGCCGCTGGTCTGCTTGGCTATCTCAGCGTGCAGCGGCTGGCGGAACTATGGTGGGCGAGACGCAACGAGGCACGGCTGCTTGCGGCCGGCGGGATTGAGTACGGGCGCTCGCATTTTCCGCTCATGGTTTTGCTTCATGTCGCTTGGCTCGTGGGTCTGTGGGTGCTCGCCATTGACCGTCCGCTGATCCCGGCTTTCGTTGTCCTGTTCGTGCTCCTGCAGATTGCGCGCTTTTGGGTCTTGGCGACGCTTGGGCGGCGCTGGACCGTCCGCGTCGTCGTCGTCCCAGGCGAGCATCTCGTGCGCGGCGGGCCTTACCGGTGGCTGCGCCATCCAAACTATGCGGTGGTTATCGGCGAGATCGCCGTCGTGCCCTTGGCGCTCGGGCTGCCCGTCTACGCGCTGGTGTTCTCCATCCTCAATGCCGTGGTATTGGCGATTCGCATCCCGGCCGAGAACGCCGCGCTCGGTGCTCTCGGAAGGTCGTCGCCGAATTGAGGCTTTCCGCGGCCTTAGCGCGCTGTTGGCGCAAATTGCCGGCTCTGCTATAGGGCTGGCAGGTTAGAGTGCCAGGATAGTGACGAATGCCGGTTGATGCCGAAACCGTCCGCCGCGTGGCGCATCTGGCGCGGATCGCCGTTGCCGATGATGAGGTCGAGGCCTTGCAGGGCGAACTCAACGCCATGCTGGCGCTGTTCGAGCAGCTCGGCACGGTCGACGTCGACGGCGTTGAGCCGATGACGTCGGTGACACCGATGACCATGAAGATGCGCCAGGACGAAGTGACCGATGGCGATATCGTGGACGCCATCATCGCCAATGCGCCGGCACGCGAGGATCACTTTTTCCTCGTGCCGAAAGTGGTGGAATAACGGCCATGTGCCTTGCCTGCGAACAGGACGCGATGTGGATCGCCTACCTTGAAAGCCAAGGATTGCTGAAAGACGACGATCCGGCGGCGGTCGAGGCGCTGTTTGGCGCATTCCCGGTGCAGCCATTGCCGTTTCAGGCGAGCGAAGGCGAGCCGCAAGAGCCGGCGCCCGCAGACCCTGCGGCCAAAAAAACCAGCGTCGCGAATAATCCATTTTCCTGCGACGATCCGACGGCTCAATGACGGATCTAACTTCGTTGACCTTGGCGCAGGCACGCGACGCGCTGCGCGCGCGTGATTTTTCCGCCACCGAGCTCACTAACGCGCACCTTGCCGCGATCGAGGATGCGCGGGCGCTCAATGCATTCGTACTCGAAACACCGGAACGCGCCCGCGGGGCGGCACGCGCCGCCGATGCGAGGCTGGCAAAGGGCGAGGGCGGACCGCTGGCAGGTCTGCCGCTGGCGGTGAAGGATTTGTTCTGCACCGCGGGCCTGCGCACCACGGCCTGCTCGCCCATGCTCGAAAAGTTCGTCCCGGCTTACGAGTCGACCGTTACGGCGAACCTGTGGCGCGACGGGGCGGTGCTGCTCGGTAAGACCAGCAACGACGAATTCGCGATGGGCTCATCGAACGAAACATCGCATTTCGGTCCGGTGGTGTCGCCGTGGCGCCGCCGTGGCTCAGAGCAAAAACTCGTGCCCGGCGGCTCGTCCGGCGGCTCGGCGGCGGCGGTTGCGGCGCGGCTGTGTGCCGGCGCCGCCGGCACCGATACCGGCGGCTCGATCCGCCAGCCGGCGGCGTTCTGCGGCATCGTCGGATTAAAACCGACCTATGGCCGCTGCTCGCGCTGGGGCATCGTCGCGTTTGCTTCCTCGCTCGATCAGGCCGGACCGTTTGCGCGCACCGTGCGCGACTGCGCCATTTTGCTGCGGTCCATGGCCGGACCTGACGCCAAAGATACGACGTGCGTCGACTTGCCGGTACCTGATTATGAAAAGTCTGTCGGTGCCTCGGTCAAAGGCAAGCGCATCGGCATCCCGCGGGAATACCACGCGCCCGGAATGTCTGTGGAGATCGAAGCCTTATGGGAGCGTGGCGCGCAATGGCTGAAGGACGCCGGCGCCGAGGCGGTCGAGGTGTCGCTGCCGATGACCAAATACGCGTTGCCCGCCTACTATATCGTGGCGCCCGCCGAGGCGTCGTCCAATCTCGCGCGCTATGACGGCGTGCGTTACGGGCTGCGCGTTGCCGGCCGCGACATTGTCGACATGTATGAGCAGACCCGCGCCGCCGGCTTCGGCAAGGAGGTGCGCCGGCGCATCATGATCGGCACCTATGTGCTGTCGGCCGGCTATTACGATGCGTATTATCTGCGGGCGCAGAAGGTCCGTACACTGATCAAGCGCGATTTTGAGCGCTGCTTCGGTGACGGGATCGACGCAATCCTGACGCCGACCACGCCCTCGGCAGCGTTCGGCATCGGCGAAATTGGCCGTGCCGATCCGACCGAGATGTATCTCAATGACGTATTCACGGTGACCGTGAACATGGCTGGGTTGCCGGGAATTTCGGTGCCCGGCGGGCTCGACGCTCAAGGCTTGCCGCTCGGGCTGCAGTTCATCGGCCGGCCATTCGAGGAAGAGACGCTGTTTGCGCTTGGGGCCGCGATCGAAAAAGCGGCCGGTTTGTTTGTTCCTGAGAGATGGTGGTGAGACACCTTCGTCCATGACGCCCGCCGAATTCAAGCGCTCGCTCTCCAAGACAAAGCCGCCATCTGGCCTGTCGCTCGCCGTGACGGGGTTGTGGTGGGCCGGCAAGAATGACTGGAATAAGGCGCACAAGATCGTCATGGACGATGATGGCGCCGACTGCGCGTGGGTTCACGCCTACCTGCATCGGGTCGAAGGCGATCGCGACAATGCGCGGTACTGGTACGGCCGGGCTCGCCGGCCGCCTGCTGATGGTGATCTGGCAGAGGAGTGGGCGGAAATCGCCGCGGCGCTGCTGCGTTCCGCTGCTGGATGATATTATTTTTGTTCCGCCGGGGCGGCGGCCGCCGCCCCGGCCGGTGCCACATTATTCAAGCTGACCGCGGCTACGGTCTGGCTGCGCTGGCGCGGCAGCGCCTCGGGATGTTCGCGCTGCAGGAAACCAACCAGCTTTTCGCGCAGTTCGGCGGACGCGTCAGACGCTTTGCCAGGAGAGTCTGACCTGATCAGCACGCGCAACTCGACGCAGTCGGGGCGCAGATTGGTGATCTGAACATTTGCCACCTGGGTGTTGGCGCGGCCCGACTGGCCGACCAGATCGATCGCCTTCTGACGGATCAGCTCGACCGGCGCGGCGTAGTCCAGATAGATCAGCGCGCTGCCGATCGTGGTCGCCGCCTCCCGCGTCCAGTTGTAAAACGGCTGCTGGATGAAAAAATTCAGCGGCAAGATCAGCCGCCGCAGGTCCCAAAGCCGGATCACCACATAGGTTGCGTTGATTTCCTCGATCCAACCGTATTCGTTCTGGACGGTGACGGCGTCTTCGAGCCGGATCGGCTGCGTGACCGCGATTTGCACCCCGGCGATCAGGTTGCTCAGCACGGGCTGGGCGGCGAGGCCAAAAATGACGCTGGCGACGCCCGCGGAGGCAAACAGGCTCACCCCATACTGGCGGACCGCGTCAAACGTCATCAGCGCAAGAGCGACTGTAACCAGGACAATGACGGTATCGAGCACACGCGCCATCACGCGGACCTGGGTCACGTGCTTGCGCGCCAGCAGGTTGTCTTCGATGTCGATGCGAAACCGCAGCAGATAAAGGTTGGCGCCGATGTTGACGACGGTCAGCGCGATCCAGCCGATGAGGCAGATCGTTCCGAGTACCAGTAACCGGACGATCAGGGTCTTGGCGTCGGCGTTCAGCGGCGCGGTCTGCAGCGCGATCGCGAGCGCAACGAGCAGCAGCGCGAACAGGGCTGGATTCCTGGTCTGCTCGACGACCGACCGGAGATAGGGGCGGCTTGCGCGCGACAGCCGCCGCAGCACCGCAACGACCACGGCATGGAGAATCCACGCGGCCACAACCAAGGCGGCGAGAATCACCAATGACATTGCCCCAGGCGGCGCTCGCGTTAGCGTATCGCCCACGGCGTCCACGAATGATTGGATGCCTTGCATCAGATCGTGCCACATAATGTAAACTGTCAAACTATATCAATTGCCCGAGAAAACGCACCAATAGCAGGCGGTTGGGCAATCGGTGTGCTGGACACCGTCGCGGCGCAGTGGCATTTAGCGGCCACCAATTGGGCGCAAGATCGGATCGAACGGCGGACGATGAAAAGCTTCCTGCTGCGGCTATTCACATGGTGGAATGGCCAGACCTTCGGCACCCAATTGTGGACCGCGCTATATGGCGAATCGGTCGGGCAGGACGACTTCGGCAACCGGTATTATCGAACCAAGGGCGGCAAGATCGACCCGACGCTGCACTTCGAACGGCGCTGGGTCATCTATCCCGGTGTTACAGAGCCATCGACTGTGCCGCCGAGCTGGTTCGGGTGGCTGCATCATACAGTTGATGTGCCACCAACGCAGGACAAACCGCGGCAGCATCCCTGGGAGAAGCCGCACCGGCCCAATCTCACCGGTACTGCTGGCGCATACCGTCCGAGTGGGTCGACATTGGCGCAAGGGCGCCGGCCCAAGGCGACTGGCGATTACAAGCCGTGGGTTCCGGGTAACGAGCGATAGCGCCGGCCGTCCGGGTACCGATCCCCGGAAATGCCGCAATCGAACTGTTAACCGGACGGAACCTAGAGACGCCGTTGAACCCACTGCGCCCATATTCCGTCCGGTCCATTTCGGCAGTGTCGATAACCCGCATCGTTGCCTGTTTGCTGGTGATCGGCGGAATCGTCGTTGCCCGGCCGGCCTTGGCGCAATTCGGCAGCATTTTCGGTGATGCGCCGCCGCGCCCGCCGGCGGACGTCCCGAATGGTGGATTCCCGGCCCAGCCGGCGCCCCCCGGGGGCTACCCGAGCGGGCAGGCACCCCAATATCCAACGCAGTCGCCACAGGCGTATCCCGGGCAGGGGCAGCGATATCCGCAGTCGGAACCCTATCCGCAATCACAGCCCTATCCGCAGCAGGCTCAGCCTTACCCTGCCTATCCCAACCAAGGAGCGCCGGCGTATCCGAGCCAGCCTCCATATCCGGCGGTCGCAAGACCAGTCGAAGCACAGCCATTGCCGCCGCCACCCGGCGCTGCGGTCGCGCCCTCAGCGGCACCGGGGCAGCGGCCATCGGGGCCTGTCGCGCCGGCGCAGCGCGGGGCGAGCGCACCCCCGGCGGGGAATTCACCGCCCGCGCCGACTGCTGCCGCCCCGCCTGAGGATGACACGGTGGTCGAAGCGCCGACGCCGCACATCGACAACGGCCGTGCGGTATTTGCCGGTCTCGACAAGATCACCGGCCGCACCACGACGTTCGACGCCGCCATCGGCGAAACGGTGCAATTCGGCGCGCTCCAGGTAACGCCACGCGCCTGCTATACGCGCCCGGCGACTGAGGCGACCAATACCGATGCGTTCGTCGAGGTCGACGAAGTGACGCTGCAGGGCGCGATCAAGCGGATTTTCACCGGCTGGATGTTCGCCTCGAGCCCCGGCCTGCATGCCGTCGAGCATCCGGTTTACGACGTGTGGCTCACCGATTGCTCAGCGCCAGTGCAGACATCGCAGGCGGAACCACCACCCGCGCCGGCGCCCGCTCCCCCGCCAACCCGTCGTGCGCCAGCGCGGGTGCAACGCCCGGCAGCGCGCCAAGCGCCAGCCGTCGAGCGCGATCCGCGGGATTAGGTCAGTCCGGGCCCAACCCCAGGCCCAAGTCCCAGGCCCAAGGTTGACAGCACCGTCTTACCGGATACCGGACTGTCGAGCGGTAGCGCGGCAAAATCTCCTTCACCGACCAACGCGGCATCGAGCAGCTTGTGATAGGCCGGCCGCGCCACCTCGGTCGCGCCGAACGTTCGCAAGTGGTCGGTGACGAACTGCGTATCGAGCAGGCGGAAATGCCCGGCCTTCAGCCGTGCAACCAGGTGAACGAGCGCGACCTTTGAAGCATCGCGGGCGCGGTGGAACATGCTCTCGCCGAAGAACGCCCGTCCCAGGCTGACGCCGTAGAGGCCGCCTACCAACTGGTCGCCCTCGTAGACCTCGACGGTGTGGCAATCGCCGCGTTCGTAAAGCTTCCTGTAGAGATGGTGTATTCGGCTGTTAATCCAGGTCCGCGCCCGTCCCGGTGATGGTTGGGCACAGCCGGCAATCACCGCATCGAAATCGCGGTCTACCGCTACGACGAAGCTGTCGGAACGCACCGTGCGGGCAAGACGGCCCGGAACATGAAACCGGTCGAGTGGGATGATGCCGCGCTTTTCCGGCTCGATCCAATACAGGGCCGGGTCGTCGGCACTCTCCGCCATCGGAAAGATGCCGCACGCGTACGCCTTGAGCAGCACCTCGGGCGTGATGTCAATCAGGGCTGACTCGCGGCTGGCCATAGTTCCGTTTACCCGGCTTAAGGCCTGCGCTTCAAGGACCACTGGCTCGCGATACGGGCACCGGAATAGTCGCGCCGCAGTGCCAAATCTTTAGGGTCTGCAAACCATTCGATTGATATCATTTTAGTTAGCTTGAACGCATTCGTTTGAGCTGGGTTGGAAACTGGTGATCAAAGTTGACCATGCCATGGAACCGGCCCGCACAAGCAACGACAAGATACGCATTCTGGTGGTCGAGGACGAGTTCCTGATCGCCGAATGGGTTGCGGAAGTACTCGGCGAGCAAGGCTTTGAGGTCCAGACCGTGAGCAATGCCGTGGACGCGTTGTGCCATCTGGTTTCTTCGACGGTCGACGTGCTGTTCACGGATATCAACCTGCCAGGCACCATGGATGGTACTGCGCTGGCGCGTTGCGCCCGCGAATTGTCGCCACGGCTGCCGGTCATATACGCGTCGGCCCGCGTCGCCGCGCTGGCGCCGGAGGCGTGCGTTCCCGGCGCGATTTTCCTGCCCAAGCCCTATCGGGCGGATGCGCTCGGACGGCTGATCGCCGGTGCCTGTAAGGCCGGCAGAGAACCAGCCTTCGCCTGATCGCCGGCGAACGTTTCGCGGCTATTGGCTCAATCCACCACGGGCCAGGAACTCTTCGAGCCAGTGGATGTGATAGTCGCCGTCGATGATGTCCTTTTCCTGCACCAAGGCGCGAAACAGCGGCAGCGTCGTTTCGACCCCGTCCACCACGAATTCGTCGAGCGCGCGGCGCAGGCGCATGAGGCATTCGCTTCGCGTCTTGCCGTGAACAATGAGTTTGCCGACAAGTGAATCGTAGAACGGTGGAATGGCGTAGCCGTGATAGACGGCGGAATCGACCCTTACCCCGAGCCCGCCGGGTGCATGGTAATGAACGATCTTGCCAGGCGAAGGCCGGAACGACACCGCGTTCTCGGCATTGATCCGGCACTCGATCGCGTGGCCGTTGAACTTCACCTGGTCCTGCGTGAGTTCGAGATCGCTGCCGTCGGCGACGCGAATCTGCTCGAGAACGAGGTCGATATCGGTGATCATTTCCGTCACCGGGTGCTCGACCTGAATGCGCGTGTTCATCTCGATGAAGTGAAATGCGCCATCGTCGTACAAGAACTCGACCGTGCCGACGCCGAGGTATTTGATTTCGCGCATGGCGCGGGCGACGGTTTCGCCGATTTTGTCGCGTGCCGTCGTGTTCAGGGCGGGCGAGGGGCCTTCTTCCCAAACTTTCTGATGACGGCGCTGCAACGAGCAGTCGCGCTCGCCGAGGTGAATGACGCGGCCTTTGCCATCGCCGAGTACCTGGATTTCGATGTGGCGCGGCCGTTCAAGGTATTTTTCCAGGTAAAGCGTATCGTCGCCGAACGCGGCTTTTGACTCGGCGCGCGCCAGCGCCATTGCCGAGCCGAGGTCGCCCTCGCTGCGCACGACCTTCATGCCGCGCCCGCCGCCGCCCGCTGCCGCCTTGACCATGACGGGAAAGCCGATGTCGCGGGCAAGCCGCAACGCCTCGTCGTCGCCGACGCCGCTGTCGGAGCCCGGCACGACCGGGATGCCCAAGTCCCTGGCTGCGCGCTTGGCGGCGATCTTGTCGCCCATCAGGCGGATGTGCTCGGCGCGGGGGCCGATGAAATGCACATTGTGGTCGGCGAGAATCTCCGCAAAGCGCGCATTCTCCGAGAGAAAGCCATACCCGGGATGCACGGCGTCGGCTCCGGTGATTTCGCACGCGGCGAGGATTGCCGGAATATTCAGATAGCTGTCTTTTGCCGGCGGCGGACCGATGCAAACGCTCTCATCGGCGAGCCGCACATGCATCGCGTCCTCATCCGCGGTCGAGTGGACCGCGACGGTCGCGACGCCAAGCTCCTTGCAGGCGCGCAGCACCCGCAGTGCAATCTCCCCACGGTTGGCGATCAGGATCTTGTCGAACATCGATCGGCCGGACATCGCGAAAGGCGAATAGCGAGAGGCGAATAGGGAAAGAAATAAATCGTCGGCATCGGTGGGCACGCCATTCGCTACTCGCCACTCGCTATCGCCGTTACTCGATAATCATCAGCGGTTCGCCGTACTCGACCGGCTGACCGTCTTCGACGAGAATCTGGATCACCGTGCCCGCCCGCGGCGACGGTATCTGGTTCATCGTCTTCATTGCTTCAATAATGAGCAGTGTGTCGCCGACCTTGACCTGAACGCCGACTTCGACGAACGGCCGCGCTGCGGGTTCCGGTCCGCGATACGCCGTCCCGACCATCGGCGAGGCGACGAGGCCGGGATGCTGTAACGGGTCGAACGTTGCGACCACGGGCGCCGCGGTGGGTACCGCTATCGGCAGTTCGGCGGCGCGTGTTCGCGTGGCATGGCGGGCGACACGAATCGACGCGCCGTCCTGCTCGATGGCGATCTCAGTAAGGCCGGTCTCATCAAGCAGCTTCGCCAGCGCGCGGATCGCGTCATGGTCGACGGTTGGGCCTTGCGCTGGACTTTTTGGACTTTTGGGCATCAGCGGGCTTCCGGCTTACGCGTCACGAGCCGGCCTTGGCGCCGATCAGAGCGGCAAGGCCGGTAATGGCGAGCGCGTAGCCTTCGACACCAAAGCCGCAGATCACCGCGCGCGCAACCTTCGACACGTAGGAATCGTGGCGGAAGGACTCGCGAGCATGGATATTGGTGATGTGGATCTCGATGACCGGCACCTCAAGCGTGTAGAGCGCGTCGAGGATCGAGATCGATGTCGTCGTAAAGCCGGCCGGGTTGATGATCAGCCCAACGGCCTTCTCGGCGCGGGCCTGCTGAATCCAGTCGATGATCTGGCCTTCGTGGTTGGACTGGTGGAACTCGACGTTGAGTCCAAACCGCTGCGCGGTCGCGCGGCACAGCTTCTCGACGTCGGCGAGTGTGGTGTGGCCGTAAAGCTCCGGCTCACGCATGCCGAGCAGGTTGAGGTTCGGTCCATTGAGAACGAAAATTGTGTTCGGCATTGCTGCGAGACTGCGTCGGCTGTGACGGTAAGCGGCAGCCGCAGGGCCGCCACGCTGCGTCCGTTATAGGCAACGGGCCCCAAAAGGGGAAGCCGCAATCGGGCGCGCGGCAAGCGCATAACACCTGCAGGCTGGCACTGCACCTGTCGGCAAAACAAAGCCCTCCTCCGAGGATCGGAGGAGGGCAAATGCGGCGCCGACTGTGACGATGAAAGTGTTGCTATTTCGGTGCGGCGGCGAGCTTTTTCTTCAGCTCGTCGAAGCCGACCGCTCCGACCACAAGCTGATCGCCGATGACATAGCTTGGTGTGCCGTCAACGCCGATCGCGTCGGCGAGCTTCATGTCTTCGTCGATGGTGGTCTTCACCTCCGGGCTGTTCATGTCCTTCTGCAGCCGCGCCATATCGAACCCGACTTCCTTGGCGACGGCGAGCGCCCGCGTCAAATCGGCTACGCCGCGGCCGCCCAGAAGCTTCTGGTGGAATTCAATATACTTCGTTCCGGTCGGATCCTGCATGCGCGCGGCGACCGCGACGTGTGCGGCGTCAACCGAACCCGGGCCGAGCACGGGGAATTCCTTGAGGACGAACTTCAGGTTCGGTTCGGTCTTCAACAAGTTCATCATATCGGGGAGAGCGTGCTTGCAGTAGGCGCAGTTGTAGTCGAAGAACTCGACGGCCGTAACGGTGCCATGCGGATTGCCGAGCACGACCTCGTGAGGCGAGTTGAACAAAGTGACCTGGTTGGCCTTGATGGTGGCGGCCGCCTTGGCCGCGGCGGCCTGCTTTTGCTGAGTATCGACTGCAGCGAGAACGTCCTGCATGACTTCGGGATGCGCAATCAGATACTCTTTGATGATGCTTTCAATCTGATGGCGCTGGTCGGACGAAAATGTTTGCGCCGATGCCACGGTCGGCAATGCGAACAGCAAAGCCGCCGCGATCGGGAGCGCCGTGCGCTGGATCAATTTCATTTGCAGAGTCCTTTTTGCTTTTAGTGACCGATTGAGAGTGGATTTTTCTTGGCGAACTTATTGAACGCAACGATGTCGTCGGCACGGACCCATCCGGGCGAGCCGATGGGAAATCGCAGTTTGGCGCGCGCCGCAAGCTCCCGCGCGGTCTTGTTGTCGCCGCGGGCGAAGGCCGCCTGCGCGGAGGCGAGATCGGCGTCGGCGAGATCATTCTTGCGGCCGTAGGCCATGGCGAGCTGAGTATACGCGTCGGCGGATTCCGGTTCCTTAATCAGGGCGGCGTGCAGCAGCGGGATGGCGGTGTCGACCATTTTACCGCTGTTGCTGGCGACCATGGCCTGAGCAAGCTCGATCTGGATAAGCGCCGGGTCGGGCGCCAGTTTGACCGCGCGCTCCAGCGGCGGGATAGCCGCCGCCGCATGCCCGGCTTCGAGCAGCGCTTGGCCATAAAGCTCATAGAAGTAGGGGTTGTTGGGCGTGGACCGAACAAGGCTGTCGATCTGTGCCAGGGCGTCGCGCAGATCGCCAAAGCGGTAGGTCGAGATAGCGCGCGCGTAGCGCGCCGGCATGCTGGTGTCGGTCGGCGGATAGCGCCGCAGCACCTCGAGGGGGCGGTCCATGAAGCCGTAGAGCTTGGCGCGCATCATGTCGTGTCGGAATTGCAGCTCCGGTGGGTCCTTCTTGTCCCAGTATTGGGTGTGTACCAAATTCGCCAGCTCCGCCATGCGCTCTGCGGGCATCGGGTGGTTCTGCGCATAGGGATCCGCTGTGCGTGCCTCGAACATCGATTCGTCGGCGAAGCGCTTGAAGGTGTCGTACATGCCCTTGGCGGACTGGCCGCTCATGGTCAGGAAACGCACGCCGGCACGGTCGGCGTATTCCTCTTGGGCACGCTGATAGGCGAGCAGCGAGTGCATGAGATAGGACTGAGGCGCCTGGAACAGCGCGCCGCCGGCGTTGCCCATGCTGGCGCTGCCGGAGCGGGCGCCCGCCACCATTGCACCGACGCCCAGCAGCATCGCCACAATGGCCGCAGTCTGCGCGTTGGCGAGTTCCTGACGCATCTTGGACAGATGGCCACCGACGATGTGGCCTGTCTCATGGGCAAACACGCCAATGATTTGGTTCGGCGTTTTTGCCTCCATCAACGCGCCGGCGTTGACGAAAATGTGATGCGCGTCCATCACAAAGGCGTTGAACGACCTGTCGTTGATGATGACGACGTGGATGTTCTGATCGCTCAGCCCCGCCACCTTGAGGATCGGCTTGGTATAATCGCGCAAGAGTTGTTCGATTTCGGCGTCGCGAATGACCGGCAGGCCGCCGTTGGGCGGGGTCTGCGCACGCGCCGGCACGTTTCCCAACGCGAATGCCACGGCGGTCGCAAAGGCGACGACGCGCGACGCTGGCCTCGCCAGCCGCGGCTTGCTAGGAGGTCTCGACACGGTCATCTCGGGCAACGTCAGATCCCTAGGTCCGCCACCCACGCTATGGAGGGAGCAGGTCGCGGTCAACACAAGGCCGGCACTCTTCGCTGTAGCGAGGCGGCACCACGAAACCGGGCGAATACGGCAGCACGGGGGCGGCACGGGACTCGAACCGGCAGGGATTTTCGTCGAAATCGAAGGCGGTTTGATGCTCGATAAAGCCAGGTCACTGTTGCAGCCGTCCCGGCGCAGCGCCGTCCCGCCGTTCATGGTCATGGATGTGATGGCGGCCGCCGCCCGGCTCGAGGCGCAGGGGCGCCGAATCGTCCACATGGAGGTCGGCCAGCCTGCCGCCGCCGCGCCCTCGACGGCGATTGCCGCCGCACATTCGGCGCTCTTGAGCGGGCCGCTTGGCTATACCGAGACGCTGGGCATTGCCTCGCTTCGCCATCGCATCGCGCGGTCGTACCGCGATTGGCACGGTCTCGATGTCGACCCGCAGCGTATCGTGGTGACGACCGGTTCCTCCGGCGGTTTCATCCTGGCCTTTCTGGCCGCATTCGAGGCCGGGGACCGCGTTGCCGTGGCGCTGCCGGGCTACCCGCCGTACCGGCACATCCTCACCGCACTCGGCTGCGAGCCCGTGGGGATCGAATGCACTCCAGAAACTCGCTGGTCTTTGGTCGGAGAAACGCTGTTGCGGGAGCACCGTGCGCGGCCGCTCAAGGGTGTCGTGGTGGCCTCACCGGCGAATCCCACCGGCACGATGATGCGCGAGGAAGCGCTCGCCGATCTCATCCGCTGTGCTGAGGACGCCGGTATCGCCGTCATTTCCGATGAGATCTATCACGGCCTCGATTATGCTCATCCGGCCACTACGGCGGCGCGCATCTCATCGGACGCCATCATCGTCAATTCATTTTCAAAATACTTCTGCATGACCGGGTGGCGCATCGGCTGGCTCGTATTGCCGCCGGCGCTGGTGCGGGCGGTGGAACGGCTGCAGCAGAATCTCGCCATTTCGGTTCCCACTTTGTCGCAAATCGCCGCCGAAGCGGCGTTCGATGGCCGTGCCGAACTGGAAAACATCAAGCACGGCTACCAGGACAATCGGCGCATCCTGCTCGATGGGTTGCCCAAGGCCGGGCTCGATTCATTTTTGCCGGTCGACGGCGCCTTCTATCTCTACGCCGATGTTTCGCGATTCTCGTCCGACAGCTTCGCCTTCGCGTCTCGCATGCTGGAAGAGTCCGGCGTCGCGGTCACGCCAGGTGTCGATTTTGACCCGATCCACGGCAAGAATTTCATTCGCCTGTGCTACGCGGGCTCACGCGAGGACATGATCGAGGCGGTCTCGCGGGTCGGCACGTGGCTGAAGGAACGGGCGCCGTGAGCTTGCTTGACGGTGCGCTGGTGCTGTTCTCTGGCGGACAGGATTCCACGGTGTGCCTCGCCTGGGCGCTCGAGCGCTTCGCGCGAGTCGAGACGGTCGGCTTCGCCTACGGGCAGCGCCATGCCGTCGAACTCGAAGTGCGGCCTCGGATTCGCCAAGCGCTGTCGGCGATGTCGCCGCACTGGCACGAGCGGCTCGGCGATGATCATGTGCTACGCATCGATGCGCTCGCGGACATTTCCGAGACCGCACTGACGCGCGACGTTGCGATCGAGGTATCGGAGGACGGATTGCCGACGACGTTCGTGCCGGGACGCAATCTTGTGTTTTTTTCCTTCGCCGCCGCGCTCGCCTACCGACGCGGCGTCAAACACCTGGTCGCCGGCATGTGCGAAACCGATTTCTCCGGCTATCCGGATTGCCGCGACGACACGATCAAGGCCATGCAGGTCGCGCTCACGCTCGGCATGGACCGGCGCTTCGTCATTCACACGCCGTTGATGTGGATCGACAAGGCCGGCACGTTTGCGCTCGCCGAGACGATCGCCGGCAAGCGGCTGATTGATCTCCTTCTCGCCGAAACCCACACCTGCTATCTCGGCGACCGGCAGCACCGGCACGAAT
>DASZWK010000045.1:0-9125 GCA_035546235.1 Xanthobacteraceae bacterium | reverse complement strand
CAAGTGCCGCAATCCGGTGCGCACGATCTTGGCGAGGCCATTCATAATTATTTTGCTTACCGCGCCGTGCACGAGGAAAGGCGACTCCGCACCTTGTTCCGCGATGGCCGCATAGCGCTCGTAACTGGGCTGACATTTTTGTTATGCTGTATGCTGTTGCGGGAACTGACGTTCTCTTTCGGGCCCGGTGCAGTATCTGACATTGTGGGCGAAGGCATGCTGATCATCGGTTGGGTGGCGATGTGGCGGCCGCTGGAGATCTTCCTTTACGAGTGGGTACCGATCCGGCGCCGTTGCCGCATCCTTGCCAAGCTCGCGAAAATACCGGTCGTCGTTGAGTCCAAATGAGATCAGCCAAATAGGTCGAAGTTGTTTATCTTCGGTTTCAGGAAGGGGCGCTTGTACGGCGCGCAGCCTCTTCAGCCGCATTGCCAAATGCGGTCTCCTCACGCTGGGCGCACCGATCTCGGTTAAGCAGCTGTATAACCGATACCGCTTGGGCAGCAAGCGCCAGAAGCCAACTTCAACATCCCGAACCAAAGCACGGCTCACGTCCGGGCACATCGGTCTTGAAGGCCTCGATGAAGCCGCCGTCGACCTGGGTGACGAAGACCGAGCGTCCATCGCGGCCGCCAAACGTCAAGTTGGTCGGGTATTTTCCCCGTAACTGAACCTCGCGGAGAATATCTCCAGCGGGAGAGACAATCGCAACCGTGCCATTGCCCGGCCTGGCAACAAATAAACGTCCTGCCCGGTCGGTGCGCAAGCCATCGAGCTTGGATGTCGGAAATCGGACAACCAGGCGCGGATGAGTGAGCGCGTTGCCGTCGATCCGATAAGCCCATATCTCGCGCGTGTCGGTCTCGCTCACATAGAGCGTCGCGCCGTCGGGGCTGAGATCGATGCCGTTGGCTTCACCCATCGGCCGCGCGCTGTGCATCGGCGCACCGGTTGCGCCATCGACCGCGCGGTCGATGCGCCAGACGCGTCCCGTGTGCCGCGCAAAATCCGGATCGCTTGCGAACAGCGTGCCGTCGCGCGCCATGGCGAGATCGTTCGGCTGCGAAAAATCGGATGAGTGGAAGTAAAGCTTCGGCGTGTCGGCGCCCAGATCAAACACGAAGATATTATGCCGCCGGTAGTCGGCCACATACATCCGCTGTTCACGATCGAACCGGATGCCGCTGCCGATGCTGCCGTCCGGTAATGTGGCGAACAATCGCGACGTCCCTGCTCCGGGCGTAAACTCGCCGATTGTCCCGGCGCGGTGCAGATTGACGGCATACAAATTTCCGGCGGCGTCGACCGCTGGTCCCTCGATTTCCGAGGTGTATTCGCCCGCTGGCGTGAGCTGCGCGCTGACGAACAGCCGATCCTGCGCGCTAAGCGTCCTCGCCGCGCACAGAACGGTCGCAAACAAAAGTGTTGCCAAGAGGTCGGTCCGCATCGTCCCAAAGCTTGCGCGGCGCTCAGATCGGGCTGCAACCATGGCCTATTGCGGACGCGGAGCAAAGGTTGACCAAACCGCGCCCCGTCTCCATAAGCGTTACCCCACAGTCACGCTCCCGCCGGCCAACCAGAACCATCATGCAGTTTCAGCTTCCCACCCCGCATATGACCTTCGACGTCGCGCTCGACGACGGCGCAAAAATCCACATGCGCCGCCACGGCCGCGCCGACGGCGTTCGCCTTTTGCTGTCGCACGGCAATGGCTTCGCAGCCGATGCCTACTTTCCTTACTGGCAGCATCTGTTGCCGCAGTTTGATGTGCTGGTGTTCGATTTTCGCAATCATGGTCAGAACACGCCAGCAGTGCCGTCGCATCACACCTACGAGCAGCTGGTGCGCGATCTCGAACGCGTCACGCAGGAGGTAACCGCGCGGCTCGGCAAAAAGCCGACAGCTGGAATTTTTCATTCGATGTCGGGACGCACGGCAATGAAGCACGCGATCGAGGTCGGCTGGCGCTGGGATGCGCTCGTCCTGTTCGATCCGCCCAACATGCCGCCGCAGGGGCACCCGATCTACGACGTGATGGCGGCCTTCGAAAAACGGCTGACCGCCTGGGCGAAGGCGCGACGCCGGCGCTTTAATACCGTTGAAGAACTCGCCGAAGATTACCGCCAGTCGCGCGCCGCGGCGCGCTGGGTGCCCGGCGCGCACGACTTGATGGCCCGCTCGGTGCTGCGCAGGAGCCCGGATGGCGACGGCTACGAACTGGTCTGCGACCCGGAAAACGAAGCAACCATCTATGCGCAGGCCATCACCTTGAATCTGTGGCCTCCGGCGTCGGCTTTCGGCGGTCCCGTCAAGCTGATCGGCTGCGACCCGAACATGAAAGGGTCCACCACGGGCCCGGCCAATCAGGCGCTCGGCGCCGAGGGCGGCTACGATTACAGCTTCGTCGCCGATACCGGTCATCTCCTGCAGATCGAAAAGCCGGAAGAGTGCGCCAAGCTGACAGTAGAATTTCTCGCCCGGTGCGGGCTGGCGTAGCATGTTTTGGCACGCTGGGCCGCCGCGCGAGAACAGCTTGCCGGTAACCCTGCGCGCTTTGTCCATCTTGCCAGTCCGCCGCTATCCGTGGTCTTGAACGGCGTCGCCCGTTCGCCATTTTGGGCAGGCTGGAGTGGAAGGATGCGTCGTAGTCGAATTGCCGTCATGACGATCTCGGGTCTCGCGCTCGGCGGCTTGCTTTGCCTCACGCAGGCCGCCTCGGCTCAGTCATCGTCGGCCGCGGCGGGCGAAAAGCTCGCCTTCGATCGCAGCAAGGGCAATTGTCTGACCTGCCACGCCATCAAAGGCGGCGACGCGCCCGGCAATGTCGGCCCGCCGCTATCGAACATGAAGGCGCGCTTTCCCGATCGTAAGCAGCTCGCCGCCATCATCTACGACGAGACCAAACGCAATCCGCAGACGGTGATGCCGCCATTCGGGCGCAATCTCATCCTCACCGATCAGGAAATGAACGACGTTATCGATTTTCTCTACACGCGCTAGGAGCGCAGGGGATTCGAATATCATGAGCAAAAACACCAATGGCCGCGGCCAGACGCGCCGCGCCGTCGTGCAAGGCGCGATCGCCGGCGGACTGGCGACACTCGGCCTCGCCGGCACTGTTCCGTTCAGTCGCGCACGCGCCGCTGCTGACGCCAGCAAATGGCCGAAGGATGCGTTCTCGCAAAAGACCGAGGCCGCCGCCATCAAAGCGCTCTACGGCAAGACGCCCGAAGCATCCGACAAGGTCAGTCTCGATGCGCCGGAGATCGCCGAAAACGGTGCCGTAGTGCCGATCTCGGTCACGACCACGCTGCCGGACGTCACCTCGATCTCGATCGTGGTCGCGGGAAACCCGTTTCCCCTTACGGCGCATTACATCATTCCACCCGGCACATCGGCTGCGGTCGCCAACCGGCTGAAGATGGCTAAGACCAGCAACGTGATGGCACTGGTTGAGGCCGGCGGCAAAATCTACAACGCAACCAAAGAAGTCAAAGTCACCGTCGGTGGCTGCGGCGGCTGATCTGGCGAGCAGATAGAAGGTCATCGAAATGGCATCGACAATTCGCGTTCGCGCGGTTGCAAGCGGCGACACCACCGAAGTGCAGGCGCTCGTTCAACACCCGATGGATTCCGGCTTCGTCAAGGACTCCAAAGGCAATCTGATCCCGCCGCACTACATCGAAGTCATCGAGTTCGAGCACGCCGGCAAGGCGGTGTTTCGCGCCTTCTGGGGCCCTGCCGTGTCGAAGGATCCCTACATCAAGTTCAGCTTCAAGGGCGGCAAGAAGGGCGACGATCTGACGATCAGCTGGGTCGACAATAAGGGCCAGAGCGATTCACTTGCCGGGAAGATTCAGTAAGGCTGTACCATGACGGCAAAACACAAAAAAACTGCGATCTGCGGCGCAATGCTCCTCGCCGTTGCGGTAGCCGCACCGAATGCACAGGTGGCGCGTGCCGCGAACGCGGCCGATCCGCAAGCGGATTTCAAGGCATTCCGCGCCTATTTCACCAAGCGCTTTCCGAAGGTGCCGCTGAACGATTTCGTCAACGGTCCCTATTCGATGGATGCCGGCCTGCGCAAGCAGTGGATCGAGATCGACGCTTTCCCGCCCTATCAGTTCGCGCTCGACAAGGGCAAACAGATGTTCGAGACGCCGTTTCCGAACGGCAAGAGCTACGCCGACTGTTTCCCCAATAAGGGCATCGGCGTTCGGCAGAATTATCCCTATTTCGATGCCAAGTCCGGCGAGGTGATCACGCTCGATGTGGCGCTCAATCAATGCCGGCAGCAGAACGGCCAGCCGCCGCTCGACTACGCCAAGGACGATATGGCCGCACTGACAGCCTATATGGCCTACACCTCGCGCGGCAAACCGTTCGACATCAAAATCCCGGACGATCCGCGCGCGCTCGCGGCCTATGAGAAGGGCGAGGAATATTTCTATACCCGGCGCGGGCAGCTCAACTTCTCGTGCGCGAGCTGCCACGTGCAGAGCGCGGGCGAACACATCCGCACCGAAGTGCTGGCTCCCGCGCTCGGCCTGGTCGCAGCGCTGCCGATCTACCGTTCTGAATGGGGCGGCATGGGCACCACCAGCCGGCGCTTCACATCGTGCAACAGCCAGGTCCGCGGTGTGCCGCTCAAGCCCGAGGACGAACTGTACCGCGACGTCGAATACTATCTTTCCTACATGAGCAACGGGCTGCCGATCTCCGGGCCCGGCGCACGGCCGTAAGGAGCAATCGCATGCGCAGAGTTGCCGTGATCCGGCTGGCGGCCATCGCGTTGTTTGCGACCTCAGCAACGGCCGCATTCGCCGCCTCCGCCGACGACTTCAAGGCCGCGTTGGCGAAAGCCGAAGCCGCCAACAAGGCGGCTGGCGCGCTCAAGAACCAATGGACCACGACCACGGACACGCTCAAGGCCGCTCAGGCGGCGGCCGCCGCCGGCAAATACGACGAGGCGGTCAAGGATGCGCAGCAGGCCGAGGCGCTCGCCAATGCATCGATCGCCCAGGCCAAGGAGCAGGCGGCAGACTGGACCAAAGCGGTCATCCGCTGACGGCGCCGGAACACCAAGCGCGATGCGCCGCCGCGACGTCATCCAGAGTTTCGCAGCGGCGTCGCTTTCCGCAATCCTGCCCCATACCGGCAATGCAGCCGGGGGCGACGCGTTTTACGATGTCGGCCGCTTCGGCGATGCGCGCGTCTTGCACTTAACCGATACGCACGCGCAGCTTCTGCCGGTCTATTTCCGCGAGCCGAGCGTCAATATCGGCGTCGGCTCGATGGCCGGCCAACCGCCGCATCTGGTGGGCCGCGCATTTCTTGACCATTTCGGCATCAAGGCCAGCGACCGCGAAGCCTACGCACTTACATTTCTCGATTATCGGAATGCGGCGCATCGCTTCGGCCGCATGGGCGGCTTTGCGCATCTGAAGACCCTGATCGACCGACTGCGCGCAGAAGCCGGCAACGGCCACTCCGTGCTGCTCGACGGCGGCGATCTGTGGCAGGGCAGCGGGCTTGCCAACGCCACCGACGGCGCCGCCATGATCGAGGTAGCGAACCTGCTC
Organism: Xanthobacteraceae bacterium; assembly: GCA_035546235.1. Lineage (GTDB taxonomy): Bacteria > Pseudomonadota > Alphaproteobacteria > Rhizobiales > Xanthobacteraceae > BOG-931. The sequence goes on along the minus strand of DASZWK010000045.1, from coordinate 3,543 downwards.
GGCATCGAGGCGATGACCGGGCATTGGGAATTCACCTACGGCGAGAAAATCCTGCGACGTCATCTGAAGGACTTCAAAGGCGAATTCCTGGCGCAGAACGTCTTTCTCTCCGACGAGGCTGCGTTCAACAACGCTCCCGCCTTCGATGCTGCAAGTGGACGCGTGTTTAAGCCGGCAACGGTCAAGGAACTCGGCGGCTATCGCGTGGGCATTGTCGGGCAGGCCATGCCCTATGTGCCGATCGCGCACCCCAAGCGCTTCACGCCGGATTGGACATTCGGCATCCGTGATGCCGAACTGCAGAAACTGGTTGATGGACTGCGCCAGCGCGACAAGGTTGATGCTGTGCTGCTGCTGTCGCATAACGGCATGGATGTCGATCTCAAGCTCGCGAGCCGGGTGACCGGCATTGATGTGATCCTCGGCGGCCACACCCACGACGCGGTGCCGCGGCCGACCGCGGTCACGAATGCCTCCGGCAAGACGCTGGTAACGAATGCCGGATCGAACGGGAAATTTCTCGGCGTGCTCGATCTCGATCTCGGCAAAGGGCGCGTCAAGGGCGTGCGCTATCGGCTGATACCGGTGTTTGCCGATCTGTTACCGGCGGATCGCGCCATGCAGGCGGCGATTGACCGGCTGCGCGCGCCTTTCGCCGAACAATTTTCCGAAAAACTGGCGACCGCCGACACCCTGCTCTACCGGCGCGGCAATTTTACTGGACCGATGGATCAGATAATTTGCGATGCGCTGCGCGAAACCAGCGGCGCACAGATCGCGCTGTCGCCCGGATTCCGCTTCGGCACGACGGTACTCGCCAGCGCGCCGATCGTCATGGAGGATTTGCTGACAGAGACCGCAATCACCTACCCGCAGACCTATGTGACGGACATGACGGGCGGCCAGATCAAGGACATTCTCGAGGACATTGCCGACAATCTGTTCAACACAGATCCGTATTACCAGCAAGGCGGCGATATGGTGCGCGTCGGCGGAATGGATTACACATGCGCGCCCGCCGAACGCATTGGGCGCCGGATTTCGGACATGACACTGAACGACGGCACCGCCGTGGAAGCCGGTAAAAGATATCGCGTCGCCGGCTGGGCCTCGGTCAACCCGCAGACCGGCAAGCCGGTGATTGACGTCGTGGCGGATTATCTGCGCGCCAAGAAAGTCGTGAAACTTACGCGCCCCAATCGTGTTGCGCTCAGAGGCGTAGCTGGCAATCCGGGCTATGCCGAAGAAGGCTGAACCATGAGCCGCGTGTTCAGGCGCGCTTTGACCTTGTTCGCTGCCGGCATTGGCGTCCTCGCCGCGCTCGCCGCCTTTACGCCGCTATGCGCCCAGTCCGCGGCACCCACGGCCGACGCCGCAACCGACAAACCGTTCGCCGAGCATCATCTGGCGCTGCAGCTCTCGGACGATGACGCCAAGAAGCAAGCTCTCGTGATCAGCGTCGCGAACAACCTGCTGAAATTTTACGGCCCGGACAAGATCGCCATCGAGGTCGTGGCCTTCGGGCCCGGAATCGCAATTCTGCGCGGTGACAGCCCAAACCGCGCCTATGTGGACAGCCTTATCTCGCAAGGCGTGCAATTCGATGTCTGCATGAACACGGTGGAAACGATCGAGCGCGAAACGGGCCGCAAGGTCCCGCTCAATCCCAAGGCCAAACAAGTCGAAGCCGGCGTCGCGCAGATTCTCGCCTTGACGGAAAAAGGCTACACGCTTGTTCGTCCCTGAAACAAAACCTGGTGAAACCATGATCGCAATTGCACGCTCCCTCATCGCAGCCTTTGCTCTCGGCCTGTTGACGGTTGGGGCCGTCCATGCGGAAAGCGCGAAATCGCATCGCGTCGTCATTCAAGTCGACCAGAACGATCCCGCGGTGATGAACCTTGCGCTCAACAATGCGCAGAACATCGTCGAGTACTATCGCGGCAAGCACGAAGACGTTAATGTCGAGATCGTCGCCTACGGACCCGGCCTCACCATGCTGCGCGACGACACCTCGCCGGTAAAGGATCGTATCGCTCACATCGCCGGCGCCGAAGCGACTTTCCCCTCGAAGATCGTGTTCTCCGCCTGCAACAACACGCTGCAGGGCATGCAGAAGCGTGAAGGCCACAAGATAACGATCGTCCCACAGGCCGGAATCGTACCGTCGGGCGCGGTCCGCGTCATGCAGCTCGAAGAACAGGGCTGGAGCTACGTCCGGCCGTGATCGGGCGTTACAATCCAATGGCGCCGAGGCTGCGTACCAACATGTAGGCGGCGACCGCGAAGATCAGCACCGCGAATACGATATTCAGATAGCCCTTGCGGTTGGCCAACGCATGCGCGGCGCGGCTGCCTGCATACCCGCCGCCAATGCCGCCGCAGATGAACAACGCGGCGATCGCCCAGTTCACCGATCCGGACACTGCGTAGTTCGCCGCGGTCGTCGCGCCGAAGGCCGTCACGGCCACCAGCGACGAACCGACCGCATTGAGGATCGGCATGCCGGTCGCGAGCATCAGCCCAGGCACGATCAAAAACCCGCCGCCGATGCCGAAAAATCCGGATAGCGCACCGGCCCCCAGCCCGATGGCGGCGAGTCGCCGCGCCATGTCGCGACTGACCGCCTCAACCTTGATCCCGGCGCTCGCGCGCTTGCGCAGCATCAGGCCGGCGACGACCATCATCAGCACCGCGAAGGCAGCGAGCAGCCTCTGCCCGTTGACCATCTTGCCGAGCGTCGAGCCAAGAAACGCGCCGGCAACTCCCGTGGCCGCGAACAGCAACGCGCAGCGCCACACCACGTTGCGAGCGCGGTGATGGCTCAAGAGGTTACCGGCGGCGTTGGCCGCCACCGCAACCGCGCTGGTGCCGATCGCCACATGCGGATCGGACACTCCGACCACATAGACCAAAAGCGGCACCGCGAGAATCGAACCGCCGCCGCCAACCAGTCCGAGCGAAAAGCCGACTAACGAGCCGGACACGAGGCCAAGAACGGACTGGAGGAGCGACGGCACCATGGCCGCAGCTTATAGCGTCAAATAAGGATCGTTGAGCCGCTTGTCGTTGCGCCGCCGCTGCTTGATCACCTCACCGGTGGTCCAATATTCGCTACGGGCGGCGCGGTCTGCCTCGATCTGAAACTCCTCCGGCCATTGGCCGAGCGAGTAACCAAACCACGGCATTTCCGGCTTGAGCGCCGGTAGGCCGAGTTCCTGCCAGATCTCCTTCGCCTTTTCCATGTATTGCCGCGCGGGCAGCGAGATCGGCGGATACGGCCGCTTGAGCATGGCGTTGATCAGCATCGCCGAATCGTTGGCTTCGTAGTGATTATCGTCTGCGCCGGCGCGCGGGCCGTGCCCCATGTCCTTATGATCGAGGATACGCATGTCTTGATGCGGCCGCATCCGGTAGGCCATCGCCCACATCACCATGTCGAGATTCTCCGGATCGATGTCCTCGTTGACCGCGATCGTCATCTTGCCGACCGACGACGAATACGACGAGGCGCCATACAGCGCGCGCCAGATTTCGGCATCG
>DASZWK010000044.1:0-23692 GCA_035546235.1 Xanthobacteraceae bacterium | reverse complement strand
GGAGAACGGCTTTGCATTTTCGGCCGAGGAAACCCTCAAGCTGATCACGCCGCAGACGCGGCTCATCATCATAAACTCGCCGGCCAATCCGACCGGTGGCGTGACGCCGAAAGCCGAGGTCGACAAGCTGGTTGCGGGCCTCGAAAGGTTTCCCGATGTCGCCGTGATGTCCGACGAGATCTACGACCACATGGTCTACGACGGCGAGGCCCATGTGTGCCTGCTGTCGTATCCGTCGATCCGCGACCGGCTCATCCTGCTTAACGGCTGGTCGAAGACCTATGCGATGACCGGCTGGCGACTCGGCTACGCGATCTGGCCGGGCAAGCTCTACGACTATGCGCGCAAGCTCGCAGTAAACCTTTATTCGTGCGTCAACGCCGCCACGCAATATGCTGGGCTCGCCGCGCTCACCGGCCCGCAGGACGAAGTCACCCGCATGGTTGCCGAGTTCGACAAGCGGCGCCAAATTGTTGTCGCCGGGCTGAACAAGCTGCCCGGTATTTCGTGTGCGACGCCGAAGGGCGCGTTCTACGCGTTCCCCAATGTCAAACTCACCGGCTGGAAGGCAAAACCGCTCGCCAATGCGCTGCTCGACGATGCCGGCGTGGCACTGATCGGCGGACCGGATTTCGGCATTCTCGGCGAAGGCTATCTGCGCGTGTCCTACGCCAACTCGACCGAAAACATTCTGCGCGCGCTCGACCGCATGGGCGATTTTTTGGCGACCCGCAAGGCGGCGTGACTTGCCGCGATCGTCATGGCCGGGCTTGTCCCGGCCATCCACGTCTTTACGCTCGGCGGCGCGAAAGACGTGGATCCCGGCATGAAGCCGGGCATGACGAGCGCGAGGAAGCTGCAATGTCGAGCCATCTCTCCGAAGAACAGAAACTGATGCGGCAGTCGTGCCGCGATTTCGTCGACGATGTTGTCATTCCGTTCATTCGCGGCGACTGGAAGCGCGAATGGATGATGACGCCGGAAGATCGGCTGCCGCCCGAAATCCTGCAGGGCGCCGAGAAGGTCGGCATCCGCACGCTCGGGGTGCCGGAAGAGTTCGGCGGCATCGAGCTCGACCGCGCCAGCGAAGTGCAGACCTTCGCGCTGATCGCCGAGGAGATCGCGCGCGGCGATTCCGGCCTCGCCGACAAGCTGGTGCAGAACTGGAAGGTCGCGGTGCTCCTTCGCAACCTGGCGCCGCGGCATTTGCAGGAAAAATGGTTCAAGCGGCTGATCGACGACCCGCGGTTTCTGCTGGCACACTGCCTCACCGAGCCGCGCGGGGCTTCCGACCGCTGGCTGCCCTACAACGTGCCGGAAGCCGCGATGGCGACACGCGCGGTGAAGCAGAACGGCGAGTGGGTGATCAACGGTCGCAAGCAGTTCATCTCAAACGGCTACGACGCCGGCCTGTTCGTGGTCTACGCCAACACCAATCCGGCCGTCGGCATGGTGCAGGGTACGTCGAGTTTCCTGGTGCCGCGCGGCACGCCGGGACTCACCATCGCGCGCTGTAACGAGACCATCGGCTGCCGGTTCATGAATAACGGCGAACTGGTGTTCGAGGATATGCGCGTGCCTGCGGATCATCTGTTGGTCGAGGGCGATGCGCTCGGCAAGGCCGCGGTGTATTTCCGCCCGGGCAAGATCATTCAGGCGGCCAAGAATCTCGGCGTCGGCGTGCGTGCCTTCGAGGTCACGTCCGACTATGTGCAGAACTACGTCCAGGGCGGCCGCATCCTGATCAAGCACCAGGCGGTGGCGCTCCGGCTTGCCGACATGGCGACACGGATCGAAGCGGTGCGCGCGCTGCTCGATCGCGCATCGAAGGCCGTCGACGACAACGCGCCCGATGCCGATACACTGTGCAACATGGCCAAGGTGTTCGCCTCGGAGGAAATCCTCAAAGTGGCGCAGCACGCGCTCGAACTGCACGGCGGCAACGGCGCCATGCTGGATTTCGGCGTGGAAAAACTGTTCCGCGACGCCGCGATTTTCCTTCACATGGACGCAACGGTCGACATCTCGCGCTTTAAGATCGTCAAGTCGATGTTCCCGCACACGGCGGGCAAGTATGCGGGGCCGGAGTAATCGTCATTCCGGGGCGCCGTGAAACGGCGAACCCGGAATCCATAGCCGCAGGTCCGCCGGTTTAACGCTCTGCGCGCGTCCACGACGCCTGCGATTATGGATTCCGGCTCTCGCTTCGCTCGGCCGGAATGACGGCTCACCTCGTCTGCGTCAGCCGAAAGCCGATGACCACGACCGTGAGGCCAATGAGCTGCGACAAGCTCGGCACCTCGCCAATCGTCAGAACGCCGATGACGAGCGAGAATGGCGGCACCAGCGACGGATAGAGCGCGGCGCGCCCGGCGCCGAGCAGCACCACGGCGCGGGTGTAGAGATAGATCGCGGCCGGCCCGGCAAAAATGCCTTGCACGACCGCCTGCAGCAGATTCTCAGCAAATCCAGCGGCGATGAGATTGCCGTAAGCGAACAACAAAATCGGTAGGCCGGCGAGCGACAGCACGCTCGTTATCGCGGCCGCATGCATCGGTGCGACCCGCCACAGCCGCAGCAGCATGCCGAACACCGCGAATGAGCTGCCGGCGGCGACAAAGAGCAGATCGCCAAACAGCCCTTGATGGCCCATCGTGCGCAATGCCTCGGAGCCGATCACCACAAGACCCAGCACAATAGTCAGCGCGCCGGCGAGGCGGCGAGGCGGCAACGCTTCCTTGAGAATGAAATGCGCCAGCACGAGGCCGCCGACAGCGGCGCACGACGGCTGAATGACGCTGCCGTGGCCGAGCGGCACATAGACGTAGCCAATGTAGCTCCACAGCGCGAGCGGCAGGCCGCCGAATGCCGTCAGCGCGATGCCGCGGCGCCAGCCCAGGCCGCCGAGATCGCCGAAGCCCGAGCGTGCAACGAGCGGAAGCAGCGCGAGGCCGGGCCAGATGAAGCGGTGCAGCGCCAGCACGAGCGGCGACATGCCGGCCAGTACGCCATGTCGCGCGGCGACGAAACCGAACGCCCAGAACAAGGCAGAACCGGCGCCGCACGCTACGCCCAGCGCAGTCGCGTGCCTTGCCGTCGCTGACGGCGATTGCCAGGAATCCATCGCGCAAAGCATAGTCCGCCGCGGTTTCGGCGGACAGCATGTCATTGCTTATGTCTCGCTTCGCCGGCCGCGAAGGTTTGCCGCAAAGTTTCACTCTCATTCCGGCTTGACGCGCTTGCGGCCGCGGCGTGCTATCTTGCGTCAAGCGGCGGAAAAAGCGGCGAGGGAAGGCAAGGGGAGGAATGGCGCAGGCGAAGCCGATCGACGGTGAATACGACTACGTGATCGTGGGAGCGGGTTCGGCCGGGTGTCTGTTGGCCAATCGGCTGTCCGCCGACGCGAAAAGCCGCGTGCTCGTGCTCGAAGCCGGCGGCCCGGACAACTGGATCTGGTTCCACATTCCAGTCGGTTATCTGTTCGCCATCGGCAATCCTCGCTCGGATTGGTGCTTCAAGACCGAACCGGTGCCGGGCCTTAACGGCCGGGCGCTCAACTATCCGCGCGGCAAGGCGATCGGCGGCTCGTCGTCGATCAACGCCATGATCTACATGCGGGGGCAGTCGGCCGACTATGATCATTGGCGTCAGCTCGGGCTCGCTGGCTGGGGCTGGGATGATGTGCTGCCGTATTTCAAGCGCCACGAAAATCATTTCCTCGGCGACGCCGACAAATACGGCACCGATGGCGAATTGCCAATCCAGCCGCCGCGCGTGAGCTGGGATCTGCTCGACGCCTTCCGCGCCGCCGCGGCGCAAGCCGGCGTCAAATCGATTAGGGACTTCAACACCGGCGATAACGAGGGTTGCGGCGCCTTCCACGTCAACCAGAAGCGCGGGCGGCGCTGGTCTGCGGCGAGCGCTTTTCTCAAGCCGGCGCTCAAGCGTGGCAACATCCGGCTCGAAACCGGCTGTCTGGTCGAAAGCGTCATGTTCGACGGACGCCGCGCCCTTGGTGTGCGCTGGCGGCAGAGCGGCGAAACGCGCTCTGCACGATGCCGCGGCGAAGTCATTCTGGCCGCAGGGGCGATCGGTTCGCCGCAGCTCATGCTGCTGTCCGGCGTGGGCCCGGCCGAGCAGCTGCGCGAGCGCGGCATCGCAGTCGTGGCCGACCGTCCAGGCGTCGGCGCCAACCTGCAAGACCATTTGCAGCTCCGCATGATCTACAAGGTCGACGGCATTCCGACGCTCAACGAGCGCTACTACGCGCCGCTCGGTCTCACCCGCATGCTGATGGAATATGCGCTGTTCCGGCGCGGCCCGTTGACCATGGCGCCATCACAGCTCGGCCTGTTCACGCGCTCGGATCCGGATCAGGAGCGCGCCAATCTGCAGTATCACGTGCAGCCGCTGTCGCTCGACAAGTTCGGCGATCCGCTGCACACCTTCCCGGCTTTCACCGCGAGCGTCGCCAACGTGCGGCCGACCAGCCGAGGCTCGGTGCGGCTGCGTTCAAGTGATGCGGCCGATGCGCCACTGATCCAGCCGAATTATCTTTCGACGGATCAAGACCGCCGCATCGCCGCCGCTGCGATCCGGCTCACCCGTCGCATTGCCGCGCAGCAGGCGCTGGCTCCATATCATCCCGCCGAATATCTGCCGGGCGCGTCGGTGCCGGATAATGACGAGGCGGCGCTGATCAAGGCCGCGGGCGATGTCGGCACCACGATCTTTCATCCGGTCGGCACCGCCAAGATGGGGCTGCCCAGCGACCCGATGATGGTGGTCGACGCCGAACTTCGCGTCGCCGGGGTCGAACGACTGCGCGTCGTCGACGCCTCGGTGATGCCGGCGATCACGTCGGGTAACACCAATGCGCCGACCATGATGATCGCCGAAAAAGGCGCGGCGCTGATCCGCGCCGCCGCGTAGCTTGCGTCATGAGAGGTATTTGGCGCGTCATCGGCATTCTCACCGATCCGTTTGCCGAGTGGGCGCGGATCGAGCATGAGCCGGGCGATCCGGTTGCGCTTTTGATCGGCACCGTCGCGCCGCTGGCGCTGGTGCCGGCGGTTTGCGGCTTTCTCGGCGCCTGCATCATCGGCGTCGTCGTGCCCGGCAAAGGCGAGGTACGGGCTCCGATTTTGGATGGTCTCGCGGCGGCTTTCTTCAGCTACGTGGCGAGCTTTGCCGTTGTGCTGCTGCTCGGGCTCGTCATCGCGATCGCAGCGCCGCTGTTCGGCGGCCGACGGAATTTCGCCCGCGCGCTCAACCTCGCGGTCTATTCCATGATGCCGCTCTGGCTGGCCGGTGTTTTTATGCTGCTGCCGGGCCTGCGCTTTCTCATGCTGTCAGGCTTTTACGGCGTCTATATTTTGATCGCCGGTCTGCCCTTCATGACAAAAACGCCGCAACAAAATCTGCTCGGCTTTGCCGCGCTGATCGTCGCATTCGCCTGTGCGCTGACGTTCATCGCGATGAGTGCGCAGTCCACCTTGTTCGGCGGTGCGTAGCGTCACGGTGCGTTGACGACGGCGCGACACGCCGGAGGCAGCGCCGCAAGCGTCATCATGTGCTTTGGCGGGGGCGGCACCTTCGGCGGTGCCGGATGCAGGACGCCCGGCTTGAACCAGTAGTCGAGCGCGTGGCCGCAGCCGTCGCCCGCCGGCACGGGCGGCTGCGCCTTGCATTGCGGGCTGTCGGGCGGACAGACGAGCCGGACGTGAAAATGTTCGGCGTGGCCCCACCACGGCCGCAGCTTGGCGAGCCAGGCGCGGTCCGTTCCCGCCTCGGCGCAGGCTTCCTTTTTGATCGCCGCATTGACGAAGATGCGCACGGTCTTTGGATCTTCGGCGGCGGCCTTGAGCAAAGCGGTGCGTGTCGGCGTCCATAGCTTGTGATCGACGTCGAGCCCGCTGGGGTCGACCATGTTGACGGCGCCTTCCATCTCGCGCTCTTCGCGCGTCAGCACGTGGTCCGGCATCGGCGTCAGCCAGATATCGGCATCGAGGCCGATCTGATGGCTGGCGTGGCCGGAAATCATCGGGCCGCCGCGCGGCTGCGCCATGTCGCCGATTAACAGTCCGTTCCAGCCGGCCTTCTTGGCGTTCTTGCCGAGCCGGCCGATGAACTTGATGAGTTCCGGATTGCCCCAGTTGCGATTGCGCGACAGCCGCATCACCTGCCAGGTCGGCCCGGTGATCGGCAATTGCTCCGCGCCTTCCATGCAGCCGTCCGCATACCCGCCAATGGCGCGCGCCGGGCCGGGATACGGCGTCAGCTTGCGGGCAAACAATTCCTTGGCCGGCGTATCCTTGGCATCCGGATGGGCGAGCGGCGGCAGCGGCTTGGGATTGAGCGTCCCGGGCGGCGTCGTATCCACCGTCGAGGCGGCCCGCCCGGCCTCCAGCCCGGTGGCCAGCGCCGATCCGATCCCGGTTGCGAATGCGATGATCAAGGCGCGAAACAGGACGGACATTATCTCGTCTCCGCTGCTGCGTTCGCCCCCGAAGAAACCGCCTTCGCCCGATACGCGACCGCACGGGCGCGGCGTCGATACGCTGCCGCGAGTCGGTCGCTCTGTCCAGTGCTGAACAGATCGTCGCCCTCGCCGTAATCCGCCAAGAGCTGCCGCTCGATGGCGGCGTGCGGCGTCACGGTGCCGTCATGCAGGATATGACCGACGCCGATCCCGCGCTCGGCGAGTGCGCGGGTCACCAGCAGGCAGCGGTGGCAATCGAGCGGTTCGCGTTCGGCGCACATCAGGCAGACGCAGTGCCTTGTCGCGGCGGCGCACAGGCGGTCGAGGCCCGAGCGGAATTCCGGACGCTTGGCCATTGCCTCGTAATCGGCAACGCCGTCGCGATAGAGACCGGCCTCGCGGGGCCGGCCGCCGAGCGTGTCGCCGAACGGCAGATAAGCCATGCCTTCCTGTTGCAGACGGGCCGCGAGGTTGTTTTTGGCGAACCACGGAAAGCGCCGCGACGCCGGCGTGGAGCGCACGTCGGCGATGGCGTTCGCGCCGGCGCCGCGCAGCAGGCCGATGAAACGGTCGGCCGGTATGTTGGAGTGACCGATGGTCAACAGATCGAAGGTCGGCATCGTTCGATTTTAACCAAATAACTTCGGTGAATTGATGACGGCCGAAAGGACGACGGTGTTACACCGGCGGCGCCAGGCGCGGCCGATCGATTCAAAAACAAAAATGTCCGCGGCGATTAACTCTCGCCGCGTTGTTTGCTTTACAACCTGCCGGTGACGGCGCACATGCAACGGCGGGCACGGCGAGGGCATGAGAGGGTTGCAATGCGTCGCTTGCTGTGCGCGGTCGCCAAGTCCGCGCTGTTGCCGTCCGCGCTGTTCACGTCCGCGCTGTTCGTCTCCTTCTTCACCGCAGATCGTGCCAACGCCGCAATCGTCGTACGCATCGACCGCGCGACGCAGACCATGCAGGTCGTCGTCGACGGCGTACCACGCTACGACTGGCGGGTATCGACCGGTCGCCGCGCCCTGCCGACGCCGGGCGGTGTCTATCATCCGCAACGGCTCGCGGCGCGCTGGTTCTCGCGCAAATACCATAACTCGCCGATGCCGCACTCGATCTTTTTCCGCGGCGGCATCGCCATTCACGGTACCTACGAGACCGCGCGGCTCGGCCGTCCGGTGTCGCATGGCTGTGTGCGGCTGCAGCCCGCGAACGCCGCTGCTCTGTTTGGCCTGGTCGAGCGGGAAGGCATGGGCGCGACGACAATCGTGGTGCATTGAAATTTCGCCATCCTCGTCCCGAGGTGCGCGACTGCAGGGCGAGCCTCGAAGGACGTGGCCCGAGCACCTGAGCAGCATCCTTCGAGGCTCGCTTCGCTCGCGCCTCAGGATGAGGTTCGCCGAGTTATTCATTCCGCGGCGATTGTTTTGGCTTTTGCGACCACGTCGGGCGGCGTGGCGTAGAGCGCGCCGATCTCGCGCGTCACCTTCGCGCCGCTCATCGGCGTGACGGTGAGGCGCATCTTGCCGGCGTCTTGCCGGAACGCCGGATCGGCCACCATGGCATCGAACGCACGGCGCAACATGGCGACCCGATCGGCCGGCACGCGCTCCGACGCCATGAACAACCGGCCGAGCTTTTCCGGCGCCACCAGAAAATCGAAAATCGCGCGCTCGCGCTCGCTCTTCACCAGGTCGCCGGCGAAGGGCACGCTGTTGTCCATGCCGGGAACGAGCGTCGGCGACAGCCGCACGATGACGTTGATCTTGTATTCGCTGAGCCAGTTGTCGGGCATCGCGGTCCAGCCGCCGCAACTGCCGTCAACCTCGCCTTTCTCGACCGCGAGCCGCATCTCGGCGCTGCCCGGATAACCGTTGATCTGCCGCAGATGCACGCCGAACAGATCGCGCAGCATGGCGGCATCGACATAGCCGGCGGTGCCGGGGGCTGAGGCGGAAAACACCACCTGCTTGCGCGCCAGGAAGTCCTGCCAGTTACTCACGCCGGTCGTATGCCAGACGTAACAGACGCGCGCATCTTCGCTGACATTGCCGATCCAGTTTTGCCGGCGGAAATCGGTGGTGACGTGGCCCGGCGCCGTGATGGCTTCGGTCAACAGGCCGGAGCTGAAGGTCGCCAGCGCGGTGCCGTCGGCCGGCAAGGTTTCCAGATACGCCACCGACTTCATGCCGCCGGCGCCCGGCACGTTCTGCACCAGGATCGACGGCGCCCCGGGCAGATGCGCCGGCAAATGGCGCTGCACCAGCCGCGCATAGGCGTCGGCGCTGCCGCCCGGCGGCAGGCCCACGATGATGCGCAGCGTCTTGCCGGCGAAGAACGAGGCGGCGTCGTCGGCGTGTGCGGCGTTACCTGACGCGAGAAGCAAACAACACAGAAGGATCGCGCGTCGCCATGTCCCGTCACCCTGAGGTGCTCGGCGCAAAGCGCCTAGCCAACCAAGCCGGCTGTCGCCGACTTGGACGGGTAAAGTTCGAAATCGGCAAAAGCCGATTTCGCGAGGGCGACGGCCCGGGCCGTACATTCTTCGAGGGCGGCCTTCGGCCGCCACCTCAGGATGACGGGATCGGCTCATTCGCGCCTTCACTCAGCAGCAGCGGCGCGATAGCCGGGCGGAGCCTGGTAGAGCTCGTCGCCCATCTGCGATTTGACGCCTTCCTTCGCGAGGGTCTCCTCGTATTCCTTGCGCAGGAACGGATCCTCCAGCCAGTACGGGATGGCGGTGCCGCCCTCGGTGACGTCGATCGCGCCTTCGTCGGTGTCCTTCTCGCCCGGCACGCCGGCCTTGTCCTTGCGGTGATTATTGGGACCGTACCAGCCGATCAGCCGCAGCGGCTCCTTCGAGATGCCGAAATGGGCGTGGAACCAGTCGCCGCCGTAAGGCGCCGCGGTGACGAGACCGACCGGCTCATAATCCTGCCGGTAGATGTTCTGCGTCTTGCCGTCCTTCCACGGCGTCATGCCTTCGGAGCGCGGCCACGTATAGGTGTAGCCCTTGCCCTTCAGACACACGAGCACCGCCGCCGACATGTGGGCGTGCGCCTTGGAATAGCGGCCGGTCTTGTGCTCGCCGACGAAGCCGTAGAACACGTTGTTGGCCATGTGCGGCTCGACGCGCGTGTAGCCGGGTGAGCGCCGGTTATCGAGATAGAGGTCGGCGTTCATGATGTCGGGGATGAAGTTCGATTTGCGCAAAGCGAGCCCGCGCAGCGGATCGGGCACGATGTCGTCCTTGGCCTTGAAGAAGTCCGCGGCGCCGTCGAAGCGCGACGGGAAGGTGTTGGCGCAATTGAAGATCCAGTCGCTGTCGCGGAAGATGTTCATGACGTTGGGCGCCGTCGAGGCGACCAGGATCAGGGCCGGACTCGACGCCGCGTTGATGATCCGGTGATTGGTGTTGAGCGGGATCGAGAACATCGAGCCGCGCTGCCACTCGAAGGTGTGCGGCTTGGCCTGCCCGTCGGACCAGATCTCGGTGGTGCCGCGGCCTTCGACCACCACCATGATCTCTTCGTACATGTGCTTTTCGGGGTTGAGCGCGCCGGCCGCCGGCACCTCGACGACGTAGCAGCCCCATTTGCCCTCGGTGCCGTAGAGCTGGATGAAGGTGCCCTTGCCGCCCATCCGTGCCCACGGCTTGAGCGGCATGTCCTGCACCCGGCGCACGCCGATGCCGCGGAAAATCGGAATGCCCTGCGCTTCCATGTAGTCGTCGTAGGGCGTGTTCGGCCGCTTCCAGGCGCCGTAGCCCGCGTTCTTCAGTCCATCCGGTTCGTGCCAGTGATCGCCGGTGACTTCATGCATGGTTGTTGTCTCCTGGACCGTCGTTTTGGCCGGCTATCCCGAGCCAATTCTCTGTCGCGCTTGCAAAACTTTCACACCGCCTGACGCCGACTACAAGAGGCCAAGGATTGCAAATACGGCAGCCCCCGGTGCCGGGCGGACATGCGAATGTCTCTCTCTCCCTGCCCGCGGAGAGCGGGAAAGGACACACCTTCCCGTTCTCGCGGCGCGTTTTTGACGCCCGAGCTATTTGCACGGCACGAACAAGAGCCTCCAAACACATAAGGGAGGCGGAGCGCCGAAAGGCGCGTACTGAGAGACCGCTCCGCGCCATCCGAGCGTTGCCGCCCGGGCGGGTTCGCGGCGCGCGCCTTCCTCTTTTTCCCTCGCGGGGGAGGGTTAGGGAGGGGGCGCGCTCGCCTTCCGGCGCTCTACCGCGGCTCTCGCCAAAGGCCTCTCGGCCTAAGGCTCAGTCCGGTCCCGCGCTTTATGGCAGCGCCAACGGATGCGACTCCGTCCGCCACCCGGGCAGCCAGCTCCCGGCAGACCTGCGTCATGACAGGCCGGGCGAGTTTCCGAACCGCCTCGAAATGAGGTTACGAACCCCATCCCAGGCACCGCTCCCGCTCGCATCAATCGGCCGTCACCGGTTGACGTCCCTTCGAACGAGCGAGATGATTTCTTTTAGTTCACCGCGCGGCACGATTTCAAGAAATTCCGCAGACGCACGCCATCCCTCTGATCTGACGAGACTCTTTTTTCGCTGTTTGTTTGATTCGCGGCGCGAAGATTGTGGCACGGCCGCCATGATTTTGGTTTTGTCTGCTAAAGTGCTGAGGCAGCGGACGTTTTCAAACGAATCAACGGGTAGAATCTGTTGAGCGATCCTCGTGCCGTCCTCCTCTGCTGCGCAGGCGGGCAAGGATAGGCTAGCGCCTCACTACACGCTCGGAAAAAGCCGCGATGGCAAGCCAGGCGGGCATCGAGCGGCCGTGCTTAATTTTCATCGCCGAATTTCGACAACGAGCCCGCCCACGAAAGACTTCGAATTGACTTGGAAATCCCGATTGAGGACACTCGCCCTCTCCAAAGGAGGACCCGTCATGGCCGCTCGCATCCGTCACATCGCGCTTTGCGTCAAGGACATCAAGGAGACCGCCGACTTCTATGAGAAGGCGTTTGGGCTCAAGCGCACTGAAATCAAGGAAGGCAAGACCGCCTTCAATTGCTACATGAGTGACGGCGAGATCAATCTGGCGCTGCTGCAATACAAGGGCGAGGAGGGGTCCGGCGTGCCAAAGGGCTGGACCGGGATCCACCATTTCGGCTTCCAGTGCGACCACCTGCCCGAGCAGCAGGAAAAGATCGAGCAGGCGGGCGGGAAGTTCTTCTACGATCTGGGCGCGCCGGAGGATGAAGGCTTTGAGCGCAAATTTCGCGATCCCAACGGCATCGTCTTCGACATTAACTGGAAGGGATGGCAGCTCACGCGCGCCAAGGTCAAAAATGCCAAGGGCGGACTGACGCCGGAACGGCCCGCGGCGGCCCATGCCGCTGGCCGCAAGCGACCGACCAAAAAATCGGCAAAGCCGGCAAAGCGAACGTCCCGTGCGCGCACGGGGCGCAAGAAGGCGAGCTAGACTTACGAGCGTTCGGACTTTCTTTTACAGCGCTCGGTCCAGTCGCATCGGCTTTGCGCACGTCGCGGCGTTCGATCGAAGCGGCTTCCTTGCCCGGTTGAGGTGGGCTGTCAAAAAACCGTAACATCGCTTTCGGCCTCACTCTCTGGGGGAGCCCATGAAAATCGATGTTCATGATGCGGGATCGGCGGCAACGATGAGATTGACCGGCCGTCTCGACATTTCCGGTGCGGAAGCCGTCGCCCTTCCTCTCGCCACGCTTTCGGGCAGCAAGCACGATCTTTCAGTGGATATGGCGGGCGTTACCTTCATTGCCTCGATGGGTCTGCGTTATCTGGTGGCGGCGTCCAAGGCGATCCGGCGGCGAGGCGGGCGCTTTGTCCTGCTAAATCCGGTTGACGCGGTGGCCGAGGTCATCGAAGCGGCCGGTCTGGCCGGGCTTTTGAGCATCGAGCGCGGCGGCGCCGCCCCAGGCTGAACGTCGGGACGCGGCCTCGTGAGTGCTTGGCGATTGCCTGATCGATGCAAGCTGGACGGGATGATGTCCGAAAATCGGCCATGAACACACGTGGCTGGTATCGCTGATAACGGTGCGAATGATCCATCGCGTCACAATGCCCGCTGCCTGGTTTTTTGGTATTCCACGAACAAACGTGCTGCGTGCGCTCGCTCAGTTGAGGAAGAAGGGCATCATCTATAGCGTTGGGAATGTGTATCTCACAAACGTCGACCGACCCACAAAGCGAATTACGCCAACGCTGATAAGAAAACAGATGAAGACGATTGCCCAAGCTCAGGCAGAACTCGCCAAACTGGAATCGTCCGCTCTGACCGATTAGCCTGGGGCGAAGCGATCACCTGGAGATTCGAACGTTCCAGCTCAATCCACCTTGATGTGCGCCGCCTGGATCACCTTGGCCCATTTCTCGGTGGTCTCGGCGAGGATCTTGGCGTACTCGGCCGGCGACACGGGAAGCGCCGTGCCGCCGAGATCGGCGAGCCGCGCCTGCACCTTGGCGTCGCCGAGGATGGCGTTGACCGCGTGGTTGAGCGTGTCGACGATTTGGGGCGGCGTCGCCTTCGGTGCGCCCATGCCGTAGACCGCGCTCGCCTCGTAGCCCGGCACGAATTCCGCGACCGTCGGCACCTCGGGCAAGGCCGTTGAGCGCGCCGCCGACGTCACCGCCAACGCGCGCAGCTTGCCGGACCGGACATATGCAATCGACGACGGCATGGTTGCGAACATGACCTGCACTTGGCCGGCCATCAGGTCAACCACCGCCGGTCCCGCGCCGCGATACGGCACGTGCAGCATGCTCACCCCGGTCATCATCTTGAACAACTCGCCGCTGACGTGGACGATAGTGCCGTTGCCGGACGACGCCATCGTCAGCTTGCCCGGATTGGCCTTGGCGTAGGCGACGAACTCGGGGACCGTCTTGGCCGGAACCGACGGGTGCACCACCATCAGGTTGGGCTCGCGGCTGATACTCGCGACGGGCGCGATATCGCGGATGAAATTGTAGTTGAGATGCTCGTAAAGCGTGGCGTTGATCGGCTGCGCGGCGCTCATCATCAGCACCGTATAGCCGTCGGCGGGCGCATGCGTGACGGCTTCGGTCCCGATATTGCTGCCGGCACCCGGCCGGTTGTCGATGACGAACGACTGGCCGAGCCGCTCCGACAGCCATTGGCCCATGAGGCGCGCGATAATGTCGGTCGCGCCGCCGGGCGGGAAGCCGACGATCCAGTGCACTGACCGTGACGGATAGGTTTGCGCTTTTGCGAGCCGTGACATCGCGGGCAGTGCGGCTGCACCCGCGACGACATTCAAAAATTGTCGGCGCTGAAATTTCATGGCTTCCCCCGTTGATCCTTGGACCTCGTTTGTACGTTAACGGTCCAATCATTCGAGCAAAAGGGGCCGATGTCGCCTTTTGGCCCTCTGCGTCATTCGCGGCGGCGCAGTAATTCGTCGCTTTTGGCGCGAAGCGAACGTCAGCCGAACCTATGAGTACGCGCCAGCTTTATAGATGTGGCCGCATTTTCTGCGAAAAAACCGGCGGCCACTTTTCCGGAAAATTCGCCTTCTCCGTAATGCCCCTTAGGGGCATTATCTGAATTTTCGCGATATTTCGTAGCCGCTAGCTTTCCCCCAATAAAGGGGGAGTCGTCATGCAGTACGTTCAGACAGCTCTAGGTGTCCCGTTAAATCGGTTGTCCTCCTTCAAAGTCATTTCAGATGAAACGCTGATTGGTCTTATTGCTAACGGCGACAAGGATGCCGTACGGGTTCTATTCACGCGGCACAGCGTGCGTGTATTCCGCTTTCTGCTGCGAATCGTTGGTGACGAGGCGACGGCCGAGGATTTGGTGAGCGAAGTTTTCCTCGAAGTTTGGAGCAAGGCCGGCCGTTTCGAGGCGCGCTCGCGGGTATCGACATGGGTGCTGGCGATTGCCCGTTACAAGGCGCTGGCCTCGCTGCGGCGGCGTTCGTGCGACGAACTCGATGACGAGACGTGTGCGAGGTTGGAAGATCCGACCGACGATCCCGAGGTCGCGGTGCAGAAGACCGAGTGCAGCGTCCTCTTGCAAGAATGCCTCAAGCAGCTGTCAGTCGCACATCGGGAGGTGGTCGATCTCGTTTACTATCACGAGCAGTCAATCGATCGGGTCTCGCGCATCATCGGCGTGCCCCAAAGCACGGTTAAAACGCGCATGTTTTATGCCCGCAAGCGCATCGCCGAACTGATGGCCGAGCGAGGCATAGAACGCACCTGGTTGTGATCCGGGCGCGCCGGCGGTCCTTCGGCTTAGAGCAGGCGTGGAGACTCGAAGTTGTCAACTGGAGGAGCGGCTATGAGAGCGAAAATTCAAACGCGAGCGATCGAGACCAAGAGCCCTATGAGTCTCGACAGCGCAACATTTATTTTCGGGCTAGCGATGGCGGCCGTGTTCGTTGGCATGATGATATTGAACGCAATGTCATGACGGTGTGGCCGACGGTGGGGATGTCGCCCGCCGGCACTCGGGCGACATCGAGCCACGTCGGCTTTGTTGACGCTCTTGGTTATTAGCCGACATGGCGCAGCTATGCGAAATCTGTCGAAAGTGGCGCAAGGCGGCGCTTGTTAGAGCTATTTGATAAACTGAGTGTCAGAAAGCGGCCGGATTTCACCCCTCAAGAAAATGGCCAAATGCGGCTAGCGGCTGGAGACGATCGCAGATGATCTTAGTAATCGCCAACATCGGCATAGAGAGGATCATGCCAGGAACACCCCACATCCAGAACCAGAATACGAGCGAGATGATGACGAGGACGGGATTGAGCGTGAACCGTCTGGCCAAAAGCATTGGCGTCACAGTCTCTCCCTCAATCAAATGAAATCCAAAATAAAGTCCCGCAGGAAGCAGCGCTTGCCAAAGCGCGTCGTGGGTCAACAGGCCAGCGAGAAGAAAGATTAAGACGCCTAGAGCCGGGCCGAGTATCGGCACATAGTTCAGCAGAAAGGCTACCGTCCCCCAGAGGATAGGGTCACCCACCCCCGTAAGCCACATCGCCAGTGCCGTAGCGATCCCTACTCCTGCGTTCATGAGCGTGATTGTGGCCAGATACGCGGACACGTCGCTTTCTATTTGCTGCGAGATTTCCACGACTTGGCGCTTGCCGCTGAAACGCGGCAGTATCTCGACGAGGCGGTGCACGAAGATATCGCCGGACACGAGAAGGAAAAAAAGAAACAGCACCGTGGTGAAGAAGCCGCTGGCAAAGTTTCGGGTGCCTGTGAATAGATTCGTCAGAAGAGTTGAGCCTAGCGCCGGGGCGCCCGCATTCGGAGATGGCCTCGTTGATCCAAAATCTTCCACCTGATGCAAGAACCCTTGCAGTGTATTGATGGGCGCTCGCATAAAACTCAGCCGCTCCTCGAGCCGAGGGATGCCCTCCGGAAGCTTGGCGGCCCAGGTGCGAGCGGGGCCGGAAATGGCTGTGCCCAAACCCACGATCGTTCCGAAAAGCACAAGGATAAGCAGCAGCGACGCGATTGTCCGCGGCAGGTGCAAGCCCACTAATATGCGCAAGGCAGGCTGTAGGAGTAATTTGAGAACGATAGCAAAGACTAATGGCAACACAATATCGCTTGCAACATAGGCTGCCGCGAGCACGGCAAGAACGAATAGGCCACCAAGGAATATAACTTTCGGATCTGAGGGCAGAGGCAAGTCCTGCCGCAGCTCTGTCGGCTGCACGACTTCGGTCTCCTGATCGGTGGGTGCCATGTTCTGCCCTGCATCAATGTCTGCGTGTTCACTATGCTCGAAAAATTCGAGAACCCGCTAGGTGCCATGCGTCCGTGTTGCCGAGCGCGGATATGTTTTTTCGCAGTGCAAAGTGACGCGATTGGTGGCTGGTGGGAGGGTCTGCCGCTTTTTCGCGGCGCAAAACGACGCGATTGTCACTCTGCGTCATTCGCGGCGGCGCAGTAATTCGGTCGCTTTTGGCGCGAAGCGGACGTCAGCCGAACCGATGAGTACGCGCCAGCTTCATAGATGTGGTCGCATTTTCTGCGAAAAACCGGCGGCCACTTTTCCGGAAAATGCTCCAGTGGAGCGGATTTGACATTCGCTACCCACCCAGCCGCGAACTCGGGTAGCGAATGTCAAATCCAAAAGCTCCACTGGTCGCTGAGCCCCAGCGATAACCCGCTTACGAACAAACGACCGCAACGCATGTGATATCGTCGGATTGCATGGCGCCGTCGGCAAACGCAGTGACGCGCTTGATCACGTGCTCAACCACATTCCGCGCGGGCTCCCCACGCATTTCGAGAATTGCCTCCTCGAGCCGCTTGGTCCCAAAGAGTGCCTTCTGCGCATTTTCGGCTTCGGTGATGCCGTCGGTGTAGAGCACCAGAACATCGCCCGGCGCCAGCGCGATCGATCGCGGGACGTAGTCGCTGTCCTCGAGGATGCCGAGCGGCGGACCGCAAGGACGCAAGGTCTCGAATGTGTTTGCGTCCTTGTGCAGAACGAGCGGCGCATTGTGGCCGCAGTTGCAATACGTCATCGTGCCGGAGGCCACGTCAAACAGGCCGCAGAACAGCGTCGTGAACATTTCTTCTCTGTTGTCGGCGGCCATCAGCGTGTTGGCCCTGTTGATTTCGGCCTGCAGGTCCTGATCGAAGCGGACCACCAGCCGCATGATGGTTTGCGTGATCGCCATGAACAACGATGCCGGCACGCCTTTGCCGCAGACGTCGCCGATCGAGACCATGACGCGGCCGCCGTCGAGCTTGACGATATCGTAGAGATCGCCGCCCACTTCGCGCGCCGGAATCATGTGGGCGAAGATATCGAGCCGGCCTTCGGCGAAGTCGCTTTGGCCGGCGCCGGGCAGCATGGCGCGCTGAATGGCCGCGGCGCTTGCCATTTCGGCCTCGTGGGCACGCCGCTGTGCGGCCTGCGCGGCCACGACGCGGTCGGTGAGGACAAGACGATAGCCGATGGTGGTGGCGAGAGAGGCGAGTGCCGTCAGCAGAGGCTCGACCAGCGGCACCACGAGCGCGTAGCGGAACGCGACCGTCGCGCCCGCAGTCCAGACCGCCGCAAAGCCGAGAAAACTCAAGGCGGCTGTGGTGGGTCTGAGCGCCACTGCGGCGGCGACGGCGAGCGCCGCCAGGACCAGCGAAAAGATGCCGGTTCCGGTGCGGCTGAATTCAGTCAGGACGTCGCCGCGGACGAGATTGTTCACCGCCGTCGCCTGGACATACACCCCGGAAATCGAATCGCGGATGAAGGTTTGGCGCGCGGCCGGCACTGCCAGCGCGCAACGCTCTGCGGGCGCGCCCTCGCGCGCCGCGGTCAAGCGTGTCGAGGTAATCTTGCGATCCTCCACGTCCAGCACCGTGCCAAGCAACACGACCTTGCCGTCGAAATGACGGCGGAAGAAATCCTTGTCGTTCTTGTCGGCGCAGGTGTTGAGATCGGCGAGCGAGAAGGTCGGGATGTCATCGGCCCCGGCTGCGAAATTCAGCGTGACCGTGCCGGGGACCGCGCCCGCTTTGGCGATTTTCGCCGAGGGCGCTGCACCGCTGGCGCGCGTGGCCAGTTCGGCCGCCATCGAGGGAACCGGCTTGCCGTCGACCGTGAACGTCAGCGGCAGGCGGCGGATCACGCCATCGGGATCGCTGTAGACGTTGAGCGGGCGGATGTTGCGTCCAAATCCGACCGCGGCGCGCTGGCCCGGCGAGGGCAGCACCGGGCTGTTTTGATTCTGTACTTCGCCGAGCACGATCTTGCCGTCGCGCGCCCCCAGCGCGAGAGCGCGCAGATAATCCCGGTCGAAGCCGCGCAGGCGGCTGCCCAGGTTGCCGTCACCGAACGGGACTGTCGACTGTTCGATCGAGGTCGGAAACACAATGTCGAGGCCGACGACCTTGGCGCCACCGTCGATGATTGCGCCGAGCACGCGGGCGATTTCGGGCGTCCAGGTGACGCTCGGACTGCCCGCGAAGGGCGGCGTCCGGAACGTTTCCTCGTCAAGCGCCACCACGACTGCGGGCGAGGCGGCCGGCGCATGCAGGTGGCCGAAGGTACGCCAGCGCAGCAGGGTGAGGATGTCGATCGACCAGCCGCGCAGTCCGTCGAAGACCGGCGAGGCGGCTACGAGAGCCGCGCAGATTGCAATGAGGGCGCCGACCGCTGCGGCGCGCCGGCGAACCGGGTCCATAGAGGCCCAGATGCCGGAGGCCGTTATTCGAACCGCAACAGGCGGCTCGCGATCGGCGCCGGGCCGGATTTGGCATTGGCGTCGATGCGGAACGGAACGTTCTGACCGCCGAGGCTTGCCGTATAGACTCCGCCGCGGGCCAGGCTGAGATTGGCCTTGGCGAGATCGTAGAAGCCTTTCGCTGCGCTGGCGTCATCGAGCTTGATCGCGTGGCGTTCACCGGGACGATCGACCCGTCTGATCACCAGCGTGCGATCCGCGCTCGCCAGCATCTTCGGGAAGGCCACTGCCGGCGCCTGCGCGTAGAGCGTTATCTCTGTGTCGGCGCTCTGCACCCTAAACGCGCTGGCCGCGCTTTTGCTTGCTTCGGCCTCGCTCAGCCGGATATTGCCGCCGTCGCAGGGTGACTTGGAGCGAACAACCTGGCCGCCTTTGACGTCGCTCCGTGCCGCGCCCACGGTCACCGTGCCGCCAGTGATCGTTTCCTGTTCGCAGGACTGGAGATAGCTGAGAACGAGGGTGTCGTGCGGGGCGAGCCTGATGACCTGGCCGCTGCCCACATAGTCCATGAATTCCACGCCGGCGGTGCCGCTCTTCACATCTTCGACCAGCGCGGTGGGCACCTTGGGCGCCAGTTCGCGCGCCGCACTCTGCGCCACGCTGGCCAATACGACGGCGGCAGCGAGGACAAATATTCTGTGGGCCATCGAGTAGTCTCCGTGACCTTAAAAGCACCGCCCGACAAGGATTCAAGTCGCATTTAGCAGCCATCCCAGCTCGGGACCAGCATAGAATGGCTCCGGGACTGGGCAAGTTAACGGTCGGATAGCACCCCGCTTCGGTTTGTCGCCTGACCTGTCGGGTGGGTTCACGCCGCCGCCCGCTTTTTCCGGCTTCCGCGCCTGGCGGGCAGCGCCACTATGCCCGTGCGTGAGGCGCAATTTCAAAATGCGTCACTGCCCGCGGCCGGCTACACTGACGTGGGCCGCGAAGCGGCGGTTGAAAACCACAACAGCGCGGGTCTAACGTCGGGCGGCGGGAGGAAGAAAAATGAACGTTATCGGCAAGAAAACGGCACGTGCCATTATGCTGGGCTGCGCGACCGTCGCTCTCGCGTGCCTTGGCGCTGCGCGCGCGGACAATTATCCCAGCCGGCCCGTGACCATCGTGGTGCCGTTCACGCCCGGCGGCTCGACCGACATTCTGGCGCGTTACGAGGCCGAGGTGCTGCAGCGGCAGATGCACGGCACCTTCATCGTCGACAACAAGCCGGGCGCCGGCGGCGAGATCGGCATCGCCTATGCGGCGCGCGCGGTGCCGGATGGCTACACGCTTCTCCACGCGCCGAGCGTCATCACGCTGCTGCCGTTCCTGAAGAAGCACGTGTCCTACGATCTGGCCAAGGATTTCGATCCGATCACCGTCGTCGGGCTGACCCAGTTCGGCCTCGTGGTGAACCCGGCGCTGCACATCGACACGGTCTCAGCGCTGATCGCGCGCGCCAAGGCCGATCCCAATGCGCTGACCTACGCGTCGGCCGGCGTCGGCACGCCGCACCAGATTTTCGCCGAACTGTTCAAGACCATGACGGGCGTCAATATCCGCCATATTCCCTACAAGGGCTCGATCCCGGGCCTGACCGATGTGGCGAGCGGCGCAGTGTCAATGGAGTTCACCGATCTGGCGCCCGCGTCGCCGTTGATCCAGGCCGGCAAGCTGAAATTGATCGCGCTCCTTGGCGCCAAGCGCGACCCCGACACGCCGAATGTGCCGACCGTGGGCGAGACCGTGCCCGGCTACGTGGCCCAGTCCTGGCAAGGCCTGTTCGCACGCGCCGGCACGCCGAAGCCGATCATCGACGACATCGCCCGCTATCTCGCCGCCGATCTCAAGCGGCCCGAAACGGTGGCAAAGTTCAAGGCCATCGGCATCGTTGCGCAGTCCGAGACGCCGGCGGAATTCCGCGCCTTCATCGCCTCGGAAAGCGACAAGTGGGGGAAGGTGATCAAACAGGCGAAGATCGAGCCGCAGTAAGTTCACCTCTCCCCGCACGCGGGGAGAGGTCGGATTGCGAGCGTAAGCGAAGCAATCCGGGTGAGGGGGCCTATCCGCGATTCTGAGCGCTTTGTTTCAAGCGTCGGCGCTCCAAAAATGAACTTGCGCTCAGGCAGCGTTGACGCCCCCTCACCCTGACCCTCTCCCCGCACGCGGGGAGAGGGAATTGGATCAATCGCTGCAGCCCTGGCGGCGCTCCTGGGCGACGATCTCGGCGATACGATGCCGGACCGACGCCGACAGCGGCACCGAATTCTCGTTGTCATAGCGGCAGCCGGCATTGCCGAAATGGCGGATGGCGCGCTCCGTCTTGAAGCAATAGCCGCCGCCTTTGTAGTAGGTGTTGCGCTCCACCCAGAGCGCCTGGCACGTCGCCGCGTAGGACGGCGCCAGCGTCGCGCCAAGCGTCAATACCGTCAGCGCAGCGGTCATCAATACGCGCATCGTGTTGCCTCTTCATTTTGTTCCGACATCGGCGTCAGCCCACGATAGAGTGGGCTCGCCGGGTTTGAAAGAGGGTTCGCATGTTCGCGAGAGCTTGTGTGGCCATTGCGTTGAGCGCGCTGGCGGGGGCGGCCGTCGCGCAGACCGATCGAATCGGCCGCGCGCTCGATGCGCTGGTTGCGGCCTACCCGGCTGCGCTGGCCGGGCACGATGCAAAGACGCTGCGCTGGCGTGACGGCGCGACGATGCCGGTGAGCGATGGCGATGACCATAAGAGCCTCGACGACCTTTTGCGCCACGCCAGCATCGCCGATCAATTCCGCATTGCATATCCGCGCGGCGCGCTCACGGAGCCACCGGCGGTGGATTCCGATCCGGGCCGATTCCGCAACACCGCGTTCTTCACCAAGATGTACGGCGACTGCAAAAAGGGCGAGGTGGCGCGGCGGCTGGCCCGCGTCGTTTGGCTGCCGAAGACGTGGGGCAAGGCGATTCAGTTTACCTCGGTGAATGGCGCCGATGCGCAATTGCGCGCGGTCGCGGCCGAACTCGACGCGCTGCCGGCCGCGATCAAGCAGGCCGCCTATCCGATCGCCGGCACCTACAATTGCCGCGCCGTGGCCGATACCGGGGCGGCGAGCCCGCACAGCTACGGCATCGCCATCGATCTCAATCTCAAGTTCTCGGATTACTGGTTCTGGCGTCCTCATACCGGCAAGATTGCGTACCACAACCGCATGCCGAAGGAGATCGTCGCGATCTTCGAGAAGCACGGCTTCATCTGGGGCGGCAAGTGGTATCACTACGACACGATGCATTTCGAGTATCGGCCCGAGCTGCTGGCTGCGGGTGAGTGAGGGCAGGGGCAGCTCACCCTCCGCGACAACAAGCGCGCACATCAGACCGATGAGCTGAGCGCATACCACCGTCAAACGGCAGTTGAGCGCGCTCCAGCCCGCGCCTAATATTGCGCGACCAGGAAGGAAGCCCGCCATGCAGCAGAAAAAATACGACCGCGCCGCCGAGGATCAAGGCAATATCGTCGGCATCGGCCACGTTAACGTGTGCATCACCGACCAGCACCACGGCACGGATTTTTACGTTACGGGGTTGGGCTACACGCGCGACCCGTTCCTCAACACCACCTCGCGCAACATGTGGATCAACGTCGGCATGAGCCAGTTCCATCTGCCGATGGGCGCGCCCGATGTGCTGCGCGGCGTCGTCGGGCTGGTGTCGCCGGATCGCACAGCCTTGCTCGACCGGCTCACCCGGGTGCGCAAGAGCAAGCAGCTCGACGGCACCAAGTTCGATTTCCGCGAGAGCAACGACTGCATCGAAGCGGTGTGCCCGTGGGGCAACCGCATGCACGTTCACACGCCGGATCCCGCGCGCTTCGGCCGCATCCAGCTCGGCATGCCCTATATCCGCTTTGACGTGCGCCCCGGCACGGCGGCGGGCATCGCCCGGTTCTATCGCGAGATTATCGACGCGCCATCCGAGGTCCACAAAAACGGCGCCGGCCCGGAGGCGCGTGTCCAGGTCGGCGAGCAGCAGTATTTCTATTTCCGTGAAACCGACACGCCGGAAAAGCCCTACGACAAGCACCACGTGCAGATTTACCTGTCCGATTTCTCCGGCCCGTACCGCAAGCTGCTCGATCTCGGCCTGATCACGATGGAGAGCAACCAGTACGAATACCGCTTCAAGGACGTGATCGACCTCGACACCAAGGAAGTGCTGTTTACGGTCGAGCACGAGACGCGCAGCCAGACCAATCCGATGTATGGCCGCCCGCTGATCAACCGCAATCCATCGGCGACCAACATGGACTACAAGCCCGGCCACGACGCCATGTCCTGGGCGCTGCCGTGATGGTCACGCGCGACAACAAACGTTGTCATGCCCCGCGAAGGCGGGGCATCCAGTAATCGCATGGCCCGGGTGCGGTTTCTGAGTGCCGTGACTACTGGATCGTCCGCTTTCGCGGTTGATGACACGCGCAGTGCGGACGGCCGCGCATGAGCGAGCGCCGCGCCCTTGTGATCGGCGGTTCACTTGGCGGGCTGATCGTGGCGCATCTGTTGCGCACGACGGGCTGGGACGCCGTGGTATTCGAGCGCAACGAGGAGGAACTGGCGAGCCGCGGCGTCGGGCTCGGCACGCACCCGCAGCTGATCGGCATCCTCAAGCGCGCCGGCGTCGATTTTGACGATACGATGGGCATCACGCCGACGCGCGCGGTCTGTCTCGACCATGACGGCGAGATCGTGATCGAGCGGCCGACGGCGCGCACTCTGAGCGGCTGGTCACGGCTCTACCGCGCGCTGCTCGATGCGCTGCCGGCGGCGAATTACCGGCTCGGCAAGCGCCTCGTTCGCGTCGCGCAGGACGCTGACGGCGTCACGGCGTCCTTTGCCGATGGCACCAGCGAATGCGGCGATCTCCTGGTCGGCGCCGACGGCATCCGCTCGGCGGTACGCGCGCAGTTTCTACCCGACGTCGAGCCGCACTATGCCGGCTATGTGGCGTGGCGCGCTT
>DASZWK010000043.1:0-17145 GCA_035546235.1 Xanthobacteraceae bacterium | reverse complement strand
CCCGGAATGGCTGCTGCTCGGCGAGACGCTCGGCGTCAACCCGATACCGATGGGCATGCCGGAAGTTTATCTGGCCTTGAAGACCGGCACGGTCGACGGCCAGGAAAATCCGCTGACCATCCTCAATGCAGCAAAATTCTACGACTTCCGCCGGTTTGCCCAGCGGCTACTCCCTCACCCCGCGCGCGTCCCCCGACGCCCCGCCTGTAAACTTAAAATCCGCCGAATTTGAAGTTCAGTCCGCCGCGCACGATGTTGACATACGCGGTCGGCGAACTCTGCGTTACGGTGCCGTTTCCGAAAGCTGCGAAATTGTAGCTGTTGCTGGCGCTTTCCAGTCCGGCGACGAGATATTCGACGCGTCCGGTGATCATGTCGCTGAAGGCGTATTCGACGCCGGCGCCGGCTGCCCAGCCTATACGGAAATCGCTCACGGTCTGCGAATTTCCCGCGGGTGCAAGGCCAGCCCCGTTCTGCACGCGCTGGATCTGATAGTCCGCCATCGCCAAGCCGCCGGTGCCGTAGATCAGTGCGCGGTCCCAGGCGAAGCCGAGGCGGCCGCGGACTGTCGACAGAAAGTCCAGCGTGTAGGTGTGTGTGTTGGAAGAGCCCGGCCCGCTGAAATCCGACGCGACCGTGACGCTTGCCTTATTGGATAGGTAATCGGCGTCGCCTTCGATGCCGAACACAAACTGGCCGCTCTGGAAGTTGGCGCCGATTTGGCCGCCTGCGGCGAAGCCGCTGTCGTTGAAAGATTGTCCGGTGCTTGTAGCTCCGGTCACCGAATCGGTGAATGTCGAATTCGACTGGCTGAACCACGAGCCGCCGGCATTGGCGCCGATATAGAAGCCGCTCCAGTTGTAGACCGGCGGTGCGGCGGGAACGTAGACGGCGGGCGCTTGCGGTGGCGGCGCCGACGGCAGATCGGCGGCGAGGGCGGGGCTTACAACTGCGACTGCGATGGCGCTGGCAAACAGCGTCCGTTTCATTGAAGTCTCTCCTGCACCTGCGACGCCCCGCGAAGTCGATTTTTTCCGGACCGGCGTTCCGAAATGTCACGCCCGCCGTGGTCCGGTTGCCTGATAAGTATCTGATTACGCACCAGAATGATGTTACCCAAATGCCACAACGGGGAACTTTCCGCTGGGCTCGCGCAAGAGGAGATGGAATCCCCGTCGCACAGGAATTTTCCCGCCTCTGAGCGCAGTCCGCGCCGCCAAATCTTGCTTTCGGGACTGGAACAAAGTAAGAACACGAACAGGTCGCAATGGCGCGCGTGGCAACGCGCGTGTGGATAAGGCCAATAGCGGGCCGATCGGCCTTGCCGGTGACAAGCCCGGCAGTACGGTGACTCACAAGACAGGGATGCTGAACGAACGGAGCGTGTGATGGCAGGAAGCGTGAACAAAGTGATCCTGATCGGCAATCTCGGCGCCGATCCGGAAATTCGCCGGACCCAGGATGGCCGGCCGATCGCGAACCTGCGGTTGGCGACCTCGGAATCGTGGCGCGACAAGGCGAGCGGCGAGCGGAAGGAAAAAACCGAGTGGCACCGCGTCGTGATCTTCAACGAGAACCTGTGCAAGGTCGCCGAGCAATATCTGAAAAAGGGCTCGAAGGTTTACATTGAAGGCTCGCTACAGACGCGCAAATGGCAGGACCAGTCCGGCCAGGACCGCTACTCGACCGAAGTCGTGCTGCAAGGATTTCGCGGCGAGCTGACTTTGCTTGATCGCGCCGGCGGCGCGGGCGGCTCGGGCGGAGATTTCGGCTCCGATACGGGCGGCGATTTCGGCTCGCCCGGACCGACGCGGAAAGTCGCCGCTGCGGCAGGGGCGGGCGCCGGCGCCGGCCGCGGCGATATGGACGACGAAATTCCGTTCTGAGTTGTTGCGTCCGTCATTCCGGCCGGGCGAGCATGGCGAGCGTAGTCTGGGATCCACTGCCACGATTTTCAAGGTTGAGCTGCGGCCGGCCCGCCTGCTCACTCTGAACATGGATTCCAGGTTCACGCTCCCACTGCCCGGATTGACGGCATGACAATGCTCGACACCATCTACGCCATCAAATTCGTGCACATGATCGCTATCGCGGTCATGTTCGGCGCGTGGCTCACCATTGCGCTATTCATGCTGTTCGCCCGCCGCTCGCGAAACACGTCGGTCGTCGCGGTCACGGTGCTGTTCGCGGTGCGCGCCGAATTCATGCTGATGCTGCCGGCGGTGGTGGTGACGCCGGTTGCCGGCTATCTGCTCGCGGAGGCCATCGGAGCACATCTCGATGAGTATTGGACCGAGCTGTCGAGTGCGATCTACGCCGCCGTCGCACTGGTTTGGCTGGCCAATCTCTTCATCGAGCGGCGTATCCGCAAGATCACGCAGGAAGCCGCCGTCAACGGCAAGCCGCTGCCGGACTCCTATCGCCGCCTGTTCCGGGTCTGGTGCATCATTGCGCTCGCCGGGCTTTCCGGCATGATCGCCATCATGGCGCTGATGATCTGGCAGCCGCACTGGTATTGAGCGATGAGTACAGCGCTCCCGTCTCGCGATCGGCCTGAGGTCGCCGACCTCCTGGCGCGCGCGCGTGACATCGCGCGGATCGCGCGGGAGCGGGCGATCGAGACTGAACGCGCGCGTCGCGTCAGCGACGACATGATCGCGCGAATGCGGCAGGCGGACCTGTTCCGGGTCATGCAGCCGTGCGCCTATGGCGGATTCGAGTACGGCTTCGACGTGTTCGCGCAGATCGAGGCGGTGCTGGCAAGCGGCTGCGGTTCCACCGGCTGGGTCTATGGGCTGCTGGCCTCGCACCAGTGGCTGCTGGCGTGTTTTTCCCCGGACGCGCAGGACGAAGTGTGGGCCAACCGCGCGGCGATGGCCGCCGGTACCTATGCGCCGGTGGCGCGGGCGGAAGCTGTCGATGACGGCTTTCTGGTTTCGGGCGCCGGCAGTTTCTGCAGCGGCTGTGACAATGCGCAATGGCAAATTCTTGGCGGCATGATCCCGCAACCCGGCGGTCCGCCGCAGCCGGGTTTCTTTTTGCTGCCCACGGCCGATATCGTCATCGATGACAATTGGCACACGATGGGTCTTTGCGGCACCGGCAGCAAAACCGTCGTTGCCGACAAGGTGTTCGTGCCGGAGCGCCGCGCGGTCGCCTTCGCGGCGCTGTCAGCGGCGACCGCGCCCGGGATGCGGACCCAAAGCAATCCGCTTTACAAGCAGTCATTTCTCGCGGTGCTGCCGGTCACCATCGTGGTCCCGCTGCTCGGCATGGCTGAAGGCGCGCTCGCCGAGTTTCTCGACATGGCAAAGGTTCGCACCACGCGCGGCGCGGTGGCCGGCGGCAATCGCAAGATGGCGGAACTGACGACGGTGCAACTGCGTGTCGCCGAGGCGGCCGGATGCATCGATGCTGCACGGCTGCTGATCTTTCGCGACATCGCCGAAGCCTACGATCTCGCCAGGCGCGGTGACGCGGTCAACATCGACGTGCGGCTGCGCAATCGCCGCGACCAGGCGTTCTGCGCGCGGCTCTTGATCCAGGCGATCGACGCGTTGTTCCTCGCAGCCGGCGGGCAGGGGTTGTTCATCGACCATCCGTTGCAGCGCTTCTGGCGCGACGCGCACGCCGCCGGATCGCATATCAGCCTCAACTGGGACTCGACCGGAAGCATGTTCGGACAATATCTGCTAGGCTTGGAGCCGAAGGGCCAATATTGAACGAGGGTCAGCGGTCGGTGCCGGCGTCTGCTGGCCGTTGTTGCTGCTTTTATCGCGCGCGGCGAGCGCGGCGAGCTCCGCTCCGGCCAGCACGTAGGTGAGGCAGTGCGGCAGCGGCTCAAAACCGTTGTTGCGGTAAAATGCTTGTGCCGGATTGTCGGACCGCACCGTCAATTCCACGATCGGGCTGCCGAGTTCACAGGCAAGCGCGGCGACGCGTGCGGTAAGCGTCCGCGCAATGCCGCGCCGGCGGTGGGCCGGTTCGACGAACAGATCCTGCAAAAAGATCACCGGTCCGTTCCAGCCGGTGATGATGCGCCGGCTGCAGGTTGCCATGCCGACGACGGCACCATCCGCCTCGGCCACGAACGCGCAAAAACCCGGAAGTGGTCCGAAACCGTCGCGCAGCCAATCCGCCGCGCTGGCGCGCACCGCGTGCAATGAGTTCTCGCCCTCAGCCAGAAGGCGCTTGAGCCGCATCAGCGCCGGAATGTCGGCGGGGGCAGCCTTGCGAACGCGAAAAGGCGAAGCCTGAGTCTTGTTCTCGTTCATGGCTGCAAATTCTCGTGCAGCGATGCAATTCTTGCTCGCGGCCTTACCGGCCGGTCGCGCCGTCCGCGACCGTGAATACTCGTAGAGGGAAACGGTGTCGCCATATGGTTAAGGAAAAATTACCGGCGCGTGAGTGCCGTCAAAAACAGAGGGTGTAAGGAGAAGACGCCAAGGAGAAGCGCGCCAAAATGTAATGCGCAAACGAATCAGACTTTCTTGTTAATCCGGGTTAAGCGCGGGGCGGGGGTGTCATCAGCCGGCAAGGATCGCGCGGATGCCGTCGACGACGTATTGCACCGCCAGCGCCGCCAGCAGTACGCCGAGCAACCGCGACAGCACGATATTTCCAGTCACGCCGAGCAAGCGGCCGATCCGCACCGCCAGCAGGAACGCCGCGAAGCAGCACGCCGCGACGGCCACCACAACGGCGAGCAGAACCCCGAGCAGCAGCAAGTTACCATTTGCGCGTCCGGCGAGCAGGACCGTCGCGGTGATCGCCCCCGGTCCGGCCATGAGCGGGATCGCCAGCGGGAAAGCAGCGATATTGTGCGCACGTTCCTCGATCGCTTGTTCGGCGGCTTCGCCTTCACGGCGCATGCGCACGCCGAACACCATTTCGGTGGCGATGGAGAACAACAGCAAGCCGCCGGCGATGCGAAATGCCGACAGCGAAATGGCAAGCCGGTCCAAAAGCCAATTGCCGATCAAAGCACTGCCGATCAGGATCAGACCCGCGATCACCGCCGCCCGCAGCGCGACCCGATGGCGAAGCTTCGCCGGCATGCCCTCGGTAATGCCGATGAAAGTCGGCGCCAGGCCGACCGGATCGACCACGACCAGGAGGGTCACCAGCGCCGAGATGGCGAAATTGAAAAGCATAGCCGCGTTCCGAGGTCCGAAGCGGAAAGCTTATTCTGTAAACGCTGTTTTGGTGAGCCGGTAGAGCGCACGGCGCCGACCGAAGCGCCCGCTTGCTATGGTGACTGGACGGGGTCCACGCCGGCCCCGGTGGAGGGGATTCGTCCCTTGCGCCACGCCCCCGGGGGCGCGCCGACATATTTCTTAAAGCTGCGGTTGAAGGCGGCTTCGGATTCAAAGCCGACCTCCGCCGCTACTTGTCCGATGCTGATACCGGGGACTTCCAAGCGCCGCGCCGCGAGCTGCATGCGCCAACGGGCGAGATAGCGCATTGGCGCAAGCCCGACATAATGCGCAAAGCGTTCGGCGAAGACCGAGCGGGAGAGGCCGACTTCACGGGCAAGAGCATCCAACGTCCATTGCCGCGCGGGTTGCCCGTGAATGAGCCGCATCGCCTGGCCGATAGGCCGGTCTCTTAACGCCGACAGCCATCCGCGCGAATCCCCGGGCAAGCCGGCGATATGTTTGCGGATGACTTCAACGAACATCACCTCGGCGAGCTTGGCCAGCATGGTCTCGCTGCCGGCGTCGCCGAGTTCGGTTTCTTCGGCGGCGACGCGAAGCATATTGACCAGCCAACTTCGACCGGCGGCGGACATTTGGGCGTGGAACAGGCGCGGCAGAGATTCGAGCAGCGGATTGAACGGTCGCGCGTCGCAGCCGAAAAATCCGCAAACGAAACGGCAGTGTTCCGGACCGGCACCGTCATGGAAAAAAACGAACGGAAGATGGCGGTGAGTTGGGCGATGGTACAAAGTAAGGTCGGGTTCGGCGCGCATGCCGGGCGCGGAACTCATGATGTTCGCGTCGCCCATCGGGAAGATGACGATATCGCCCGCATCAAGCCGCGCGCATTGCCCAAGGTCGTCGCTCAACGCCGTCCAGCAGGAGCCTGAGAGCAGGGCATGGAATTGGATGACATGCTCGGCGTCCGGCATCACCTTGCCGGCAATTGCAGCCGAAGGTGGCGACCCGCCGACAAACGGCGCTCGAACATAGTGATCGAAGAAGATGGCGCCCGTCAGGCGCACGCCGCGGAGTACATCGGACAAAACATCCATGAGGATTCTCCTGCCGAGAATTATTTCGGATGAGCGAAAAATTCTAAGCGGATTCTCGAACGCGCCAGCAAAACAGCTATGCCAATGTAGCCGAAAATGCGTAATCGCGGCAGGGGTCTTCTGTCGCGGAAGCGTCGGCCGGGCGACTTCCGGACGATTGAGCAACAAAACAGGACGACGGAACATGCCCGGCGTGCGCTTCTTGGGGTAGCGTCGGACGCTGCTACTGCCCCATTACGTGGTTTGATTGGGAGGTAAGCTCATGAACGACGATGCCGTCGCCAAATTCGCCCAACACCATCGCGGCCCCGTCATCGGCCGCGACCACCCGGACTATGAGGAGGCGCGCAAGCTCTATAACGGCATGATCGACAAGCGGCCGTTCATCATCGCGCGCTGCGCCGACGCGGCCGACGTGATGGCAGCGGTGAATTTCGGTCGCGACAACAAGATTCCGATTGCCGTGCGCGGCGGCGGCCATAACGGGCCCGGCTTGGGCAGCGTCGATGACGGCCTGGTCATCGACCTGTCGATGATGAAAGGCGTCAGAGTCGACCCGGGGAAGCGAACGGTGAGAGTCGGCGCCGGCTGCGTTACCGGCGATGTCGACCACGCCACCCACGCATTCGGCCAGGCCGTGCCGTTCGGTATCATCTCCACCACGGGCGTTTCCGGCCTGACCTTGAGCGGCGGCCACGGCTATCTCAGCCGCCAATACGGCCTTGCCGTGGACAATCTGCTCGAGGCCGACTTGGTGCTCGCCGACGGCCGCTTCGTCACCGCCTCCGAGTCGGAGAATGCCGACCTGTTCTGGGCACTGCGCGGCGGCGGCGGCAATTTCGGCGTCGTGACCAGCTTCCTGTTTCGCACCAATGCAGCCGGCATGGTGTATGGCGGACCGATCGTTTTCGAGCTCGCGGACGCGGCCAAGGTGATGCGTTGGTATCGCGATTTTCTGTCAACGGCGCCGGACGAATTCTACATGTTTGTCGGGTTGCAGGTCGTGCCGCCCGGCGAGCCGTTCCCGAAAGAGCATTGGGCGAAAAAGATGTGCGCGCTGCTGGTCTGCCATAACGGGCCGCCCGCGGCGGCCGAGAAGGCCGTCAACGCGATCCGCGCCGCGCTACCAAAGCCCATCATCGATTGGGCGGGGCCGATGCCGTATCCGGTGCTGCAGTCGCTGTTCGACCAACTCTATCCGAAAGGCCTGCAATGGTACTGGAAGGGCGATTTCGTCAAAGATTTGCCGGACGCCGCAATCGACGCGCACGTTGCGCATGCCGCCAAGCTGCCGAGCGTGTTCTCGGGCATGCACCTCTATCCGATCGATGGCGCGGTGCACCGGCGCAAGCAGGACGCGACCGCGTGGAATTGCCGGGATGCCACCTGGTCGATGGCGATCGTCGCCGTCGATCCGGATCCTGCCAAAGCGTCGGCGCTCAAGCAGTGGGCGCGGGATTATTGGGAGGCCGTGCATCCCTTCAATCTCAGCGGCGCTTACCCGAACTTCATGATGGACGACGAGGGCGAAGCACGCCTCAAGGCGGCTTACGGCGACAATTACCAACGCCTCGCCGCGCTGAAGAAAAAATACGACCCCGGCAATCTGTTCCGGGTGAACCACAATATTCGCCCCGCCGCATAGACAGCGGCGCGCTCTGACGAGGAGCCGACGATGCAACTCGCTACGCAACGCGTCGTTGCTCAACGCGATTTTGCGCGACACGCAATTGATCGCCGGAGCTGCCGGCGCCGCCAGGCGCAAACGCCGGCCGTCTCCGGGTCGGCCGCAGGGACCGTTCGGCCTCGGCTCCAGATTGCGGGCGCCACGCTCAAACGCGTTTTTGCGGCCATCGTTTGGTTCTGGAACATCCCCGTTCTCGGTGCGGAGGACACGCAGGAGGCTCGCTATCTGCGCGCCGGGCGTTTCAACTAGGGCGGAGCAAAACGGAACGGCAGCCCACCACCCGCCGCGATCGGGATAGACCGTTGAAATTCCACAGAAAAACCATACGTAGGGCGCGCCGATAAAGGTGGTGCGGCAGCGCCCGATCGGCTATGAAATTCGCGACAGATTCGTGCAGGATTCGTAAGCTTTGGCCGACCAGGACAATCCCCCGCCGACGGACGAAAACGGCCGCTCGGACGGCCCCTCCGACATTCGCCCGGTTTCCATCACCGAGGAAATGAAGAAGAGCTACCTCGATTACGCCATGAGCGTGATCGTGGCGCGCGCGTTGCCCGATGCGCGCGACGGGCTCAAGCCGGTGCATCGCCGCATCCTTTATTCGATGCATGAGAACGGCCACACGCCGGACAAGAAATACGTGAAATGCGCGCACGTCGTGGGCGACGTCATGGGCAAATACCATCCCCATGGCGACCAATCGATCTACGACGCGCTGGTTCGCATGGTGCAGGATTTCTCCATGCGCGTGCCGTTGATCGACGGCCAGGGCAATTTCGGGTCCGTCGACGGCGATAATCCCGCAGCCTACCGTTACACCGAGTGCCGGCTGGCGCGGCCGGCGATGGAACTGTTGCGCGACCTCGACAAGGACACGGTCGACTTCGCGCCCAATTACGACAATTCCGAGCACGAGCCGGTGGTGCTGCCGGCGGCCTATCCAAATCTGCTGGTCAACGGCGCCGGCGGCATCGCGGTCGGCATGGCGACCAATATCCCGCCGCACAATCTCGGCGAGGTGATCGATGCCTGCGTAGCGCTGATCGACAATCCCGGACTATCGATCGACGAACTGATCGCGATCGTGCCGGGGCCGGACTTCCCGACTGGCGGCCTCATCCTCGGACGCCAGGGCATCCGTGCCGCCTACCATCTCGGCCGCGGCTCGGTCGTGATGCGCGGCAAGATGGAGTTCGAAACGCTGCGCGGCGAGCGCGAGGCGATTGTCTTTACCGAAATTCCCTACCAGGTGAACAAGGCGCATCTGGTCGAGCGCATCGGCGAACTGGTGCGCGACAAGAAGATCGAAGGCGTGGCGGCGCTGCGCGACGAATCCGACCGCGATGGCTACCGGGTCGTGGTCGAACTGCGCCGCGACGCGGTGCCGGACGTGGTGCTCAATCAGCTCTATCGCTTTACCGCGCTGCAATCCTCGTTCGGCGCCAACATGGTGGCGCTCGAAGGCGGCCGGCCGCTGCTCATGAATCTGAAGGACATGCTGATGTCCTTCGTCACCTTCCGCGAGGAGGTGATCTACCGGCGCACCAAGCATCTGCTCGGCAAGGCGCGCGACCGCGCCCACATCCTGGTCGGGCTCGCCATCGCGGTCGCCAATATCGACGAGATGATCAGGCTCATTCGCGCCGCCAAGGACGCCAACGAAGCACGCGAGGAATTGATGAAGCGCGAATGGCCGGCGCGCGATGTTGCCGCCATGGTCACGCTGATTGACGATCCCCGTCACCAGGTGTCGGACACGGGTTCGACGCGCCTGTCGGCCGAACAGGCCAAGGCCATTCTCGATCTCCGCTTGCAGCGGTTGACCGCGCTCGGTCGCGACGAGATCAAGGAAGAACTCGACAAGCTCGCCGCCGAGATCGCCAACTATCTCGACATTCTGCGCTCGCGCGCCCGCATCCAAAGCATCGCAAAAGAAGAGCTCGCCAAGATCAAGGACGAGTTTGCCACACCTCGCCGCACCATCATCGTCGATCAGGAAGGCGAGATGGAAGACGAGGATCTGATCCAGCGCGAGGACATGGTGGTCACCGTCTCGCATGCCGGCTACGTCAAGCGCGTGCCGTTGTCGACCTACCGGGCGCAGCGCCGCGGCGGCAAAGGCCGCGCCGGCATGCAGACGCGCGAAGAGGATTTCGTCACGCGGCTGTTCGTCGCCTCGACGCACGCGCCGGTATTGTTCTTCTCGTCGCGCGGCCAGGTCTACAAGGAGAAGGTCTGGCGGCTGCCGCAGGCGGCGCCGCAGGCCCGCGGCAAGGCGCTGATCAACATTCTGCCGCTCGAACAGGGCGAAACCATCACCACCATCATGCCGCTGCCAGAGGACGAGTCCACCTGGGACCGGCTTGACGTCATGTTCGCCACCACGCGCGGCACCGTCCGGCGCAACAAGCTGTCGGATTTTTCCGACGTGCGCCGCTCCGGCATCATCGCCATGAAGCTCGACGAAGGCGATTCCATCGTCGACGTGCAGATATGCACCGAAAGTGACGATGTGTTGCTCACCTCCGCGGCCGGTCAATGCATACGGTTCGCGGTCAGCGACGTACGGGTGTTCTCCGGCCGCACCTCGATGGGTGTGCGCGGCATCAATCTGGCCGATGGCGACAAGCTGATTTCGCAGTCGATCCTGCGCCACGTTGAGGCGACCGCCGAGGAGCGCGTTGCGTATCTCAAGCGCGCCAGCGCGGTGCGGCGCGGACAGACGGCGGAGGGCGAGGAGAACGGCGGCAACGGCGACGCCGAGGAGGCGACCGGCGCGATCGAACTCGGCGAGACGCGCTACGTCGACATGTCGGCGCGAGAGCAGTTCGTACTGACGATCTCGGAAAAGGGCTTCGGCAAACGGACCTCGTCCTACGAATACCGCACCACCAATCGCGGCGGCAAAGGCATCGTCGCCATGGCGGTCACCGAGAAAAACGGACGTCTGGTGGCCGCCTTCCCGGTCGAGGAGAGCGACCAGATCATGCTGGTGACCGACGGCGGGCAATTGATCCGCTGCCCGGTCGACGGCATCCGTATCGCCGGCCGCGCCACACAGGGCGTGATCGTGTTCAATACCGCCGAGGGCGAGAAGGTCGCGTCGGTGGAACGGTTGAGCGAAGAAGGCGGCGAAAGCGGAGAGAGCGGCGAGGAGTGAGCGTTGTGGCGGTGTTGTCGGCTCGCTTGACCGCTCGGCAAGTTCGAACCCAAGGGTGGCGTAGGTGAACGCACGCGCTGCCCTTTGGCTGGTGGCGGCAACTGCATTCTTCGGCTTCGGCAGCCTGTACCCATCGCATGTCTGGGGACAGTCACCGGACCCGCGCGTCGCCGATCTCGTTCAGGCTGGAAAAATTCGTATCGGCGTCGGCGTGGGCAATCATGCGTCCGCCATCAAAAATCCGACAACAGGCGAGTTGCGTGGTGTCGCGACGGACCTCGCGCACGCGCTTGCGGCGCGCATCGGAGTGCCGTTGCAAATCGTGGAATATCCGCGACCGGGAGCGGTTTTCGATGGCGCCCGGACTGGCGCGTGGGACGCGACCTTTCTCGTCATCGATCCGGATCGGACCGTCGCGGCGGACGCAACGCCCGCCTATATGGCAAGCGATTTCACTTATCTCGTGCCGGCAGGGTCTTCGATCCGGCATATCGGCGATGTCGACCGGCCCGGGATACGCATCTCGGTATCGCGCGGCGATGCTGTCGATCTGCGCCTGAGCCGCATGTTGCGGCGGGCAGAGTTGGTTCGCGCCGACAGTCAGGCTTCCGGCGTGGCCCTGCTGCGGTCCGGGCAAGTGAACGCCTACGCGGCGCCGCGCTCTTCACTTCTGGCGTTGTCAGCCCAACTGCCCGGATCCCGCGTTCTGGACGACGGCTTTGCCGCCATCGCCTGGGCGGCTTTCGTGCCGAAGGATCACGCGGCGCGCCTGGCCTTCGTCAGCGAATTTGTTGAAAACGCCAAAGCGTCAGGCTTGGTGCGGCAATTCATCGAGCGTGAAAATCTGCACGGCATCAAAGTTGCGCCGCCAGCCAAAGCAGCACCGAGCGGCGGCCAGTGACTGTCCGCCGCGCCAGCGTTGCTTGGTTGGCTCGTACTGACTTGGCGGTACTTATTTGGCCCGTTGCCAGCCGTCGGGCGGGTACGGCACGTGCATCGTCATCAGCACGATCGGCGCGCCGCCGCTCGGGGTCACCTGGTGCGGGGTGTTCGGTGGGATGAGGATCATATCGCCCACGACGACAGGATGCGAATTGCCGCCGCTGATCGACGAGCCGCTCAAATTATAGGCGTTGACGCGCTTCTCGTTGACGAGCTTGCCCTCGGTCACGATGGTGCCCGTGCCCTCGAGCACGACCATCAGTTCGGCATCCTTCTCATGCACGGCCGCCGGCGCATCGCCGGGCCGGTATTCGAGCTGCGCGCGATAAGGCGCCAGCAGCAGGATCGGTTCGGCGGTAACAGGCGCGTTAGCCTTGCGATCGGCCTTGGCCTTGTCGACCAGAGCCATGATGTCTTTGTGGCTCATGAATTGACTGATGAGCGGCGAGGCGGGCGATTGAGCCAAAGCGTTTGAAGCTGTGAACGTGGCGAGCAGCATGAACGCAACGATGAGGGCGCGCATGAAATCCTCCCTGGCTCGGCTTTGTGCCGATGTCAGGAGTAAAACGTCGCCGCTTCACAGTGACAAGGGGGCGCGGTATGCTGCGATGCACACGCCATGTCCTTGGTCAGCAACGGAACAACACGTCAGCGGGCGCGCGCTTCGTTCAGGCCGCCGGCCGGGGCCGGCTGATTGGCGGCCGCAGTTCCCACGGCCCCATCTGGATGCTCAGACCGCCATCGTGCGACGAGCTCCCAGGCCCTGTCACGCTCCGCCGTGGTCATCTTCGACATGACGCGGTCGCGCGTTGCGCTTGCCCACCGTTCGCCGCCATCCATTGAAAGCTCGCACCACATCAGCGCCAGCACCAAATCGCGCGGCACGCCGTCGCCGTTAAGATGCATCTTGCACAGAAACGATTGTGAGGTCGGTTCACCCTGCAGGGCGGCGAGGTAATACCATTTCGCCGCCGCACTGCTGTCCGGACGGACGCCTTTGCCCTCGTGAAATAGATAGGCGAGGGAGGATTGCGAATTCGCGTCGCCCCGTTCGGCGAGCGGCCGCCAGATCGAATAGGCGACAGCATAATCGCCCGCGTTAAAGGCGCTGAGACCTTTGACAAATGTCTCGCCTTTGACAAATGTCTCGGCTCCGGCAGGTGCAAGAGCCGCGACCGCGATGCAGGCGGCAACGAGCGTTCGCGCAATGGTAGCGCGGCACTGGCACAATGATTTCACGGATACCGGAGACATCGAAAAGCCCTTCCGGGTTGGACGTTGCTACGGTGTCATAGCGGGCCGGAGCGCCCCGGTCAGTGTCGCGCGTCACACGCTCACCCGGAGAATCTGCTTATTATAGCTCCATAGTAATCTTTCGGGCGTGCCGTCGCGAACGGTCCAATAACCGTGCCGCCTCCCGCGCGCGGAGAGCCCTTGACGAGTAATTCGTCAAGGCAGACCCTTAGCGGGGCAACTTGGGCTTGCATCGGACCGGGCGCCGTTCTGGGGCCGGTCCTCAAATGAGGGGCATCATGGCAACGCATGGCTTCGTCAAGCAGCAGCGCTGGGAGAGACCGGCTGTCATCGGTTTTCTCGGCGCCACCAAACAGTCAGCCTGGAGCGAATTCGTTCCGCCGTTTGAGCAGCGATTGCGCGAACTCGGCTGGATCGACGGCCACAACCTGGAAATCGACTATCGCTGGTCCGACGGCCGCTCGGACCGCTTTGGCAAAACCGCAGACGGCTTTACCGGCCGCGGCGTTGACGTGATCCTCACAGCGGGAACGTCCGCGGTCGTTGCCGCCAAAAGGGCAACCAAGGCGATTCCGATTGTGTTTGCCGCGGCCGGCGATCCGGTCGGCAGTGGCCTGGTTCGCAGTCTCGCTAAGCCCGGCGGCAACATCACCGGCATCTCCAACGGCCAGACCGCGCTCGCTGCCAAGCGGCTTGATCTTTTGAACGAGGCGGTTCGCGGCCTCCACGACGTCGCAGTCCTGGGCAATCGCAGTAGCCACAATGTCCAATTGGAGATGGCGGCGGTTCAAAAACATGCCCGCAAGCTGAAAATCAACACCATCATCCTTGATGTCCGCAATGAGACGCAGCTCGCGGCGGCCATCAAGCGGGCGGCGGAGAAGGCGCAAGCCCTTTATGTCTGCACCGACCCGTTCGTGACGCACCACCGGGTCGGCATCAATATGATGGCGGCGGGCGCCGGTCTGCCGACCATGCATGCCTTCCGCCATTTTGCCGAGTCGGGCGGTCTCATGTCTTACGGCCCGGACTTCCGCGACCTGTTTTACCAAGCGGCTGATATCGTCGACCGCATCCTGCGTGGCAGCAAGCCGGCCGACATCCCGGTCAAACTGGCGACGAAACCGGAATTGGTGGTCAATCTGCACACCGCGAAAGCGCTTGGCATGAGGCTGCCGAAGTCCATCCGGCGCCACGCCGACGTGGTTCGGTAGAGCATTTTCCGGAAAAGTGGACGCCGGTTTTCCGAAGAAAATGCGACCAAACTATAAAGCTAGAGCGCTTCCCGACTCAACGTAACCGGGAGGCGCTCTAGCGGCGCTGGTTGGCGCCAAACCTAGATGGTTGCAACGACGTTGTGAGCCGTCATCGGCCGGCGGATACCCTTGAGGGTGAATTCGCCGGCCGGTTCGACCGCGATCGCGCCCTCGACGGCCAAAAGCACCCGCGTGCTGATCAGGATTTGGCCGGGCTGCGCTTCGTCGCACAGCCGCGACGCCACGTTCGAGACCATGCCGATCGCCGCATAGTCGAAACGCCCCTCGAACCCGATCGTCCCCAGCGTGGCGTAGCCGTCGGCAATGCCGATGCCGAAGCCGAGGTCGTGGCCGAGCCGCCGCCACTTTTCGATCATCGCCATGATCGCCTTGCGCAGGTCGAGCGCCATGCGAACAGCCTGCAGGGCAGGGTTTTCGACCGGCACCGGGTCGTTGAAAATCACCATCACGCCATCGCCAGCGAACCGTTCGAGCGTGCCGCCATACTCGAAAATGATGCGGCCGATCGCCGAATGATATTCGCGCAGCAGCGTCATCACGTCTTCAGGATCGGAGCTTTCGGAAAAGCCGGTGAAACCGCGC
This sequence comes from Xanthobacteraceae bacterium, assembly GCA_035546235.1. Classification (GTDB taxonomy): domain Bacteria; phylum Pseudomonadota; class Alphaproteobacteria; order Rhizobiales; family Xanthobacteraceae; genus BOG-931. The sequence goes on along the minus strand of DASZWK010000043.1, from coordinate 1,990 downwards.
AGGTCGCAGAACAGGGCCGCGATCTCGCGGCGGTGGCTTTCGAGCTGTTTCTCCGTACCCGAGGACACGATCAGATCGGCGACTTGCGGCGGCAGGAAACGCCGCAGACGCCCCATGCGCTCGATCTCATTGACCTGGGCGGCGACGCGCTCCTCGAGCTGCTGATTCAAGGCGCGAAGCTCCTGCGATTGCGTCTCGAGCTGGCTCGCCTGCTGCCGGACCGTGCCGTAGGAGCGTTCAAGTTCGACGGTTCGTTTGCGCAGCTCATTGAGCAGGCGCGTGTTCTCGATGGCGATAACGGCTTGCGACGCAAAATTCTGCACCAGCGCGACCTGCCTGTCGGTGAAGGGGCGCACCTCCACGCGGTAGATGACGATCGCGCCGATCAGTTTGCCGTCCTTGAGCATCGGCACGCCCAGCATGGAGCGCGCCCCCGCCAGTCTGGTCGGCGCGCTCGGGCTCGGACTCGCGGCGTCGTCGTCGATGTGAGACACCGCCATGGTTTGCATCACCGCTTCGAGAACGGTGCCGGGCAGCGGCGGAAACGATCCGCGGCGGCGCTGGAATTTGGCGAAGGCCTCCGGCGTCCCGACCTCGGCCGCGAGCTGGAAGGCCTGGCCGTCGAAGCGGAACAGCGTGCCGAACTTGGCCTCGCAGATGCGTACCGCATTCTCCAGCATGGCCTGGAACACCGGTTCCTCGCCAGGCGAAGAGCTGATGATGCGCAGCACCTCCGACGTCGCGGCGAGCTGCTCGGCTGCGCGCAAGACTTCGTCTTGCAAGCGTTTGATCAGCTTGGGGAGTGCGGCCGCGTCGGCGACCTCTGCGGCGTTATCGGTGCGACGGACGGCCGGCTTCCGCGCTGGCCGTGCGCGCGCGGTCTTCGGTTTGGCGGACCGGTTTGCGGTCGCGCGGCCGCCAGTCCGGCCGGGCCGTTTCATGCGGCCCCCCGCGGCGACTGCGCCGCTGCCGGCTGGCTGGGTGAAGCCCGGCGGATGTCGAGACGCAATGTGAGCGGCACGCGCACACTCGGCGCTGCCAAATGCGCAGCCCTTGCGCTGAGCGCTGCCGCCGGCCTCATAATTTCGTCCTCCTCCACCCCGCCGCTAGGGTCTATTATAGCAATCCGGCAGCACCAGCAAAACGACAGAAGAGTGGGATGGGGATCGGGGACGGATCAGCTCGCCGTCGTAGAAAAAGGGCGAGCCGAAGCTCGCCCCGAGTTCTTAGCCGATTCAAGATTTGATTGTCCGACCGAAGGCCGGATTTTACGTTACCACTGATTTTTCAGCAGTCCCGCGTTGTAGCCGTCATTGCCGCCGCCGGTGAATTCGGGGCTGTTCACCGGTGCAATGGTGCTGTTGGGCGGCACCATCGTGAAGCCATCCACGCCGTGGTTGCGCAACTGAGCGAGCGCGGGCGAGGCGATGCTGAAAGCCGCGATCGCGGCGATGAGAGCGAGCTTCGACATATTTGTCATGGTCTGTCTCCTTGCCTTTAACCGCGAGCAGCACAATGCCGCCGGGTTGACCTGGAGCAAACACGCCGCGGGCGCCAAGGTCTGTTATTCAGATCACACTCCCGGCGTGCGCAAGCCTTACACAGTGCTCCACGTCACTTTTCGACTTTTAGATATTTTGTCGGGAAATCAGAGTATTTTCCGGAAATGTGGCCGCCGATTTCCGAAGAAAGCCCGCCCAATTTACAAAAACGAGCAAGTTGCGGCTACGTCGTTTGCTCGTAGGCCTGCTCGATGGCGTGGAGCGCTTCGGGCTTCAAGATGATAGTCCAGCGATTCTTGAGTTCCAGAATGCCGCGCCGCTGCCAATCGCGCAGACAACGATTGACGTTCTCCCGGGTGGCTCCGGACATCTCCGCTAATTCACGCTGCGAGAGCGCTAGCTTCTGGGGACCGCGGTCCGGCGCGGGGTAGCGCAACAAAGCCCTGGCGAGGCGGGAAGGCAAATCGAAGAAAGCAATCTCCGCCATG
>DASZWK010000042.1:0-8439 GCA_035546235.1 Xanthobacteraceae bacterium | reverse complement strand
TCGATGCGAGACAGCGCGGCATCGATCTTGGAGATCAGCTTACGCTGCCGGTCGCGGGCCCGCAGCTCGATGGCGCGATCGGTTTCCGAAGACGCGCGGTCGGCAAGATCGGGGTGATTCTGGCTCTCGTCCTGGAGATGCTGCAGCGTCTCCTTGGCTTCCTTGAGAATGTCGTCGCGCCATTCCATCAGTTTGATGCGGAAATACTCGCGCTGGCGCTCATTCATGAACGGCTCTTTGTCGGTAGGCCGATACGTTATCGGCGTGCCTTTGCCGTTCTTGATGAACTTGTCGTCGGATCGACCGTTTTTGCTCTTGACCGACTGCATATGCCCTCACTCCGCGCACGCAACTGGTGCGGGGCCCTCCCCCGCGAGGCTGGCCTATATATCGAGCGTCTATGACAGAGACAATAAGAATGATGTTGCCAACAGGCTAAAGACCGAGCGCAGCAATTTTGCACTGCAGCAAAAATTTAACGCCGAACAAATGGCCGGGATTTCAGCGGCTTGCCGTTAAGACATGCCGGCTTTGGCGAGCTCAACTTCAACCCGCAGATCGATCTCCGCGACCACTGAATCGAGCCTGACGTCACCCGATCCTTCTTTCAGGTCGGCCGCTACGGCCTTGAGCCGGAGCATCGTCCCCTGGTCGAGCGTGCCGGAGAGCAGCCCCAGCTTGACCTCGTCGAGCGCGTCGAGCGCCCGGCGCCCATGTTTGACTACCCGGCGGCGGCGCTCGACCGGGTCCTCAACCCCCTGCAGCGCGATGAGTGCATCGATGCCGCCAAGCGTCCGCAATGCCACCGCCGCACTTTGCGGCTGTTGGCTCGCCGGCTCCGACAGGCTGAAGGTTCCACCTGACGAGCGGCGCGCTGGCGACGGCGTCGTTGCGAGCGCAGTTCCATTGGGTCCGTAGACGCGCATTGCGATAAGGTGTCGGTTTATGGTTAACGGCGGGTAAAGGGCGGCAAAACTTGCCCAACCCCGGCAAGGGCTGCTCGCTCGCGTGCTCACGTAACACATCAAGCTGCGAGCAATTACCTCATAAATTCAGTGCCTTATTGAAATTCGCAGCAGCTGGCACGCTCCTGGCATCTGGAACTGCGTCCGACCTCTTGGGGAGCAAGAGATGCGAGGCACGATTAAGACCGCGCTAGCCGCGCTGGTCGCGCTCGGCATTGCCGTGCCGCCAGCAGCAGCGACGTCGCGTATAAAAGACTTGGCGAATGTCGAGGGTATCCGTCAGAACCAACTGATCGGGTACGGCTTGGTCGTCGGTCTTGACGGCACCGGCGACACGCTCAACAACGCGCCTTTCACCAAGCAATCGCTGCAAGCGATGCTGGAACGGCTCGGCGTCAATATTCGCGGCCAGCAGATCCGCACCGGCAACGTCGCCGCCGTGATGGTGACTGCAAACATGCCGGCATTCGCCACCCAGGGCACACGTATCGACGTCACCGCTTCAGCCATGGGGGATGCCAAAAGTCTTGCCGGCGGCACCCTCCTTGTGACCCCGCTGCTCGGCGCCGACGGCAACGTCTACGCGGTCGCACAGGGTTCCCTCTCCATAGGGGGGTTCCAAGCGCAGGGTCAGGCCGCCAGCATTACCCGCGGCGTTCCGACCGTTGGGCAATTGCCGAACGGCGCCATCATCGAACGCGAGATCGAATTCTCGCTCAACACGATGAACCAGTTGCGGATCGCGCTGCGCAACCCCGATTTTACTACTGCCAAGAGGATTGCGGTCGCGATCAACGATTACATGGGCCTGCCGGTCGCCCAGCCACTTGATCCGTCGACAGTGCAGCTGACGCTACCGAAGAAGTTGCATGAGAACGTGGTCGAGTTGCTCACTGACATCGAGCAGCTCCAGGTCGAGCCGGATGAGGCCGCCAAAATCGTCATCGACGAACGCTCGGGCATCATCGTCATCGGCCGCGACGTGCGCGTCTCTACGGTCGCGGTGGCGCAGGGTAATCTCACCGTCACCATCTCGGAGGCGCCGCAGGTGAGCCAAGCGCAGCCGTTTGCGCCGGGCGGTCGCACCGTCGTGGTGCCGCGCAGCCGGGTCGGCGTTCAGGAAGAAGGCAAAAAGCTCGCGCTCGTCCACGAGGGCGTCTCGCTACAGCAGATCGTCGACGGGCTCAATTCGCTCGGCATCGGGCCGCGCGATTTGATCACCATCCTTGAAGCCATCAAGGCCGCCGGCGCAATCCAGGCCGACATCGAGGTGATGTGATGACAGCGACAAGCGCCGCGGAACTGGGTTCTTCGCTATCGGCATTAGGCAATGCCGGTCTCGCGAGCGTTCAGGCCGAGATGAAAACCAAGGGCAAGGCCAAACACGCCGCGGAAGATTTCGAGGCCATGTTCCTTAACAGCATGTTCCAGCAGATGTTCACGGGCATCGACGGCGATGGTCCGTTCGGCGGCAGCGGCGCACTGAAGGTGTGGCGCTCGTTCCTCACCGACCAATACGCCAAGACTTTCGCCAAGAGCGGCGGCATCGGCATTGCCACCGATGTTTACAGCGAACTGCTGCGGCACCAGGGAATAGACGTCAAAGCATCGACCGGCGGCGGAACAGTCGGCAAGGGACTGCACGGTAAAGGAGCATATGCCCAATGACCCCGATCACCAGCAAAGCCGAAGCCGAGCGCGCGGTCGACGATCTGACCGACCTGTTCGCGGGTCTCTCAGCCCTGCTGCAGAAGGAAACGACCCTGGTGCGTGCCGGCAAGGTGCGCAGCGCCGCCGAAATCGAACCCACCAAGAAGGCTCTGGCGGGCAGGCTTTACGCTGCCAGCGAGCGGATCAAAGCCCACGCCAAGTTCATCATGCAGGCCGTACCTGCCCGCTGCACCACACTCAAGAGCGCGCAGGAGGAACTGCGCACAACGCTGCAAAGGAACATGGCCGTACTGGCGACGGCGCATGCCGTTTCCGAGGGTATCGTGCGGCGGCTCTCCGGCCAGCTGGCCAAAAAGTCGTCGCCGCAAATCTACGGCGCGTCGGGCCGCACCGTGGCGCCCAATCCCAAGCACGGCCGGCCGCTCGCCGTAAGCCGCACGTTGTAATTCAGACGTTTGCGCGCGGGCCATACAATGTTGAAGAAAACAAAATTGGCGGTCCGAACGGCTCGGATGAGGCCCACCCATGCGCACCAGGCGAAAGCTGCCTCGCTGACATCGGCCTTTGCCGACGGACTGGCGCGGCACCAAGCAGGCCGCTTGGGCGAGGCCGAACAGATTTATCGCCAAATCCTTGCCGCCTTACCCGATCATTTTGACAGCCGGCAATTGCTGGGCGCCATCTTCTTGCAGAGGGGCCAGCATGCCGAAGCACTGCAGCACATCGAGCGAGCGCTCAAATCGAGCCCCGACAATGCTTTCGTCCTCAACAATCAAGGCGTCGTGCTGCAGGAATTGAAGCGATACGAGGGGGCGCTGAAGAGCTTAGAGCGCGCGCTCGTGTTGCGGCCCGATTACGCCGAGGCCCATTCAAACCGGGGCAATGTGCTTAAAGCTTTGCTGCGCTTTAACGAAGCGCTCGCCAGCTACGACCATGCGCTCGCGCTGCGCCCGGACTTCGCCCAAGCGCATTCCAACCGTGGCGATGTGCTCTGCGAACTGAAGCGTTTCGAAGAAGCGCTGACGAGCTGCGAGCGCGCACTTAAGCTGCAGCCGAACTTTGCCGAGGCGCATTGCAATCGCGCCAATGCGCTGCGCAAGCTGAAACGCCTGGACGAAGCGATGGCGGGCTATGATCGCGCCCTGTCCTTAAAGCCAGATTACGCCGAAGCGCATTCCAACCGTGGGACCGTCCTGCACGATCTGCATCGCTTCGAGGAAGCTCTGGTGAGCTACGATCGCGCACTGGCACTGCGGCCCGATTTTGCCGAGGCGCTCTCTAATCGCGGCAATGCCTTGCAAGAACTGCATCGCTTCGAAGAAGCGCTGGAGGAGTACCAGCGGGCCTACGGGCTGCGGCAAGACTTTGCCGAAGCCTATTCCAATTGCGGCAATGCGCTGAGGGAATTGGATCGCTTCGAGGAGGCGCTGGCGAGTTTCGAACGCGCGATCGCGCTGCGGCCGGATTTTGCCGAGGCCCATTTCAATGCAGCGCATTGTCTGCTGCTTACCGGCGATCTAGGCCGCGGATGGAAGCAATACGAATGGCGATGGCTCACGGATCAACTGAATTCCGAAGGCCGCAATTTTGCACAGCCGCAATGGATCGGGACTGATGACATCGCCGGCAAGACCATCCTGCTGCACGCCGAACAGGGACTGGGCGATACCCTGCAGTTCTGCCGTTACGTGCCGCGCGTGACCGCCCGCGGCGCACGTGTAATTTTTGAGGTGCAGAAGCCGCTCGTCGCACTGATGCGGACGCTGTCGTCCGGCACGGAGGTCATTGCGAAGGGCGATCCCCTGCCCGCTTTCGATATGCATTGCCCGCTCCTGAGCCTGCCGCTCGCATTCAACACCGAACTCGACACGATCCCGGGTGAAACCCGCTACCTGTCGTCGGATGCAGCCAAGCGAGATGGATGGCGCGCCCGGCTCGGCCCGCACGGCCAACCCCGAGTTGGACTGGTCTGGGCCGGCGATCCGCGCAAGCGGCTGCCTAACGCACATCTCATCGACCGACAGCGCAGCGTCACCTTCGACTCACTCGCACCGTTGCTCGACGTAGCCGATTGCGACTTCGTGAGCCTGCAGAAAGGCGAGGACGCGATCGCGCAGTTGCGGAGCAGCCCGCTGCGCCATCGCATCATCGACTGGAGCAGCGACTTTCACGACTTTTCCGACACCGCGGCGCTGATCGACAATCTCGACCTCGTCATTGCGGTCGATACGTCGGTCGCGCACCTTGCCGGCGCACTCGGGAAGCCGCTGTGGCTGCTCAATCGATACAACACATGCTGGCGCTGGCTGCTCGACCGTGATGACAGTCCTTGGTATCCGAGTGTGCGGCAATTCCGGCAGGACAAATCGCGCAGCTGGGATCCGGTGATCGGCCGCGTCGCCGCGGCCCTGCGGGACTATGTCCATCGCGCGGCATAGGCGTCCGAAAATACGCATTGATCTTACGGCCGAGCTTGCCGAATATCCCGTCGGGCGCCACGGTGCGCCGCAACCTTGCGGTGCTTGGAAATGCTGACGGGAACTGCACATGACCAAGAGCGACAAGCCTAATCACATGAAGCTCGGCCTGTTCGTGCGGCCGGTCGGCCACCACGTGGCGTCCTGGCGTCACCCCGATTCGCACGCCGACGCCAACGTCAACTTCAAGCGCATTGTGGAAATGGCCCAGACGGCGGAGCGTGGCTGTTTCGACATGATGTTTTCGGCCGACACGCAGAGCGCGTGGACAACCAGTCCCGACGGACTGCACCGCATGCATTACGTCGCCTGGATCGAGCCGTTCACCCAGATGGCGGCTCTTGCCGGCTTCACCCGCAACATCGGCCTGGTCTGCACCGCGAGTACCACTTATGAGGAACCGTTCGCGCTGGCGCGCAAGTTCGCCTCGCTCGATCTGGTCAGCGAGGGCCGCGGCGGCTGGAACCTGATCACCTCGGGCAACGAAACCGAGGCGCAAAACTTCGGCCGCACCGCGCACCCACCCAAGGTCGAACGCTATCGCCGGGCGCGCGAGTTCGCCCAGGTCGTTGTCGGCCTGTGGAACAGCTGGGATGCCGACGCGTTCGTGCGCGACCGTGCCACCGGAGCGTTCTTCGACCCCGACAAGATGCATGTGCTGGATCACCACGGCAAATATTTCGATGTACGAGGTCCGCTCAACGTGCCGCGCTCACCGCAGGGCCAGCCCGTGCTGGTTCAGGCTGGCGCATCAGAAGACGGCATGGAGCTCGCCGCCGAAACCGCCGAAGTCATCTTCGCTGCTCAATCGCGACTCGAAGACGGCCAGGCTTTCTACGCCAACGTCAAAGGCCGCATGGCGAAATACCGCCGTAACCCCGATCACCTGAAGATTTTGCCGGGACTGGCCGTCACCGTCGGCGGGACTGAGGAAGAGGCAAAGAAAAAATATGCCTATATGCAGGACCTTATCCATCCGGACGTCGGGCTTGGATTGCTGTCGCGCCGCATCGGCTTCGATCTCACCGGCTATCCACTCGATGGCCCGCTGCCGAAACTACCCAAAAACGACGTGGTTGCGAGCCGCGCCGACGCGGTGGCCGAGATGGCGAAGCGGGAAAACCTCACGATCCGCCAGCTCTACCAGCGGTTCGCCGGTGCGCGCGGCCACCTTGAAGTCGTGGGAACGCCCGAGCAGATCGCCGATACGATGCAGCAGTGGGTCGAAGAGCACGCCGCCGACGGCTTCAACGTCATCCTGCCGTACTTTCCCGGCAGCCTGAACGACTTCGTCGATGGCGTTATTCCCGAATTGCAGCGGCGCGGACTGTTCCGTACCGCATACGAAAGTTCAACGCTGCGCGGCAATCTCGGGCTGCCGGTTCCGGCGTATCATCACGCCCGTTTACGCGAACTGGAAGCCGCATCGTGATGATGTCACATCGAATTTTTCTATCGAGCGCAATTGTCTTGGCGCTCGTGCCCGCTCTTGCGCTGGCCGCGCCGCCGCACAAGAAGCGGCCGGTCTATCACTGGCACGGCTACGGCTTCCTGCCCGGCTATCATCAGCCGCCGAACACCAACGTTCCCATCTATGGCCCGCGGGGAGTCATTGGCGACGGTCCCGAATACGTGCCGAGCTACTGGGATTATCGCGGCCACTACTATTTCGGCCGGCCCGGATATTACCGCGGCCGCTACAACGGCGGCAGCTTTGGCCCGTGCTGGACGCCGACCCCGATCGGACCGATGTGGAATTGCGGGTAGCGACCTGTTTCTGTCGAAACGCTACGTTCCAACTCAGCTCTCAAAGATCAAACATGTCGTCGTGCCGTGGGCGAGCAGCCGCCCCTGCTCGTCCATAATGCGCCCTTCGGCCGTACCGATACGGCGGCCACGGCTGAGAACAACGCCCTCCGCGGAGATCAAGCCCGTCTCCGGCGTAATCGGCCGCTGTAGCGATATCTTGAATTCGAGCGTTGTCGAGCCGAAGCCCTTGTCCAGCGTCGAGCGGATCGCGAGCCCCATGCAGCTATCGAGCAGCGTCGCCGCGTAGCCGCCGTGAACCGTGCCGGAGGGATTGAGATGAGCGCCATTCGGCTTGGCGGCGACGACAACGCGGCCGCTCACCGCTTCGATCACGTCGTAGACCAGCGTCTCCGCCATCGTATTCAGCGGCAGCGTCCTATTGACGAGACCCTGGACAAACTCCAAGCCGCTCATCGCCTTCTGTTCGTCTGCGCCGACGGTCCCATAGGTCCTGACAACACGGCTTGTCATTACGTCACCCGCAATGTTCTGATTAAGACGCAAGTGCTGTTATCACAGCGCGCAGCGCCACCCGATTCCTGGGCAAGTGCGGTCAACCGAACTCAGCGGGGACGCCGTGCTACGTCCTCGAGCTCCCGGCACAGCTTCCCAAGCGGGTCGCCCCAATCCCCGGTCGAGCTCTGTCGAAACAGGCGCATGGTCGGATACCAGGGGCTGTCGTTGCGGTCGAGCAGCCAACGCCAATCGGGCGAGAACGGCAGCAGAAGAGCCGTCACCCTGCCCATCGCGCCTGCGAGGTGGGCAACCGAAGTGTCGACCGCAACAACAAGGTCGAGCATCGCGATGACGGCGGCGGTGTCCGCAAAATCTTCGAATTGCTCGCCAAGCCGCAATATCCCGTGCTGCTCCAACAGCGCCACGTGCGCCGGGTTCACTTCCTTTTGCAGGCTGACGAAATCGATCCGGGGCACGTCAAACAGCGCGGCAAAGCGTTCGAGCGGGATCGAACGATGGCGGTCGTTGCCAAAACCAGGATTGCCTGCCCAGCACACCCCGACACGCGCCCTTCCGTTGTCGGGCAAGCGCGGTTGCCACGCGGCGATGCGATCCGCATAAGGCCGCAGATAAGGAATGTTCGCCGGCACTGTTGCAAGCTCGGTGCCAAAGACCAGCGGCAGGCTCATCAGCGGGCAATATAGATCGAACTCCGGCAGCCCGTCGCCGCTGGACGCAACGAGAAAAACGCCCGGCACTGTTTCCACCAGCGTTTTGAGCGCACGCGGCACCGCGAGGACAACTTCGGCGCCGCGTTCGGCAACCAGCGGCGCATAGCGCACGAACTGGATGACGTCGCCCATGCCCTGCTCGGCGTTCAGCACGATTCTCTTTCCGGCAATATCTTCGCCGCGCCACATGGGCTGCGGATAGTTGGGGCAATGACCCGCGAAATGCTTCGTCCCCCAGCGGTGCTCGTATTGCTTCCAGCCTTCGCGATAATCGCCCAGGCACAGACGCGTGATCGCCGCGTTGAAATTGGCCTCGGAGTTCACCGGTTC
>DASZWK010000041.1:0-12953 GCA_035546235.1 Xanthobacteraceae bacterium | reverse complement strand
AGGAACGGGCGCCGTGAGCTTGCTTGACGGTGCGCTGGTGCTGTTCTCTGGCGGACAGGATTCCACGGTGTGCCTCGCCTGGGCGCTGGAGCGCTTCGCGCGAGTCGAGACAGTTGGATTCGCCTACGGGCAGCGCCATGCCGTCGAACTCGAAGTACGGCCTCGGATTCGCCAAGCGCTGTCGGCGATGTCGCCGCACTGGCGCGAGCGGCTCGGCGATGATCATGTGCTGCGCATCGATGCGCTCGCGGACATTTCCGAGACCGCACTCACACGCGACATCGCGATCGAGGTGTCGGACGAAGGATTGCCGACGACGTTCGTGCCGGGACGCAATCTTGTATTTTTTTCCTTCGCCGCCGCGCTCGCCTATCGGCGCGGCGTCAAACACCTGGTCGCCGGCATGTGCGAAACCGATTTCTCCGGCTATCCGGACTGCCGCGACGACACGATCAAGGCCATGCAGGTCGCGCTCACGCTCGGCATGGACCGGCGCTTTGTCATTCATACGCCGTTGATGTGGATCGACAAGGCCGGCACGTTTGCGCTCGCCGAGACGATCGGCGGCAAGCGGCTGATTGATCTCCTTCTCGCCGAAACCCACACCTGCTATCTCGGCGACCGGCAGCACCGACACGAATGGGGTTACGGCTGCGGAGAATGCCCGGCCTGTCGGCTGCGAGCGGAGGGCTATGCCAAGTGGAAGACCGCGTCATGATGGCTGCCGAGGAGCGCCGGCGCACGCGAGAGGGTGCGTTCTTTCTCGTCCTATTCGCGCTCACCATTCCGGCGGCCAATTGGCTGATCGGCCATGTCGGGACCGCGTGCATGGCGCCGCACGGACCATGCGTGGTGCCGGTCGCGCCGGGCATCACGGCGCCCTCGGGCGTGATGATGGTCGGTGTCGCCCTGGTGCTGCGCGATCTCGTCCAACGCAGGCTCGGCGCGGCGATGTCGGCGCTGGCGATCCTGGTCGGCGCCGGCATTTCGGTGTTGGTTGCTCCTGCCGCTCTGATCCTCGCCTCCGCGGTCGCATTCCTGCTTTCCGAGTTCGCCGATCTCGCCGTCTACACGCCGCTGGCGCGGCGCCGCCTCGTTGCCGCTGTGATAGCGTCGAGCTGTGCCGGACTTGTCGTCGACTCGGTCGTGTTTCTGTGGTTGGCGTTCGGCTCGCTGGACTTTCTTCTCGGGCAAATTATCGGCAAGGCCTGGATGGTGCTGCTGTCGATACCGTTCGTCGCCTGGCTGCGGCGTCGCGATGAACGACTCGGGATGCGGCCAGCATGATTTTTCAACTTCTTCGACGAGATAGGCCATGAGCAACGCTGTCTTCGACGTTCTGCGCAAGGTGACGACCGCAACGATCACCACCATGCTGCTTAAGAAGGGCATCCGCCGTTGCTGGATGAATGGTCCGAAACCGCTGGTTCCCAAGGGTGAGCGCATTATCGGTCCGGCCTTCACGTTGCGCTTCGTGCCGGTCCGCGAGGACTTGGCGACCCCTGAGAGCTGGGCACACCCGATTTCGACCCGCGCCGCCATCGAAGACATGCCTGAGGGAGCGATCGCGGTGGCCGACGCCATGGGCGTCTCCAGCGCCGGCATCTTCGGCGACATCCTTTGCGCGCGCATGAAAAAGCGAAACGTAGCGGCGCTGGTCACTGACGGCGTGCTGCGCGACCGCGCCGGTGTGGTCATGAGCGGATTACCGGTCTGGTGCGCCGGCGTCGCAGCACCGGCCTCGGTCAACGGCTTGACCTTTGTCGGCTGGCAGCAGCCAATCGGCTGCGGCGGCTGCGCGATTTTTCCTGGCGACATTATCGTCGTCGACGACGACGGGGCCGTGGTTATTCCACAGAACCTCCTGGATTTCGTCGCCCATGAAGGCGCGGAACACGAGTTATACGAAAGCTGGGTGTTCAGCGAAGTCGAAAACGGTGTCCAACTGCCCGGCCTTTATCCGCCGAACGAAGAGGCCAAGGCGCGCTACGCGGCGTGGCGTAAGGCGCTGTCGTGAAGCTCACCGTTTCGTCAATCGGCCCTGGATGAAGCGCCGCGACGCGGAGGAGGGGGAATGCTCTTCATCCTTTCCAAATTCCTCGGCTTTGTCACGCTGCCGTCTAATCTGTTGATCGAGATCGGCATCGTCGGTGTTTTGTTGCTGTTCACGCAGTACCGGCGGCTCGCGAGCTGGCTGGTCGTAACCAGCATTGTGCTTACCGCTGTGGCCGGCTGGTCGCCACTCGGCAATATTTTGATCCTGCCGCTGGAACAGCGTTTCCCGTCTTGGGACTCTTCGCGGGGCCCGCCGGACGGCATCGTCGTGCTGGGCGGCGCGATCACGCCGGACGTTTCGGCGGCGCGCGGCGCGGTCGCGCTCAACGAAGCGGCCGAGCGTATCACCGCGGCGGCGGCGCTGGCCCGCCGCTATCCGAATGCACGCATCGTCTTTAGCGGGGGCAGCAATGCCGTGCTGGCCGATCGGATCGCGGAAGCGCCGTTCGCGGTCGAGGAATTGGAAGCGCTCGGTGTCGCACACGATCGCATCACGGCGGAAGAGCAATCGCGTAACACCATCGAGAATGCCGTGTTCTCGCGCCTGATCGCGCAGCCGAAGCCCGGCGAACGCTGGCTGCTGATCACTTCGGCCTACCACATGCCGCGCGCCATCGCGGCATTTCGCGCCGCCGGCTTTGCGGTGGAAGCCTATCCGGTCGACTGGCGCACGCGGGGGTGGATTGACGCGGCGCGCCCATTTGGCTCGCTGAGCGAAGGTTTGCGCCGGACCGATGAGGCCGCCCACGAGTGGATCGGTCTTCTGGGCTCTCGCCTGACCGGCAAGACGAATGAATTGTTTCCGTCGCCCTGATGCCAGGGCGAGCGGGCGTGGTAGCCAAAAATGGATCGAGGAGCGCATGCCGCTTCGTCTGCTCATCGGTAACAAGAATTACTCATCCTGGTCGTTGCGGCCATGGCTGGCCATGAAGGCCACCGGGATTGCATTCGAGGAAGCGCTGATTCCGCTCAACTCGCCGGACTTTAGGACGAGAGTGTCCGCGCTAAGCGGCGGCGAGGTGAGGGGCAGCGTGCCCGTGTTGATCGACGGCGAGGTTCGCGTGTGGGAAACGCTGGCGATCCTTGAGTACCTCGCCGAAAAGTTTCCGGAGGCCCGCCTATGGCCGCAGTCGCCTGCCGCCCGCGCGTATGCGCGCGCGATCTCGGCCGAGATGCATTCAGGATTTCAGCCGTTGCGCCGTCACTTGCCGATGAATGTGCGCAGGCCGGTGAAACACCGCGCGCTCGACGCCGCGGTGATGGCCGACGTGGCACGGATCGACGCGGTCTGGAGCGAATGCCGCGCGCGATTTGGCGCCGGCGGCGCGTTTTTGTTCGGCGATTTTGGCGCGGCCGACGCCATGTACGCACCGGTCGTGTGGCGCTTTCACACCTATGCGGTCGAGGTGAGTGCTGCGGCGCGCGATTACATGCGTACCGTCATCGCGCTGCCGGCATCGGCCGAATGGCGCGAAGCAGCCCGGCGTGAATCGTGGGTGCTGGAGCACGACGAAGTCGATTGGCCGGACGCGCCGCGGGAATAGGCAAAGCTTACTTCAAGTGCTGCTCCAATTCGCGCAGCAGCGGCAGCTGGTAGGACAGAACCTTGATCGCGGCGATTGGCAGCGTGAAATAGCTGACGCGGTCGATCTCGGGAAAGCTTTGCCGGCGTCCTGATCTTGGCGGCCACTCGATGTCGAATGTGTTGCTGGCAAAGTGTGCGAGATCGAAGTCGGCTTCGACGGCCCAGACGCTAACGACCTTGCCGCCCTTCTGCTTGACCGGTGTGAGAGCGATGAATGGTCCGCGGGCGGATAAATTAGTCTCCTCGGCAAATTCGCGTTGCGCCGCCGTCAGCAAATCCTCACCGGGTTCGGCAAGGCCCTTGGGGATCGTCCACACCCCGTCGTCCTTGTTCCGCCAGAACGGTCCACCCGGATGTGCCAGCAGGACTTCAAGGCCATTACTGCGCCGGAAGGCCAAAAGGCCCGCACTGATCGCGCCGACGCGATTCGGGTGGCCGGTCTTGTCAGGGCGGCTCTTGGCAGTGCGGCTCATGGGCGCAGAAATATTAACTGATTTTAACGTTGCGGCATCTCGGAGCCGCACGAGCGGCAATTGGTACCGGAATTTCGGGGTTAGGCTTGGGCCGGGCACTGTCTGGGATGCATCGGCGAAACCCACAACCGCGCTGCGGCTCTCTACCGCAGGTGCGGCCAGGGGGCCCCATGTCTGCATCATTTTGTCACGATTGCCCCGACAATGCCGCCTGCGTGCTGGCGCTTCGGAGGGCGCTGGGCTAGAGGGGCGCACAGAACATTTTTTGCACGGGAGCTTACGTCGATGCGATTTGGATTCATCGCCGCGGCTGCGGCCCTGGCCGCCGTTTTTGCAGTGGCAGCCAAGGCTGAAGACGCACCCAAGGACGCGCCCAAGGACGTCAAGGGCCTTTATTTGATGAGCGACTATCCGGCCGTCACGGTACGGCCGGGCGAAACATCCAACATCAGCCTGAAGCTGCAGAACTATGGCATGGCGCCGGAGCGCTTGAATCTGTCGGTTGGCGGCGTGCCTTCCGGTTGGACGGCGACTCTAATGGGCGGCGGGCAGCCGATCGCCGCGGCGATGCCGGCGACCAATGCGAGTGTCAGCCTCGAGCTGCGCCTCGATGTGCCAAAGACCGCCGCTATCGGCACACAGACGCTCACTGTCTCGGCCGCCGGCGGAACGACAAAGCTCGATCTGCCGATCGCGGTCACGCTCGCCAAGGACCTGCCCGCCAAGCTCACCCTGACGCCGCAGCTTCCCGAGCTGCGCGGCACATCCAAGTCAAGCTTCGAATACACGCTCGCCATCAAGAACGACAGCGGCAAGAAGCTGACCGTGAGTCTGGGCGTGCAGGCGCCGAAGAATTTCGACGCCTCGTTCACCGAGGAATACGGCACCCAGGAAGTCAACGCCGTGCCGATCGACGCCGGCCAGAGCAAGAACGTGAAGCTCAAGGTGACGCCGCCGAATACTGCGGCCGCCGGCAATTACAAGGTCACGGCGCGCGTCAGCTCTGAGGACACGTCAGCGACGGCCGATCTCGGATTGAACATTACCGGGCAGCCGAAGCTTTCGATTAGCGGCCGCGAGGGCCTGGTATCGACGCGCGCGTCGGCCGGCAAGCAGACGCCGGTGCCGATCGTCATCACCAACACCGGCACGGCGCCCGCCGACGATGTCGAGCTCAGCGGCTCGGCACCGAGCGGCTGGAAGGTCGAATTCAACCCGAAATCCATCGACCGGATCGCGCCCAACGCCAATAAGGAGGTGCAGGCGCTGATCACGCCCACCGACAAGTCTATCGCGGGCGATTATGTGGCTACGATCTCGGCATCCGCCCGTGGCGAATCCGCTTCGACCGACTTCCGCGTCACGGTGACGACATCCACGATGTGGGGCATCGCCGGGGTCGGCATTATCGGCATTGCGCTCCTCGTCATGGTCGGCGCAGTGGCAAGGTTCGGTCGGCGATGAGCGGCGATACCGTCATCGAGGCCAAGGACCTGACCAAGACCTACGGTCAGGCGGTTGCGGTCGACCATATTTCGTTTTCTGTCGGGCGCGGGGAGATCTTCGGTCTCCTCGGTCCGAACGGGGCAGGGAAGACGACAACCATTCTGATGCTGCTCGGGCTGACCGACATTTCGGGCGGCGAGGTCAGCGTGCTCGGCTTTAACCCGGCGCGCGAGCCGCTTTCGGTCAAACGCCGCGTCGGTTATCTGCCCGACACGGTCGGTTTCTACGATCAGCTCACCGCGGCCGACAACCTGCGCTACACCGCGCGGCTGATCGGTTTTCGCTTCAACGAGCGCGAAAAGCGCATCGCCGAGGCGCTCGAACGGGTCGGTCTTCCCGATTCCGCCAACCATTACGTCGGCACGTTCTCGCGCGGCATGCGTCAGCGGCTGGGACTTGCCGAAATCCTGATGAAGGGCGCGCAGATCGCCATTCTCGACGAACCGACGTCCGGGCTCGATCCGCACGCGACCACGGAACTCCTCGGCATCATCCGCCGCTTCAAGGCGGAGGGTGTGTCGGTTCTGCTGTCGTCGCACTTGCTGGAGCGTGTGCAGAGTGTCTGTGACCGCGTCGCCCTGTTCAGCGCGGGGCGTATCGCACTGATGGGCACGGTGTCCGAACTCGGCCGCGAGGTGCTTGGTGCAGGCTACGTGGTCGACATCGAGGCGGAGGGGGCAGGGCTCGCGGAGCGGCTGGCGTTGATCCCCGGCGTGAGCGGTCTCGAGCAAACGGGAATTGGCAAACTGCGCCTGCATGCGGATCGCGACGTGCGTTCGGAAGCAGCCGCCGAAGTCGTGGCCATGCAGGGCCGCCTCAAATATCTCGGCGTTCAGGAACCGAGCCTGGAAGCGATCTACAACCACTATTTCGAAAGCAAGCCCGACGAGGTTCCGAAGGAAGGAGCGCGTCATGCGGCGTGAGGGTTCGGCCTTTAACGGTCTCGGCGTGGTCATGCTCAAGGAACTCGCCGACCACCTTACCAGTGTGCGCTTCATCATCCTTGAGCTGATCGTGATGCTGATCGCGGTCGGCACCGTCTATGTAGCGACCCAGCAGATCAAGGATACGGTCGCCGAAGATCCGTTCCTGTTCCTGAAATTCTTCACGACGTCGCGTGAGCCGCTGCCATCTTTCATCTTCTGGCTGTCGCTGCTCGTGCCGGTGATGGCGATCGGGCTCACATTCGACGCCGTTAACGGCGAGCATAACCGGCGCACGCTGTCGCGCATCCTGTCGCAGCCGATCTACCGGGACGCGCTGCTGTTCGGCAAATTTCTCGGCGCGCTGATGACGCTGGCGATCGCTCTGGTCGTGCTCTGGCTTTTGGTCGTCGGCCTCGGGCTGCTGTTCATCGGCATTCCGCCGGGCGGCGAGGAGATCGCCCGGGCCTTCGTCTTTTTGCTGGTGACGATCGTGTATGCCGGTGTGTGGCTGTCGCTGGCGCTGCTGTTCTCGATCTTGTTCCGCTCGGCCGCGACTGCGGCGCTGGCGACGCTCGGGCTTTGGTTGTTCTTCTATGTCATCTGGCCGGTGCTTGCCGGTGAATTGGCGACGATCATTGTGCCGCCCGACCCGCGTTACACGGCGCTCGGACTGCAGACGCCGGGTACGGTCGTGCTGGAGCAGATATTGGCGCGGCTCTCACCGTCGACCTTGTTCGGCGAAATCGTGGTGGCGATCCTCGATCCGACGACGCGCGCGCTTGGACCGATCTATCTGAGCCAGCTGCAGGGCGCAGTGTTAGGGTCGCCGCTGCCGCTTGCGGCCAGTGTCCTGATTGCCTGGCCTCAGATCGTCGGCCTGATCGCGACGACGATCATCCTGTTCGTGATCGGTTACGTGGTCTTCCAGCGCCAGGAAGTGCGCGCATAGATCGGCGCGGGCGATTTCTCGCCCGCGCCTAAGCCTTAATCCGTTATCTCTGCGCGTGTCACACCGCAACCACGGCGACGATGTGCATGTCCCTGGGATTGACGACGACGATCTCGTCCTCATAGACGAAATACAAAAGTCCGCGCCAACGCGGCTCGATCCGGACCAGCGTTTCGGGGACCGCAACGACATGAATGCTGTCGCGCGGAACGACCGCACCGACCCGCACGTCGAAGTCGACGTGATCGGTCCGAGGCGCACTGTGCGCATCAATGATGGTGCGTTTGATGGTCGTGCGCTGCCGCTCCGAGAACTTCACGCTGCCGCTGGGTGCCACGTTGGCGCCTTCGCGCGCGCTGGCGCCTTCACGTCCGCCGTTTTCAGGTCTGGCATCGGCGCCTTCGTGTGTGCCGTTCGCAGGGGCGGCGCTATGGCCTTCCATCGCGGTCCCGTTCTTACGGTTCTTCGTGCCCTCATCAGGCGCCTGCGCTTCATGCTTGCCGCCGTGTTTTCCCGATTCTGTCGTCGAGGGCTTTTCGTTTCCCGCGCCTTGCGCGCTTTGCTTTGAGCCGTTGTCGCCCTTCTGCGGGGAGGCGCCTGGGTGCTCTTGCGCCTGCGGTTTCATGCCGCCCTGCGTTTTTCCGGCGCCCGGATGCTGTGCCGTTCCGTGCTCGCCAGAACCGGTCCCACCAGGATTCTCACTCGAGGTACTCGGCGCCGCCTGACCTGCGGGCGACTGGCCGCCCGCGCCACCGGGTGACATGCCGCCGCCCATCGAGCCGCTGCCATGTGTCTGTGCGAAGGCAAATCCGCTGCCTCCCGCGATGGCCAGAGCCGCGACCCCGGCCAACAATGCGCTTCTATATTTCGTCATTCGACAACTCCTCTCTGGTGCGCTTCATGCGCGTTACGCTCTTGCGGCGGTGCTCGCGCATGCCGTTTGCTTTGAGACGAACGCTGTGCGGGGCGGAAAGTTTCGGTTCCTCATGACAAGGGAGAAGAAAGTTGCGGTTCCTTATGTTATTTGTGATTGCCGCATGCACGCGAGTTTGTGCGGCGCGTGCGGCTGAAAAGAGTTTCTGACAATCGGTTCACTTTCGATGTGAGGTTATCGTGGCGGTCATCGCGTCGAGCATCGATACGGGTTCGAATGAGTTTCGCGCCAATCAGGCAGCGATGCGCGCTCTGGTCGAGGAGCTTGAACAAACACGCGCCAAGGCGGCCGGAGGCGGGCCGCCGCGCGCCCGCGAGCGCCATCTCGCGCGCGGCAAGTTGCTGCCGCGCGAGCGCGTGATGACGCTGCTCGATGCCGGCGCGCCATTTCTTGAACTGTCGCCGTTGGCGGCGCACGGCATCTACGACGACGCCATTCATGGCGCCGGGCTCATTACCGGCATTGGCCGCGTTGCCGGCCGCGAATGCGTCATCGTCTGCAACGACTCGACCATCAAGGGCGGCACCTATTATCCGCTGACGGTGAAGAAGCATCTGCGCGCGCAGGAGATCGCGCGCGACAACAGGCTGCCTTGCATCTATCTGGTCGATTCCGGCGGCGCCAACCTGCCGCATCAGACCGAGGTGTTCCCGGACCGCGAGCATTTCGGCCGCATCTTCTACAATCAAGCAACGCTTTCGGCCGCCGGCATCCCGCAGATCGCGGTCGTCATGGGCTCCTGCACGGCCGGTGGCGCCTACGTGCCGGCGATGTCGGACGAGACCATCATCGTGAAAAACCAAGGCACCATCTTTCTCGGCGGGCCGCCGCTCGTGAAAGCGGCGACCGGCGAGGTTGTCAGTGCCGAAGAATTGGGCGGCGCCGCAGTGCATACCAAAAAGTCCGGCGTCGCGGATTATCTGGCCGAGAACGACCGTCACGCATTGGCGCTGTGCCGTCGCGTTGTCGGTAATCTCAATACCAGGAAGGTAGGCGACATCGTACTCGGCAAGCCGGCCGCGCCGAAATACGATTCGGCAGAGCTTGATGGCGTCGTGCCCGCCGATCTCCGAAAGCAATACGACGTGCGCGAGGTCGTCGCGCGGCTCGTCGACGGCTCCGAGTTCGACGAGTTCAAGGCGCTATACGGGCCAACGCTGGTGACGGGCTTCGCGCACATCCACGGTATCCCCGTCGGCATACTGGGCAATAACGGCATCCTGTTTTCCGAAAGTGCGCTCAAGGCGGCACATTTCATCGAATTGTGCTGCCAGCGTCGCGTGCCGCTCCTGTTCCTGCAGAACATCGTCGGCTTCATGGTGGGCCGCGACTACGAGGCCGGCGGCATTGCCAAGGACGGCGCCAAGATGGTCGCCGCCGTCGCCTGCGCGCAGGTGCCAAAGATCACGGTGATCGTCGGCGGCTCCTACGGCGCCGGCAATTACGGCATGTGCGGCCGCGCCTATGGACCTCGCTTTCTCTTCACGTGGCCGAACGCGCGCATCTCGGTCATGGGGGGCGAGCAGGCGGCGAGCGTTCTCGCCACCGTGCGCCGTGACAACATCGAGGCCGAAGGCAAAACGTGGTCCGAGGTCGAGGAAGAAGAATTCAAGCAGCCGATCCGCGAGCAATACGAGACAGAGGGCAATCCGTATTACGCCACCGCACGGCTATGGGACGACGGCATCATCGCGCCGGCGGAGACCCGCCGCGTGCTGGCACTGTGTTTTTCGGCGGCGCTGAACGCACCGATCCCGGAGACGAAATTCGGCGTGTTTAGAATGTGAAAGGCGCCCGGCATCTCGCTTTGATCGTTCGCATGTTACCTCGATGCCTTTTTTCGTTTGTCGATTGGCAATTTTGCAGCTTTACGCAAAACCGCATTGATGCGGCTCTGCCAGCCCCGGCCGCTGCGGCGGTAATGTGCCAACACTTCCGGATCGAGGCGAAGACTCACCGGCCGCTTCGGATTCTTTGATTTAGGCCGGCCCCGCGGTCCGTGAGGCAGCGCTTTGCCCCCTCGATGCCAGACGCCTCGCGCAAAATCCTCGTCCGTCAATTCGGGGACTTCGTCGTAGTCCTCCTTGCGAAGCACATAAGCATCAGCCTTCTTCAAATCGCTGCGCGTACCGCGACCTCTCTCGCTCATTAGCTTGCCTCATCGAAATCACGCGGCGATTGTCGCCGCGTGGCGTCCAGCAAACAATAACCATTCGACCGTCAAGGTGTCCGACCGAATTAATTCGCGGCTCCCTGTAGTCGTGTCGCAAATCAGGAATATCGATCGTCAGGCCGGCGAACACCTTTGCCGCATCGTTGAAATCGAGCCCGCGCTCACGCAACGTCCAGTCGCGCTTCGCCGGATCGTAAGTGATCGCCATTTGACAATTTAACGTATATACAAAAATTGCTAAGTCAATGCCGTGTTACGCTTTTGTCACGCGCACCCTGGCCCGCACGTATGAGGCCGTCAGCGCCAAGAGCAACGCCCCGCCGATTCCCCAACAGGCGATCGGCAGCCAATGCACCAGTGGCGCAAACGCCGGATCGGTGAGGACGCCGCTGGCGCTCGTCGCCATGCGGGCGAATGTCGCCAGCGCGAGTCCGGAATACATAAGGCCGGTGGTCTTGCCCTCATGGCCGGTCGACCCGAGCGCTGCGGCCGCCGCAAACGCGCTCATCAGGATCGCGCCCCATGCCGCGCCGGCGACGATCTGAGCTGCAACCGTCAGCCCGAGAACCGTTGAGCTTTCCATCAGCACAATGGCGATGGCGCCGAGCAGTCCGGCTGCGCCCATAACCGGCAAACCGCCCCAGCGCCTGGTGATGCGGCTCGCCGGGAACATGCCGACCGAAAAGCCGACCCAGAACACCGGCAGCAGCATGCCGATATTGCTGGTGAATTTTTTGAACAGCGGCGCGCTGTTGAAGAACACGTGGAGCTGGAAGCCAAGCGCGAAGATGACGACCGCGAGGCCGAAGATTAAGACCGGCCTCGGCACTGCGCGGTCGACCGTTTGGGGCGGCTCGTTGGTGGCAGGCGCCTGTTTTGCCAACGACCGCTCGACCTTGGCGAGCGCGAGGCTGACCAGCAGCAGCGTGACACTGGCGATGACGAAGGGCAGCCGCGGGTCCTGCTTGGCGAGCGTGATGGCGAGATAGGGCGACACTGCGCTGGCGATGCCGAGCCCGAGCATGGCAAGGCTGCCGAGATAGGGGATGGCCGGCCGTGCCGCATATTTGCCGAGCAGCATGAGCGGCGGCGCCCGCAGCGCCGACGAGGTGATCGCCCAGATCACGGTCAGGGCAAGAAACGGCGCGGCGCCGAGATGTCCGGCCGCAATGAACGGCAAGCCGACGAAGGCGAGACAGCTGACGAATGTGATGCCCGCGACCCAGTGGCCGAGCCGGCCGACGAGGCGCGAAATCCGATCGGCGGCGATCCCCATCGAAAAGTCGGTCACGGTGAAAATGGCCTGGTCGAGCATCAGGATGAGGGCGACCGCGCCCGCCGAAAGCCCAACCGCGGCGGCAAGTTTCGGCAGATAGAAGGCGTAGCTCGTCCAGCCGAGCGCAAAGATGAATTGGAGTACGGCGAGGTAGATGCCGGCGGCCTGCGGGATCGGGCGCATCGCTCTGTATGGCCTTGTCTCTGATGCGATATCTTTCGTGCTAGGTCTTTTACCGTCCGCCTAGTGCCCGAGTCTAACATTCGCATCGCATTTCGGCACCCTCTCATGCGAATGTTAGGATCAAAGGACCACTAGCAACTATAAATGCTAGTGGAGCTTTTGGATTTGACATTCGCTACCGGAGTTCGCGGCTGGGCGGGTAGCGAATGTCAAATCCGCTCCACGAGGAGGTTTGTCATGCCCAACAGCGCCACCAAGACTATCGAGCACATTCATTGGCCGGACGCGCCCGATTTGTGGATGCCCTACGCGCCGGCAATCAAGGTCAAGGGCGGCACGACCGTCTATCTGGCGGGCGTCACTGCGGCTCCGGTCTACCACCATCATCCGCATCGGCCGGAGGAATTCGACGCCATGCCGCGCGACATGGCGGGGCAGGCGCGCGCGGCTTTGGAAAATCTTAAGCGCGGATTGGAGGCGGTGGGCGCGACGTTCGCCGATGTGGTCACCGCTGATCGATTCGTGACCGACCTCACCGATCAGGACGCACTCAACCGGGTTTGGGGCGAATATTTCGGGGCGGCCAAGCCGGCCACCACGACGGTTCAGGTGGTCCGGCTGGCCACCGATCCACGCTGTCTTGTCGAGATCAACGCGATCGCGGTCATCGATTGAGCAGTGGCCGCCCAGCAGGCGAACGCTCGACGAAACGCTTGACGGCGGCAGCCGTTCGTCTGCTCTTATGCGGCGCCGCCCCGTCTGGAGGACCCTGAATGACCGAGACCCCCTATCGAACCGCGTTGATCGTCGGCGTCGGGGCCGGATTGTCGGCGTCGCTGGCGCGCACTTTCACCAAGGCCGGCTTGTCGGTCGCGCTTGCCGCCCGCCGCGGA
>DASZWK010000040.1:0-24978 GCA_035546235.1 Xanthobacteraceae bacterium | reverse complement strand
ATGCAAGTTAGAACCACAGAAATCCCCGGCGTCCTGTTGCTGACACCGCGTTATTTCAACGACGCGCGCGGCTATTTCGTCGAGACCTATAATGCGCGCGCGGCGCGTGACACTGGCCTCACGGCCGAATTCGTGCAGGACAACCAGGCTCTGTCGCTCAAGCGCGGCACCGTGCGCGCGCTGCACTTTCAGGTGCTGCCCAAAGTCCAGGCCAAGCTCGTGCGTGTGCTGCGCGGCAGCATCTACGATGTTGCCGTCGATCTGCGCGCCGGCTCGCCCAGCTACGGCCGATGGGTCGCCGCAACATTGACGGCGCAAGGCGGCGAGCAAATATTCGTGCCGGCCGGTTTTGCACATGGCTATTGTACGCTCGAGGACGACACCGAGGTCGCCTACAAGGTGGATGACTATTATGCCCCGGACTGTGAGCGGGGCCTCGCCTGGGATGACCCGACCTTGAGCGTCGGCTGGCCGGTCTCGCACGCCGATGCGGTGCTATCTGACAAAGACCGTAAGCTGCCCGCGTTTGCTGACTTCGTATCGCCCTTTCGGTATGATGGCGAGTGATGCAGAGGCGATTTCTCATCACCGGAGGCGCGGGGTTTATCGGGTCGGCGGTCAGCCGCCACCTGATTCGTGAGACCGACGACAAGGTCTGCGTCGTAGACAAGCTCACTTATGCGGGCAATCTGGCGTCGCTGGCGCCGATCGCCAACGATCCGCGCTATGCTTTCATCCGCGCCGACGTGGCCGATGCGGCGCGTATGCGGGACATATTTTCCAGCTACCGCCCCGACGTGGTGATGCATCTCGCCGCCGAAAGCCACGTCGACCGGTCAATCGATGGCCCCGCAGCCTTCATCCACACCAATATCGTCGGCAGCTATACGCTCCTCGAAGCGGCGCTGTCTTATTGGCGAGCGTTGCCGAGCCAGGCGCAGCAGGACTTTCGGTTCCATCATATTTCCACCGACGAGGTGTTCGGCTCGCTCGACGCCGATGGTTGCTTCAGCGAAGCGACCCCATACGCGCCGCGCTCGCCCTATTCGGCTTCGAAAGCGGCCTCCGATCATCTGGTGCGCGCGTGGCACCACACCTACGGCTTGCCGGTCCTGGTGACCAACTGCTCCAACAACTATGGCCCTTATCACTTCCCGGAAAAGCTGATCCCCCTGGCCATCATCAACGGTCTCGAGGGCAAGAAGCTGCCGGTCTACGGCAACGGCGGCAATGTGCGCGACTGGCTTTACGTCGAAGACCATGCCCGCGCTCTGCTCGCTGTCGTCAACGGCGGTCGCCCCGGCGAAACCTATTGCATTGGCGGCCGGAGCGAGCGCAGCAACCTCGATGTCGTGAAGGCAATCTGTGCATTGCTCGACGACCTTGCGCCCAGCCGCACGATCGGCAGCCGTGAATCGCTCATCGCCTTCGTCGCCGACCGTCCCGGGCACGACCTGCGTTACGCCATCGATCCCGCGCGTGTTTGCTCGGAGCTTGGCTGGCAGCCACAGGAGACCTTCACCACCGGATTGCGCAAGACGGTGCAATGGTATCTCGACAATCGCGCCTGGTGGCAGGCGATCCGTGATAATGTTTATGGCGGCGAGCGCCTCGGAGTGCCGGCGTGATCCTGGTGTTTGGCGGCAATGGCCAGCTCGGCCAGGAGTTGATCCGCGCGGCTGCCGAGCGTGCAACCGTGCTGCGCGCACTGTCCCATGCCGAGGCCGATATCGCTGATGCGTCCGCGATTGCGACCGCGCTCGCGCTCTGGAAGCCCAACCTTGTGGTGAACGCCGCCGCCTACACGAAGGTCGATCTCGCGGAAACCGAGCTTGAAGAAGCGCGGCGCGGCAATGAAATCGGCCCGGGAGTACTCGCGGTCGCATGCGCACGCGCCGGCGTGCCGATGGTGCATATTTCGACCGATTATGTATTCGATGGCAGCAAGGAAGGTGCGTACCTGGAAAGCGATCCGGCGTGTCCGATCAACGCCTATGGGCGCAGCAAAGCCGCCGGAGAGGAGGTGGTCCGCAGCCACTTGGCGCAGCATGTCATTCTGCGCACCGCATGGGTCTACAGCGAGTTCGGTCATAATTTTCTAAAAACCGTGCTGCGCCTCGCGGCGACGCGCGATGAACTGCGCATCGTGTCCGATCAGCACGGCAGTCCGACCTCGGCGGCCGAGCTTGCGGAGGCTGTTCTCAATGTCGCCGCCGCGTTTGTCCACGACCGGACGCTCGCCGGGACGTATCATTTCACCGCGGCCGGTGTCACAACTTGGCACGGCTTCGCCAGTCGTATCGTCGCGATCGCGGCGCCCGTGACCGGGCGTAACCCGCGAGTCATCCCAATCGGGACCGCCGATTATCCGACGCCGGCGAAACGGCCGGCAAACTCACGCCTGGACTGCCGATCGTTCGTCAAAACATTCGGCTTCCTGCCGCGCCACTGGACCGTTGGCGTCGATGCGGCAACTCGTGCCCTCGTCGATTCCGTGCAACAAGCAGGCAGCCATGTCGCGTAAGGGAATCATTTTGGCCGGCGGTGCTGGGACGCGGCTGCATCCGCTGACCATGGTGACGTCGAAGCAACTGCTGCCGGTCTACGACAAGCCGATGATCTACTACCCGTTGTCGGCGTTGATGCTCGCCGGCATTCGCGACATTCTCATCATTACGACGCCGCAGGACCAGGCGGCGTTCAAACACCTGCTGGGCACCGGCAAGCAATGGGGCGCCCGTTTCGATTATGCGGTGCAACCGGCACCTGAAGGCATTGCGCAGGCGTTTGTGATCGGTGCCGATTTCGTGCGCGGGCATCCGTCTTGCTTGATTCTCGGCGACAACATTCTTTACGGCCACGGGTTGCCTGATGCACTCCGCCGCGCCGACGCCCGCTCGCAAGGCGCGACTATCTTTTCTTACTGGGTGGAAGACCCGCAGCGCTACGGCGTGATCGAGTTCGACGGCGAAAACCGGGTGCTGTCGATCGACGAAAAGCCGCAGAATCCGAAGTCGAATTGGGCTGCGATCGGCCTCTATTTCTATGATGAAGAAGTCGTCGATCTGGTCAAGGAACTCAAACCGTCGGCCCGCAATGAGCTGGAAATTACCGACCTTAATCTCGTCTACATGCGTCGAGGGCGGCTCGGTGTCGAGCGGCTCGGCCGAGGTTTTGCCTGGTTTGACGCCGGCACCCACGATTCGTTGCTCGAGGCCGCCGAGTTCGTCCGCGTGCTGCAACGCCGGCAAGGCCAGCTCGTCTGCTCGCCGGATGAAATCGCCTATCACAACGGCTGGGTCGATGCGGGTGAGCTGAAACAGCTTGCCCTCAACGCCGGCAAGACGCTGTATGCGCAGCGGCTGCTGGAGAACCTCCGTTAACGGCTAGGCCGCGATTGCTTCCAGCCTTCGCTTCGTCACCGCCGGCCCAAATCCGCCGATCACAATGAAGACGACCACCATGGCGCCGGCAATGAAGCCGAACACGCCGAACGTGTGGTAACGACCAAGGAAGAAGGCGATGATGAAGCCGGAAAAGATCGCGGAAAAACGGCTCCACGAATAGACGAAGCCTACGGCCTGAGCGCGGATGCGAGTCGGATACAGTTCCGCCTGATAGGCGTGGAACGAGAATGACATCCAGTTGTTGCAGAGCGTGATCAACAGTCCGCAGACGATGACGCCGACGGCCGTCGATTGCAGCGCAAACAGGATGCCGAACACGGCGATGCCGATTGCCGCCCAGGCAATTTGCCATTTGCGCTCGAAATGATCGGCGAAAAATACGCCGATCAGCGGGCCGATCGGCGCCGCGATGGCGATGATGAAGGTGTAAATCAGCGTCTTGGTGACGTCGATGCCTTGCGAAATCAGAAGTGTCGGCACCCAGCTGGAAAAGCCGTAATAGCCGATGGTCTGGAACAGATTATAGATCACCAGCATGATGGTGCGCCCGCGATAAGTCGCATTCCACATCTCGCTCCAGGCGCCGGTCTTGATCTCGGCTTCGCCCGCCAGGGTTTCGGGCGGTGGCAGGTCGCTGCCGATGTCCTTGCGGATCTTGTCCTCAAGCTCGGAGACGATCCGGTCGGCCTCAGCGATGTGGCCGTGCTGCGCGAGCCAGCGCGGCGACTCCGGCAGCTGGCGCCGAATCCACCAGATTACGATCGCGCCGATCGAGCCGATAATGACGACCCAGCGCCAGCCGTCGAGGCCGAGGATCTTCAAGGGCACCAATTGCCAGGCCAGGAACGCGACGATCGGTACGGCGGTGAACATGACGAACTGATTGTAGGCGAAGGCAGGTCCGCGTTGCCCTTTGGGGACAAGCTCGGACACGTAGGTGTCGACATTCACCAGTTCGACGCCGAGCCCGATACTGGCAATAAAGCGCCACAGATCGATGGTCTCCGGCGTGTTTTGAAACGCCATGATGAATGCGCCGATCGAGTACCAGAGCAGCGAAAAGGTGAAGATCGAGCGGCGGCCGAAGCGGTCGGACAGCCAGCTGAAAGCGATGGTGCCGACAAACAGGCCCGCGAACAGTGCGGCGACGAAACTGGCAAAGCCATGAAAGTCGAACAGCCCGCTCGTGGTCGGCTTGAAGATGCCGGCCTTGAACAGCCCAAGCGCTACATAAGCGGTGAAGAACAGGTCGTAGAACTCGAACCAGCCGCCGAGCGACACCAGTGTCACGAGCCTTCGCGTGTGTCGCGATGCCGGCAATCGATCGAGCCGTGCCGCTACCGTAACCGCCGCGTCCGCCATGTCGTCCCCCCGATCGTTTTGTTCATTATACGCCGTCTTCGCGCGGAGCGAAGTCTGCGACACGCGGTTCAGAAGATCGCTGGGAGCTTGCTGGCGCAGCGGCTCCCTCCGCAAAGCGGAAGCCGTCATAGAGCCAGGCAAGGCATTGGAAGGTCTCGGCCTCGCTGCGCTCGCCCAACATCTGCCAGTACACGTCTCGCGCGATGCCGTCGGCGTGATACACATCCCAGATGGCGCGGGATTCAAGTGTGACCCGGGCCGTGCGCACCGAACGGGCGCTTTCGAAGCGCCGGAACGCCGCTTCGTGGTTGTCGCCGGCACTATCGATGCAATCGGCGAGGCAGGGGCCGTCTTCAATCGCCATGCAGGCGCCTTGCGCCAGCGATTGCAGGGTCGGATGGGCCGCGTCGCCGAGCAGCACCACGCGGCCCTTGTGCCAGTGCCGGATCGGGTCGCGGTCACCGATCGCCTGCCGCCGCCCGAGATCGAGCATCGCCAACAGCGCCTTCATGGTCGGGTGCGCGTTGCGATAGACGCCTTCAAGTTCGGTGCGATACGCCGCGAGATCGCCGCGCTCGGAATGGGCCGACCGGCGAAACACCGCGACGATGTTGAACAGCGTGCCGTGGCGCAACGGGTAATGGACAATATGAAATCCAGGGCCGGCCCACAGTGCGACGATGTCGCGCTGCACGTCTGCGGTCACCTCGCGCATCGGCACGATGGTGCGGAAGCCCATGTAGCCGTTTGGACGAGGCTCGCCGTCCGCCAATATCTGCGCGCGGATGCGCGAATGAATGCCGTCGGCGCCGATCAGCAATGAGCCGCGAAAGCTTCGGCCGTCTGCCGTCAGCACGGTGACGCCGCCGGTACTGTCCTCGAATCGCGTCGCCATCGCGTCGGGTACGAGCGTGATCAGGGGTTCGCGCCGGCAGGCATCGAGCAGCACGTTATGCAGATCGATCCGGTGGATGATGATGTAAGGATATTTGAAGCGTTTGCGAAAGGACGCGCCGGTCGGCACCCGCGTGACTTCGCGGCCGCTGAGCGCATCGAACATCATGACGTTTGGCGGCGAGTCGGCCGTTTCGAGGACAGCGGCGCTGATGCCCAGGCGATCCAACGCGTGAAACACATTGGGGCCGAACTGGATGCCGAAGCCGATGGCGCCGAATTCCGGTGCGCCTTCGAGCACGCGGACCGCGTAGCCGTGCCGCGCGAGCGCCAGCCCCGTACTGAGCCCGCCTAGCCCGCCGCCAACGATAATGATGGGATCTTTGCGATCCACTACTTATCCTCCGAGCCCGCCACCGAGGGGCTTATTTAATCTCTTTTGGCCGGCACGATCAGCTATATTTATACGTTATGTGTCATTGGACGGAACGGTATGGGAATTTCGGCGGACGACCTGAACATCCTCGGCGAACTGGAGCGCAAGGTGCTCTGGCTCGCGAGCTGGACCATCCATCACGCCAATCACGTGCGCGAGAATGCCGATGGGCTGAAGGTCGGCGGTCATCAGGCTTCCTCCGCCTCGCTCGCCACCATCATGACGGCGCTTTATTTCCATGTCCTGCGGCCGGCCGACCGCGTGGCGGTGAAGCCGCACGCCTCGCCGAACTTTCATGCCATCCAATATCTGCTCGGCCGGCAGACCCGGGAGAAGCTCGAAGATTTCCGCGGCTATCATGGCGCGCAATCCTATCCGTCGCGCACCAAGGATACCGATGACGTCGATTTCTCCACCGGCTCTGTCGGTCTGGGTGTGGCACAGACGCTGTTTTCCTCACTCGTGCAGGATTACGTCCGCGCCCATGGTTGGGGCCTCGACCGGCCGGAGGGCCGCATGGTGGCGCTGATTGGCGACGCCGAACTCGACGAAGGCAACATTTTCGAATGCATACTCGAAGGCTGGAAGCAGGGCCTGCGCAATTGCTGGTGGATCGTCGATTACAACCGGCAAAGCCTCGACGCCGTCATTCGCGAGGGCTTGTGGGAGCGTATCGAGCAGTTGTTCCGCAATTTTGGCTGGGACGTGCGGATTTTGAAATACGGTTCGTTGCTCGAAGCCGCTTTTCGCGAGCCGGGCGGGGAGGCGTTGCGGCGGTGGATCAATACCTGTCCGAACCAGCTTTACTCGGCGCTCGTCTTCCAAGGCGGCGCGGCGTGGCGCCGGCACCTTAATGACGCTATCGGCGATCAAGGCCCGGTCTCGCGCCTGATCGAAGCGCGCAGCGATGACGAACTGGCGCGGCTGATGACCAATTTGGCCGGTCACGATCTGCCGACGCTGCTGGAGGCATTTGGCAGCGTCGATCACGACCGGCCGGTTTGCTTCATCTCCTACACCATCAAGGGCTACGGGCTGCCGTTCGCGGGGCACAAGGACAATCACGCCGGCCTGATGACGCCGGCGCAGATGGAGACCTTCCGCCAGGCGATGCACATTCGGGCGGGACACGAATGGGACCGCTTCGAGGGCCTGGAGCACGAGCGCGAGGTCTTGCGGGATTTTCTCGATCGCGTGCCCTTTGCGGCCGGCGGTGCGCGGCGCCTCACGGCGCCCCGCTTTGCGGTGCCGGAAGCGCTGAAGGTGACCATTCAACCGGAAATGTCGACGCAGACCGGATTCGGAGCGCTGCTCAACGAGCTGGCGCGGGAAAAATCCGAGCTCTCCGACCATATCGTGACCACGTCGCCGGACGTGACGGTGTCGACCAACCTCGGCGCCTGGGTGAACCGGCGCGGGCTGTTTGCCCGGGAAGCGCTGGCCGACACGTTTCGCAGCGAGCGCATT
Source organism: Xanthobacteraceae bacterium (assembly GCA_035546235.1). Lineage (GTDB taxonomy): Bacteria > Pseudomonadota > Alphaproteobacteria > Rhizobiales > Xanthobacteraceae > BOG-931. Next base: position 17,412 of record DASZWK010000040.1, on the reverse strand, counting down.
CCATCGACGTTCAACTGGGATTACTCTGCCAAAGGCCAGCACATCGAACTCGGCATTGCCGAGAACAATCTGTTCATTCTGCTCTCGGCGCTCGGCCTGTCGCACGCCATCAACGGCGAGCGGCTTATTCCCATTGGCACGCTCTACGACCCGTTCATCGCACGCGGCCTCGATGCGCTCAACTACGCCTGTTATCAGGACGCGCGCTTTATTCTGGTGGCAACGCCGTCGGGCGTGACCTTGGCGCCCGAGGGCGGGGCCCATCAGTCGATCGCTGAGCCGCTGATCGGCATCGCGCAGGATGGCATCGCGGCGTTCGAGCCTGCCTTCGTCGACGAGCTCGCCGTGATTCTCGCCTTCGCACTCGACTACATCCAGAAGGATGGCGGCGGGGAAGGCGGTGAAATTTCCGAGCGCAACTGGCTGCGCGACGAAACCGGCGGATCGATCTATCTGCGGCTGTCGACCCGGCCGATCGAGCAGATCGCGCGGGGCATGACTTCGACGTTGCGTCAGTCGATCGTCGATGGCGCCTATTGGCTGCGCCCGCCGGGGCCGAATTGTCAGGTGGTGGTCGCCTACACGGGTGCCGTCGCGCCCGAAGCGATTCAGGCGATCGGCTTCATGGCTGAGGATCGCCGCGATGTCGGTCTCCTCGCCGTAACCTCAGCCGATCGGCTCAACGCCGGCTGGACAGCGGCGATGCGCGCGCGCGAACGCGGCCTCGTCCACGCCCGTTCGCATATCGAGCGGTTGCTCGCCGACCTGCCGCCGCATTGCGGCATCGTTACCGTCCTCGACGGACATCCGGCGACGCTGGCGTGGCTCGGTGCGGTCGCCGGTCATCGCGTGCGGCCGTTGGGCGTCGAGCATTTCGGCCAGACCGGAACGATCCCCGAGCTCTATCGGCACTATGGCATTGACGCCAACGCCATCATCGCCGCTGCCCAGGCGCTGACGCCGGGTGCGCCGATCCGGTACTTGAAGGCGTTGTAGTCCGCAGATTAGGTCTCGAGATCAGGTTTTACGCGGGCCGTAATACCACTCGCGAAGCTGCAGGTAGGTCATCGGCTCGTAATGCGCCGGGCGCTCGGTGCTCTGGCAGGTCGGCAGCACCTCGATCAGCGCATCGCCGCTCGGACCAAAGAATACCGGAATCGAGTAGCGATCGACCGTGTTGGTATTGATCACGCGATGCTTGGTCGACAGATATTCGTCGTTGGTCCAGCGCACCATCAGGTTGCCGGTGTTGACCAGAAGCGTGCCGGGCACCGGTTCGACCGCGCGCCAGTGGCCGGACGGCATGCGCACGGCGAGCCCCGGAATGTCCTTCTGGGCAAGGAATGTCATCAGCGCATTGTCGGTGTGGGGCGCGATGCCGTACTGGCGGTTGCCGATTTCCTTTTGCGGCGGGTAGTGCAACAGGCTCATCGTCATATGCGGGGTGGCAAAATACTTGTCGAAATAATCCAGCGGCAGCTTCAATGACGTTGCCCAAAGCGGCAGGAACTGACGCCCCAACTTTTCTATGCGCGCATGATAGTCGCAGACCGTCTCCTTAAAGCCGGGCAGGTTTTCCGGCCATATGTTGACCCGCGCCTTGCGCTGCTCCTCCGACATGCTCAGTCCGCCGGAGCCGCCCTCGCGATTGATGGAAAACTTGGCGTTGAGATTGGGTTTCGCGTCGTTGATGATGTTGATGTTGGTGCGCTGATAATCGTCTTTGGTACAGGGCTGGTAACCCGACTTGAAGCTGCCGGTGTCGAAATAGGGAATCTTGGTCTTCGTCTCGATCGGCAGCGCGTGAAAACGGCGCGACTGTTCGAATACGCGATCGATCAGCTCCTGCGGAATGCCATGACCCTTGAGGTAGAAGAAGCCAACCGTCCTGCTGACCTCGCGCAGCTTCGCGGCGGCCGCCTCGCGGCCGCCCGGCTGGCCGGCAAGGTAGGCCGCGATGTCGAGCGTCGGAATTTCCTCGTCGGAGTCCGGATGGTCCATCAGGCGGATGGCTTCGTCGTCGTCGCGGAGATCGCCACGAACGTCGCGAGCGGTGGTGGCTTTGGTGTCTTGCGTTCGTAATTCCATCTGCTTGGCCCTCAATCGCCGAAATTGGCGGCAAGATAGTCGGTGATGGTCTTGGTTTCCTCAGGCGTTGCCGGCGCGCCCCACGCCACCATATTGGCGACGATCGGCCCCCAGTTGTCTTTTTTTCGTTTGACCTCGGCGACGCGTTCGAGGTCGTGGCACAGCGCGCAGCGCGTCTCTACCAGCTGTTTGCCGGTGCCGTCGGGTAGCGTCACGGGCTTTTGGGGCGGCAAGTTGATTCCGGGCCCGAGATTTGTCGAAAGGTAATTGACGACCTTATCGACTTCGGCCGGTGTCAACTGCGCGCCGCGCAACACCATATTGCTGACGTAAGTACGCCAGCCGACGGCGCCATCGCGGATCTTCGCGATCGTACCAAGATAGTGGCATTGCGAGCACGCCACCGCGACGATCTCGCGACCGTCGCCCGGCGGCAGCGGGTTGGCATTCTGCTGGGCGTGGCTTGGCGACGCGGAGGCCGCAAGCGTCGTCCCCAGAACAAGCGCGGCCAGACCTGATGAAACAATACGCATGCTTTACACCTTCCGCGTCCGCTGCCCGGCGATGGAGTAGGGCGGATACCATTCCGAGACCGCACCAATTCCTTCGCGCTTGATGTGGATGTCGAGCAGATACGGCCGTCCCTCCACCGTCGCGGCCTTGGCGCGTGACAACGCGCCCGACAGTGTCGACGGGTCCTTCACAGTCTCGCCGTCAACCCCGAAGGCATTCGCCGCCTTGGCAAAGTCCACGTCCGGACTGCCGTTGTAGCAGGTCATGTCGCGGGCGGCGTCGAACTGACGCCCGGCGCCATTCCAGATGCGATTGCGCTCATTATTATAGCTGTGATTGTTGAGCACGATGACGGTGACCGGCGCCTTGTAGCGCGCCATGCTCCACAGCGGCTGCGGCCCCGAGAACAGGAAGCTGCCATCGCCGACCACCGACACGACCGGTACGTCGGGGCGCGCCAGCTTGACGCCGAAACCCGCCGCCATGCCCCAGCCGAGCACGTTCGGACCGGTGCCGAAATACTGTTTGTTGTCGCCGCCGAAGGTCATCAGCGGGTCCATGGTCTTTCCCGAATCGACGTCGGCGACGTAGCAGGTCTCGCGGTCGAGCGTCTTCTCCAGCTCAAGTCCGAGCCGTTCCATGCTGATCGGCGTCGAGTCGGCGAGCGTGCGCGCGATCGCCTCGCGTTCGTCCTGCATTTGCTTCGAGTACGCGCGCACGCGCGCCGCGCGCTGCTCGGCCATGTCCCTGAGCACCGATGCGGTCGCCATGCTGCGGATCGCAGCGATAAGGTCGGCCGTGGCAAGTTTCAGATCGGCCACCATCGGCAGATCAACCGGCGCTCCTCGCGCCAGGCTCGTCGGGTCGAGTCGTATGGAGATCAACCGGGTACCGGGCGAAGCGATTTCGCCCCAGCGGTTGCCGAGATTGAGCAGCACGTCGGGCTTGCCCGGGAAGCGCATGGTGCGCAGTACGGTGCCAATGAACAGCGGATGCGGGGTCGGGAACGGTTTCGACCAGTAGCCGAGCGAACCGGCCTCGCCGGCGACAGGCGCGCCGAGCAGTTCGGCAAGCTCTACCACTTCCTTGTCACCGCGGCACCAGGTGACTTCGTCGCCGATGCTGATGAGCGGATTCTTGGCTTCGATGAGCATGCGCGCCGCTTTCTCGACATCATCTTTGTCGGGGCGGATGCGCATCGGCACGTCGAATTTGCTGCGCTCCCAAATCTGCGCCTTGGCGTGTTGATTAAGCGTATTGGTCGGCAGCGAAAGGAATACGGGGCCGCAGGGCGGCGTCGAAGCGAATTTCAGCGCGCGCCGGGTGGTCTCGGCCATCGCCTGTGTGGACTGCGCCTGCCAGTACCATTTGGTGATCGGCTGAGTCATCAGCTCGTGATGGTCGACCTCCTGCCATTGATCGCGGCCCAGCTCGTTCTGGCCGATCGAGGCAACCGCCACCAGCATCGGGATCTGGTCTTTGTAGGTGTTGACCATCTGCGTCATGGCATTGGGAAGACCGATATTAGCAACCACCACCACGCCGGTACGTCCCGACGCGCGCGCATAGCCGTCCGCCATCGCGGTGACCGCGCCTTCCTGTATGCCTTTGATGATCGTGATTTCGGGTACATCGACAAGCGCGTCGAAGATCGGATGATCGCCGGTCGACGGATTGAAGAAGATGTATTCCACACCGGCCGACTTGAGCTGTTCGACGAACAGCTTGCCGCCATTGCCTTCGACTTCACGAATCGCCGCAGGCGCCGCCGCCGTGGCGGGAACTGCCGTTTTGCCGCCGCCTGGGCCGAGCGGTGCCAGATTTTGCGCCACCGCCTTGGCGGCGACGGTGCTCATGCCGAGTGCGCTCAGTCCGGACACCAGTTTTCGGCGCGACAGTCCTTGATCGAGATATTGTTTGATCAGTTCCTTCATCGCTTCCTCCCCGGTCTGTTCGCCGAATTTATCGGACGTCCATGTTATTGCGGAGGCCGGCAGCCTAGCACCGAAGTGCGAGCCGCCAAAGCGCGAAGCCTACTGGTGCCCCTCCAATTCCAGCATGGTGATATCGAAACCCAGCGGGGCTCTGCCCTTCGTCGGTTCAAGATAATCGACCTTCACCTTCATGCCGGGCCTGAGCTCCGAGCGATCCTTGATGCCCTCGAAGTCTACATCGCCTGCCGCGCGCAGATGTAATTCCTTGCCCTCGGCGGTGGTGACGGTGAGGAAGCGGCCTTCCTCGGCGAGCTTGACGATCGTGACGGTCGCCGTGCGATCGACAAAGGGCGCGATTTCCGGGCCTTCGCCGTTGAGTTCGCGATAGATCGTCTCCGCCGTCGCCGACAGATGGGCGCCGCGATCCCAGTCCTTGTATTCGTGCATGTCGAACTGCTGCTCGATCGTTTGCAGCGGCAGGCCCTGCTGCATCATGGTGCGGACCTTCTGCCGCGCCAGAAGCAAATAGTCGGTCAGCGTGCTGAGCGCGTCGATGCCGCCAACCGGGCCGTGTGCCGGAACCACGATCTTGGGATGGAGCGCACTCAAGACTTCGAGTTGCTTGAGCATGCCCGCCGTCGTGCCGTGGCTGTAGTCCGGCCGGATGTCGGGATGCCGTCCGATATAGCCGGCGAAGCCCGCATGCATGATGTGATCATCCGGCAGCCACACTGCAACGTCGCCGGGATTGTACTTATCGTCGATATAGATGAGCTCGATCGTCTTGCCGCCGACATGGAGCGTCATGCGGTCGGAGAAACTCACGACAGTGTCGAGCGGTTTTACCCCTTGGAGCGCCGCGGCTCGCTCGGGAAAGCGCTTCTGCCAGGACTTGATCTGATAGTCCTTCATCCCGGCCCAGTCCTTGACGACGCGATCCTGGACAATGACCGTCGCCGGCGGGGAGAACAGCGGTGTTCCGCCAGAATGGTCGCCGTGGTTTTGCGTGATGACAACGTAACGGATCGGTTGCGCCGTGACCGACTGTATGTCTTTGAGCAGAATCCGCGTCTCTGGCGGGTTGTTGCCGGTGTCGACCAGGACGACGCCTTGCGTCGTCACGATCACCACGGCGTTGGCGTCGTTGCGTTTGCCGACAAAGGCGTAGACGCCATCGGCGAGCTTTTGCAACTCGGCCTTGTCACCCGTCATGGCCAGCGCCGATATCGGCGCAAGCACCAGGATGAGCGGAACGAGCAGACGAACCCATTTCATGACCGCGCTCCGTCTGTCGAGAACATGAGGCGCAGGATAGCGAGCGTCTCGGGCTGCGAATAGCGGTCACATATCTTCGAAATAGCTGCGGACCGACTTATCGGCGGCCGTCACCTCGGGCCCCTCGTACGGCATGCCGGCTTCCATCGTTTCATAGGCCGCGGCGAACATGTTCACATAGGGCGCGCCGCAAAATGCAACGGGTTTGACGCGTTCCCAGACGATGTAGCCTTTACTGTCGACGCAATCCGCGTAGGTCGATGCGGCGATCACGCCGCCGACCACCATCATTCGGTTGAGCCATTCCTTGGTCCAGACCACTTCGCATTCAAAATGACGCAGACATTCGGCGATCCGTGGCGGTTTGACTTTGATGGAGGGCAGGGCGGTCAGTCCGGCCTTTTCCAGCTCGTTGACACCGCGTGCGAACGGCAGCCCGACCACTCGCACCTGCTCGAGCTGCTGGCGGTCAAATGAAGGGAGGTTCACTACGAATTGGCCGGTCGCCAGAATATTCTCGCGGGTGTGGCCGGCGAGGCTGGTCGTAAATGCGATCTGCACGGGGTTACGCAGGTCGCATACGACGCCGCATTGATGCGGCCATCGCGATCGCGTGACCCTCGAACACGGTCCGGAATTCGATCAGGTTCTGACCGGCGCTAGCGTGACGATCCGCACCAAGGACGGACGAGTGCTGCAAAAACGCGTCGACTTCCCACGTGGCAACCCCGAAAACCGCATGAGCGACGCCGAATTGCGCGACAAATTCGTTGAATGTGCCGGTGCGCGTCTGCAAGCCGCACAGATCGACCGCATTATCGAGACCTGCATGGGCATCGAGACGCTCGCCGACTTTGGCGATCTCATGGGGCAGCTCGCCGTGGCTGATTGAGCGTCGTCCGACCATTGGCGCGGCCGGGGGGCCGGCCATTGACCTCCGGCCTTGGGCGCGGGAATAAGGCAGGAACTGAGTGGGCACCTGGGCATCAGGAGCGAAGGAACGACGAATGGCCGATACCGAAGACAACAACGAGAAGAAGCCGGAGGGCCACAATCTTTCCGACCACCTTTACGGTCAGAATCTCGTGCACGAGCACGACGAGGACACCGACCACGATCATGACCACGATTATGATTTTGAGAACGATGAGGTTCCGCTCGAGGACAACCCGCTGTGGCGGCAGGACAACGTCTCGCTCACGACGGTGGGCATCGACATCGGCTCCTCAGGAACGCAAGTCATCTTCTCGCGCGTTCACCTGCGCCGGCTCGCGGAGGATCTGACCAGCCGTTACTACGTCGTCTCGCGCGAAACGTTGTTCCAGTCGCCGGTCGCCTTGACGCCGTATCAGAGCGAGGAGCGCATCGATGACGCCAAGCTCGGCGCCATCATCGATGACGCCTACGCCGCCGCCAATCTGCATCCTGACAACATCGACACCGGCGTCGTCATTCTCACCGGCGAAGCGCTGCGGCGCGAGAACGCGCAAGGCATCGCGGCGATCCTTTCGGAGCAGGGCGGCGAATTCGTCACCGCCACCGCCGGACACCACATGGAATCGATGCTCGCGGCCTACGGCTCCGGCGCCGCGCGCGTCTCCAGCGACGAGAACAAGCGCCTCCTCAACATCGATATCGGTGGCGGCACTACCAAGCTCGCGCTTGTCGAAAGGGGCAAGGTGATTGCGACCGCGGCCGTGCATATCGGCGGTCGCCTGCAGGTCGTCGAGAACGGCAAGATCGTCCGACTCGATCCGGCGGGAAAACATCATGCCAAGCGCGCCGGCTTTTCCTGGGAGCGTGGCGATGCCATCGATGTCGCCGACATGCAGAAAGTGGCCAACGTGATGGCCGATACTCTGGTTACTGCGTTGACCGTGCGGCCGATGCCGCACGACGTCGAGCATCTCTATCTGACGGATCCGATCGGCGACCTCGGCCGCATAGACGGCATCATGTTTTCGGGCGGCGTCGCCGAATACATTTATCAGCGTGAAAATCAGGATTTCGGCGATATGGGCCCTCGGCTCGGCCGCGCCATCCGCGAGCGCATCGAGAGTGGCGCGTTTCCATGGCCGGTGCTGCCGGCTGGCGAATGCATCCGTGCCACCGCGCTCGGCGCTTCCGAATACTCGGTTCAGCTCTCCGGCAATACCAGCTACATCTCCTCGCCCGGCACATTGTTGCCGCGGCGCAACCTTCAGGTGCTGCAGCCGCCGTTCGAGTGCGGCGAGACCATCGATTCCGACAAGCTCGCCGCCGCAATCAAGAGCCACATCACGGCGTTCGACCTGCAGGAAAGCGATCGCGAGATTGCACTGGCGCTGCGCTGGACCGGGATGCCGGCGCACGAGCGGCTGTTCGCCTTTGCCAAGGGCATCAAGGGCGGCATCGCCGACCGCATCGCCAAGAAAGAGCCGGTCTTCATCATGCTCGATGGTGACGTGGCGCAGACGCTCGGCCATATCCTGCGCGAAGAGCTCCACGTCGACAGTGAGCTCCTGGTTATTGACGGCGTCGTTCTATGGGATTTCGACTATATCGATCTGGGTCGGATCCGCATGCCGTCTTACACGGTGCCAGTGACCATCAAATCGCTAGTCTTCAACGAAGACCCGCGTGGTCCGCGCCCGCGCCAGCGGTTGCATCATCACGATGATGACCATGACCATGCGCATAGTCACGAGCCTGGCCATCACCACCATCACGGCCATAACCATTCGCACGACCATGATCACGCCCACGATCACAGTCATTCACACGAGCACGTGAGGCCGACGGAACGCTAGCCGGAGGGCTTTCCCGGAAGACGTGAGCGCGAATCACGCTCCCAGCAATTTATCTTCCAGCCAGTTCCACATGACGGCGGTGCCGAGCGAGAGATAGTCGCGCTGGCAATGCTGAGCGCCGCCCTCTTCGGCAGTGAATACACGCAAGGTCTTATCGGCGGAGCCGCTGGCGTCATAGAGAGCCTGAGCATCCTTGAGCGGAATCTGCTCGTCGTCGGCGCCATGCACGATCAGGAACGGGCAGCGCATTTTCTGCACCACGCCGTCGAGCCGGAACGGCTCCAGTTTTTTGAGCGCAGCATCGAGCGAATCGACGCCCAAGATCCACATGATGTGGTGGCCCGGCACTGACATCGAGGCCTGGAAGCCGGCATCGATGCGCTTTTTCCAGGTGCAGTAATAGTCCCAGATCGCGCCCCAGGCGATGCAGGCGGCAAAGCGCGGCTCCATCGCGGCGCAGCGCGGCGCGTAATAGCCGCCGAGGCTGATGGCCATGATGCCGATCCGCTTCGGGTCAACGTCGGATCGCGTTTCCAGATAGTCGATGCAGGCGCCGCCGGCTTTTTCGTAGTCGTAGCGGAGCGGCATGCCACGGAAGCGGATCGCTTCGCCGGTGCCGGGCCCGTCCATCACCAGCACCGAAATGCCGCGCCGGACCAGGTCGGGCACGCCGCGCAGATACTGAATTTCCTTGGTGACATCGAGGCCGTCGAAAAACACCATGCAGGGCGGGCGCGCCGATTTCGCGTTCTGTGCCGGGACGAAATAGCCTGGCAGCTTCTTGCCCTCGAACGGCACGTCGACGATTTCGATCTTGCTGCCGGACAGCGCCACGAACTGATGAAAGCATTCGACCGACTTACGATAGGCGTCGAGAGCGCGCGCGTCCTTCGGCGTGCGGAAGCGTTCGCCCATCTGATAATAATGGCAGGCGCGCAGGTAGAATGAGGCCGCCGATACGGGATGGCGCTCGGCGCTGAATTTCTCGGCATGGCTGCGCACGGTGTCGGCGACCTTCACGCTGGCGTCGAACCATGCTTCGTCATCCTCGCCACTCTTGCCATCCAGCATTCGGCCGATGGCGTGCAGTTCGCTGATATCGACGCCACCGGACGGCGCGGTGCCCAGCATGTTCACGAACGCCGCCGACCAGCGGTAATTGCCGGGAAAGTACATGAAGTATTTTGGGGCTTGGGACATTCTCGTTTCCTCTTGTCATTCCGGGGCCGAGCACAGCGAGGAGCCCGTAATCCATAATCGCTGCCGGAATGAATTTGGTACAGACCCTAAAGAACTCGCCGTTTGTGGCCATGGATTCCGGGTTAGCGCCGCGGCGCGCCCCGGAATGATGAACTCACGTATCCCATACCGGCGCGCGACCGATCGGATTGGCGGTGCGGCCGTCGGGCCGCTTGAGTGCATCGATCCGGCGCATATCGTCTTGGTCAAGTACGAAGTCGAACACCTCGATATTTTCGGCAATGCGGGTAGCGTTCGAGGAACGCGGTATTGCGGCAATGACGTCTTGCTGCATCAACCAACGCAATGCGACCTGCGCGGCGGTCTTGCCGTAGCGCCGGCCGATGTCAGTCAGCACAATATCGCCCTGGATGCGGCCGCGGGCCAGCGGGCAATAGGCCGTCAGCACCAAGCCGCGCGCGCGGCACGCCGCGATGACCTTTGACTGATCGAGATAGGGATGACATTCGACTTGCAGCGTCACCAATGGCTCGGGGCAAAGCCGGATTGCGTCGTTGAGCATGGCGATGTTGAAATTGGCGACGCCGATGTGGCGGGTGAGGCCGTCCCGCTTTGCCTTGGCGAGCGCGCCCATGGTTTCAGCGAGCGGCGTATTCTTCTCCGGCCAATGCACCAGCAGAAGATCGACATAGTCGAGGCCCAGCGCCTTCAGGCTTTCGTCGACCGAGCGGGCGAAATCGGCGGCGTGAAGGTTTTCGTGCGAAACCTTGGTACACACGAAAATCTCGCCGCGCGGCACGCCTGAGGCGCGCATGCCGTCGCCGACAGTGGGCTCGGTGCCATATTTTCGCGCCGTATCGATATGGCGGTAGCCGGTCTTGAGGGCCGTGGCGATATGTTCGGCGCGCACCGTGCCCAGGCCGGACGTGCCAATACCGATAGCGGGGATTTGTGCGCCGTGCGCTGCGAGTTTTGGAGCAAAAGGCATGCGTTGAAGCGCGCTTCCCAAGGCAGTGAAGAGGCCAAACATAGCGTAATCCGGTCCGGCCGGCCACGCCGTGGCGCCAGGCCGATGTGTGAAGAGTCGCCTGGCGCGTGGCCGAGCCTGCTCGGGATGACGATGGCGCTGCGCCGATGCGAGATTGCCTCGACGGATGGAACCCTTCGCCAGCGCCCGGGCGGATGCATGGTCCCGGGAACACCCTGCGATCAGATTAAGATGCAAGCGATCCTGGCCGCCGGGGAGAATTGCGAGTTTATGTGCGCAACCGAAACGAGTAACACATGTCTGCTCTATCGCCGGCGACGTACGGGGCTTTCCCGAACCATAGTCGCCATGCTCTGATGATCACTTGGTACCCGTCGCGGCAGGTTCAAACCCGTGGGCGGGCCGGCGGAGGGTTCGTTCATGCTGACGCTTTATTATACTCCGGGCGCTTGCTCCATGGCGGCACACATTGTGCTCGAGGAAAGCGGCGAGAAATACGAGGCCAAGAAGGTCGACCTCGCCGGCGGCGAGCAGCGCACTGAAGTCTACTTGAAGATTCATCCGCTTGGCCGTGTGCCGGCGCTCCGCCTCGACAACGGCGAGCCACTCACCGAAAACACGGCCATTCTGCCCTACCTGGGCAAGCGCTTCGGTTTATGGCCGAAGGACCCGATCGCCGACGCCCAGGCGCTGTCGCTGATCGGCTACTTTGCTTCCAGCGTCCATCCGGCGCATGCCCATGTCGGGCGCCCCGAGCGCTATACGGCGGATACTTCGGCGTATCCCGGCATCAAGGAAGCAGGGCTTAAGACTTTTCACGGCTACCTGAAGCAGATCGACGGCATGCTGGCGAACCGCGAATGGTTTGCCGACGCCTACAGCGTGCTCGATCCGTACGGTCTTGTGTTCTACGCCTGGGGCGTCCGCCGCGAGCTGCCGATGAGCGAACTGAAAAACTACACGGCATTCAAGGATCGAATGCTCAAACGCGCCGCGGTCAGTCGCGTGACGGCGGACGAGAAGATCAAGCTGTGAAACCGTAGGACGGGAAAAGGGGAGAGAATATTGATGGCCAAGATCACGTGGGATCACATTCACCTGCGCACCACCAATCCGGAAGCGATGGCGCAGTGGTTCGAGAAAATGCTCGGCGCCGAGGTTGTCCGTACCATGCAGGGCGGCCAGCAGCGCATCGATCTGAAACTCGGCGGCGGCAACATCTTCATTGCGCCGGTGAAGGATGGCGACGGAACCAACACCGCGCCCACAATCCCATATCGGGGTCTTGACCATTTCGGGCTGTCGGTGAGTGGCATCGACGGTCTTGCTGCCGATCTGAAGGCCAAGGGCGTCGAATTCACCCGCGAACCGACGACGGTGCGGCCGGGCGTGCGCGTTTGCTTCATTCGCGCGCCCGAAGGCGTGTCGATCGAACTGCTCGACCGCGATCCTAAGTATACCAGCGCGGCGGCGTAGCGTCGCCGCGCCTCGGCGTTTCCGCTATTCGAGATTTTTGCTCGGCGGATAGTCGCGCGAGAACGGCGGCCGCGTGACGAATTCCGCAGGCTTGTAGGTCCAGAACTGGCCCACCTGCGGATAGGTCTTGAGAATCGTATTCTCGAGCTTGCCGTTCACGCGCGCTACCTTGCGGATGTAGATATCGAGGATCGGCGTGCCGTACTCGTCGAGCCGCACCGGCCCGATCGGCCCGTTGGTCAGGCGGACGTCGCGCATCGCCTTGAGGAATGCCGCGGCGTCGGCCGTATTCCCACCGGTCGTTTTGAGCGCTTCCTCGATGATAAGCAGCGCCGTATAGGGGCCGGCGGTATAGAATCCCGGATCGTGGTGATTGGCGGCGTTGATGCCGGCGACGAATTTCTTATTGTCCGGCGTATCGAGGCCGGCGGCGTACCAGCCCGCGGTGTAAACGCCGACCGCCTCGTCACCCATCAGCTTGAGGATGCCCTCGTCGGTGCTCGTGGTGTTGCCGAGCACGCCGAGCTTGCCCTTGAGGCCGTATTCGTTGAACTGCTTGAGGAAGCGCAGCGGATTAATGCCGGCAAACCCCATATAGATGCCGTCAATGTTGTTTTTGATCTGCGCCAGGTATGGCGCGTATTCCGGCGCGTTGAGCGGCGGCCAAAGCTTTTGCACGATCTTGCCACCGGCGGCTTCGAAGGCGAGCTGAAATCCGCCGGCGCCTTCGTAGCCGTAGGTGAAGTCCTCGGCGACGATCGCCATGCGCTTATAGCCGAGCGTCTTGGCCGCGTAGTCGCCGAGCGGGAAAGTCACCTGCGGCGCGGTGCCGAAGGCGTGCAGCACCCATGGATTGACCGGGTGTGCCTTCAGATCGACGGTCGCGGCCGAGGTCGTGGTGATGAGCGGGACTTTTGCTTCCCGGATATAGCTATCCATCGCCAGTGCTTCGTTGGTCGCCAGCGGACCGATCATCACCGGCACTTTGTAGCGTTCGACCAGTTCCTGCGTCTTGGTCCGAGCCAGCGACGTATTGCCGGCCGTGTCCTGCCTGATCAGCTCGACCTTGCGGCCGGCGATCATGCCGCCGCGTTCCTGCAGAAACAGTGCAGCGCCCTCTTCCTGCTGCTTGCCGCCAGCCGCCAGCGGACCGGTATCGACGGTGAGAAATCCGATCTTGAGCGGCTCGCTTGCCTGTGCCCGCGCCCGGCGCAATGGCCATGCGCCAATGGCCGCCACGCCCGCAAGCATTGCGCGGCGCGAAAGCCCGAGCTTCCCGTTACGATGTCGCATCCTCCCACTCCCCAAATCTGTTCTGGTGCGCGCAATTTTGGCTCGGACCCTATTCGCTCCTACCAACACGCACAAGCACGGCAAATTCCGCACGGCGCAAGATATTTTGTCGCAGCTTGTTTCACGCCATGGGCGCTGGCGCATTGCGTTAGTTGCCCTTTTCGCATTAGCTGGAAAGCGGCAGGACGACCAATCCATGAAACGCGCCGATCGCGCAAAGCAAGACCGCGCGCCAAGCGATGATGGTAACATCACGCGACGCGACTTTCTCAACGGCTGTCCAGTCGCGGCCGGCGGCGCGATTGCGGCCGGGCTGCTGCCCGAGTTGGCCGCGAGCGCTTTTGCCGCTGCGGCAGCGCAGGATGCGCCGGGATATTATCCGCCGGCGCTGACCGGACTGCGCGGCAATCACATCGGAAGTTTCGAGAGCGCCCACCAGCTGCGCGATGGTGATTTTTGGTCTCGCGCTCGCCCGGTCGATAATCTCGCCGAGGTCTACGATCTAGTCATCGTTGGCGGCGGCATCAGCGGGTTGGCGGCGGCGCATTTCTATCTGGCCAAGCAAAAGACCGCGCGAATTCTCATCCTCGACAATCACGATGACTTCGGCGGTCATGCCAAGCGCAATGAATTCAAATTAGGTAATCGTCGGGAGCTGATGCACGGCGGTACTTACGAGATCGACAGCCCGCGCCCCTACGGCGCCGTGGCCGATGGTCTTCTAAAAACGCTTGGTATCGATCCCGTTGCGATGACCAAGAAATTCGAAGACCGCGGCTTTTATCAAAAGCTCGGATTGCAGCGCGGCGTCTTTTTCGACAAGGAAAACTTCGGCATCGACAAGCTTGTTGTCCAGAGCCGCGGGACATCTTGGGCGCAACTGCTCGCCGAAGCCCCCTTGTCGCCGCAAGCGCGAAGCGATATCGCGCGAATTGAGGAAGCAAAAATCGACTATCTGCCCGGCCTGTCTTCCGCGGAAAAGAAGGCCCGGTTGTCGCGGATGAGCTATCGCGACTACTTGTTGGATGTAGTCAAGGCGGATGCCGGCGTTATTCCATTTTATCAAGCGCGGACGCACGGCGAATGGGGCGTCGGCATTGACGCCGTTTCGGCACTCGATGTGTGGGCCTTCGATTTCCCGGGCTTTCAAGGATTGGGGCTTGATGCGGGAGCGGCGCCGCACATGGGCTATACGGCGGCGGGCTATGCCGACGGCGGCTCCTACAAGTTTCACTTTCCCGACGGCAATGCCTCGATCGCGCGGCTGCTTGTGCGTCGCCTCGTTCCCGCGAGTTTGCCCGGGGGCAGCGCGGAAGACGCGGTCACGGCGCGGCTCGACTACTCCCAACTCGATCAACCGCAATCGCCGGTGCGCATCCGTCTTAGCAGCGTCGCTGTGCGCGCCCGCAACATTGGCGATCCCGGGTCTTCCACGGGGGTTGAGATCGCATATCTTCGAGGCGGCGAGGTATATGCGGTTCGCGCAAAGTCATGCGTGCTTGCCTGCTACAACATGATCATTCCGTATCTCTGCCCGGAATTGCCGCAATCGCAAAAACAGATGCTTCACTATGCGGTGAAGATCCCTCTGATCTACGCCAGCGTCGCGCTGAAGAACTGGATGCCCTTCAAGGCTCTTGGCATCGCACGGGTCTATGCGCCGGGTTCATATTTTTCGTCCTTGGCGTTGAACCAAATTGTCGACATCGGAAGTTATCGCAGCCCGCGTTTGCCGAACGAACCTGTGCTGGTCCACATGACAAGAACGCCGGCGAAACCGGGCTTGCCGGAGCGCGATCAGCACCGGGCCGGACATTACGACATATTGAGCACGAGCTTCGAGACGTTCGAGCAAAAGATCAGCGACCAGCTGAGCCGCATCCTGGGTCCAGGCGGATTTGATCCAAACAAGGACATTACCGCGATCACCGTCAATCGTTGGCCGCACGGATATGCCTACGAATATAACCCGCTGTTCGATCCGCAATGGCCGGAAGGCGCGGCGCCGCACGAACTCGGCCGCAAGCGCTTCGGCCGTATTGCGATTGCCAATTCGGATGCCGGCGCTGCTGCCTACACGGATTCGGCGATCGACCAGGCCTACCGGGCCGTGGAAGAATTGTTTGGCGCGTAGCCGACTTGCCGCGTGCCCGTGGCTATCTCGCCGCGATTGTATAAAGATGATCAGCAGAAACCACGAGGGGCGCCGCTGCAGCCTCGTCGCTTGCTGCGGGTATCGATTCAACATGAACGCATCGCATTTTACGATACGATTTATCCGGTTGGCGGCGATTATCAGTCTTGCGCTTACCGGCACGGGAGCCACGCGCGCCAATGAGTTGATCCGCGTCGGCAAGGCGCAGGGCGTCGCCTGGACTTTCCTTCCAGTCGATGTCGGTGTTGCGCAGGGGCTGTTCGCCAAACAAGGCCTCGACGTGGAAATCACCAGTCTCGGCGGCGACGCCAAAGTGCAGCAGACTTTGGCTGCACGCAGTATCGATTTTGGGCTCGGTAGCGGCCCGGGGATGGCGTTTGCCGCCAAGGGCGCGCCGGCGATCGCCGTCGCCGCTTTCGCAGGTTCGCCGCGCAATATTGCCGCGATCGTGCTTGCCGACTCCCCAATCAAGACGGTTGCCGACTTGAAGGGCAAGCTGATCGCCGTATCGACCGTCGGCTCGCTCAGCGACTGGCTGGCGAAGCAGATGGCGATTCAGGAGGGTTGGGGCCAAAACGGCGTGCGCACCGTCGCTCTGGGCGCGGCCGAAACCAGCATGGCCGCGCTCCGCGCGAAACGCATAGATGCCATTGTCCTGTCGACCGAAGTGGGCTTCGGCCTGGAAGAGCATCAACAGGGCCGCATCCTGGCAACGATGGACCGCTATGCGCCGCATTTCATTACCCACGTGGTATTCGCGCAAAAGTCTCTTGTCGCGGACAAACCGGGGTTAGTGCGCCGGTTTCTCGCTGGTTTCTTTGCCTCGATCGCTTTCATGAAAACGCACCGTGATGAAACGTCGGCCTTGGCGGAGCGCGTGCTGCATCAGAGCGAAAGTGTCGTGCACAAGGACTACGATTCCGAGATCGGCATGTTCGTCGATGACGGCCGCTTCGATCCGCAGGCCGTCGCCATTCTCAAGCAGTCCTTCGTCGATATGGGAACGCTCAAAGAAAAGCCGGCCGACAGCGCGCTGTTCGACACGCGGTTCCTGCCGATCAGGCCATAGGGGCAGCGCGCGATGACGACTCCAACCGTTCCCGTCACGAATCCCAACGTGACCCGCTCGCGTCTGGTGCTGGAGATCGCTTCCGAAATTGCGGGCGGCGATGCAGCCGACGCGGTGCCCGATTACATCCTTCCCAAGGTGGTGCTGCGTCATTCGCGCGGCGGCAAACCGGTGACGCTGTCAGCCAGCAGTTCGGCGGAGGGCATATTCGCCGTGGCGGCGCGCGAAGTCGATCTGGCCATGATCAACCCCGCCTCTGTGCTGTCGGTCGCGCTACAGGGCAAAGGCATTTTCAAGCGCCCCATGCCGGTGCGGGCGATCGCCGTTATTCCATCCTGGGACGCATTTGTTTTTGCCGTTCGGCCGGAAACCGGCCTTACACGCTTGGAAAACATCGCAGCGCGAAAGCCGAAGCTCCGGATTCTGATGCGCGCGACGCCGGACCATTGTCTGCACCACATGTTCGACGACGTTGCGGCGGCGGCGGGCTTTTCCCGCCAAGACATCGCAAGCTGGGGCGGCGAGGTGCAAAAGCGCGGCAGCGTACCGTGGCCGCACACTGAAACATTCAAGGCGCTCATTCGCGGCGACGTCGATGCGATCTTTGACGAGGCGGCGAGTTCTTGGGTGCC
>DASZWK010000039.1:0-7053 GCA_035546235.1 Xanthobacteraceae bacterium | reverse complement strand
GCGACGGGGTGCGCATTTCGCTGTGCGTTTACCGGCCGGACGCCGACGGCCGTGTCCCGGCGCTGTTTGCGGCTTCGCCCTATCAATACGAGATGGACGAGGTGCCGGCCTATCCGCTGTTCCTGTGGCGCGAGACCGGGCCGGTCGAGTGGTATGTCGGCCAGGGTTACGCCTACGTGCATGCCGATGTGCGCGGTGCCGGCCAGTCCGAGGGCGAGTTCGAGTTCATGGGTCCGAACGAGCAGCAGGACTATCTCGAACTGATCGCCTGGATCGTGCGGCAGTCATGGTGCAACGGCCGCGTCGGCGGCATCGGCCAGTCGTATTACGCGATGGCGCAGTGGCTGATGGCGACCTTCAACCCGCCGGGCCTCGCCTGCATCGTGCCTTACGACGGGCTGGTCGATCAGTATCGCGGCTCGAATTATCACGGCGGCATCTACTGCTCGTATCGCTCGGTCTGGTACACGACGCTGCGCGCCGACAATCAGCACCGCCTCGCCGGACGGCACGGCCGGCCGCCGATGACATTCGATCTGGTCGGCGAAATGATCGATCATCCGCTCGACGACGAATTCTGGCGTGTGCGGTCGCCATACTGGCGGCTCGACAAGATCAAGTGTCCGGTGCTGTCGATCGGTCACTGGGGCAAGATGGGGCTGCACTTGCGCGGCAACATCCTCGGTTACGAGGAGGTGAAATCGCCAAAGAAGCTCGTGGTTACGGGCGCACGCAACACCTTCGAAGCGCACCGGATGTTCGATCAGGTCGAGTTTCACGAAAAGGAACTGCTGCCGTTCTACAATCTGCATCTCAAGGGCGCCAACAACGGCTTCATGGACGCCGAGCCGGTGCGGCTCTACGTGCGCGGCGCCAATGTTTGGCGTGCCGAGGAGGAATGGCCGACGAAGCGCGCGATGCCCATCGTCTATCATCTGCGCAAAGGCCCATCGGGCAGCGTCACCTCGCTCAATGACGGCGGGTTGTCTATCGCAAAGCCCGGCGCGGCGGAGCCGACGACGAGCTACACCTATCCGGACTGGGAATGGGTCAACGGCGTGGCGGTGATCGGGCCCGATGGGCGGGTCGATCCGGTGCGGCGCGTGCTGACCTTCACGACCGCGCCGCTCGAGGACGATCTGGAAGTGACCGGGCCAATCGTGCTGAAACTTTATGCCTCCTCCACCGCAATCGATACGCAGTTCATCGTCAAGCTCACCGATCAACATCCGCAGGATCATGCGGCGCGGGGCAGGGGAGATCAGCCGGCCTACACGCCGGTGTCCAAGGGCTGGCTCAAGGCGTCGCATCGCGAAAAGGATCCGGTGCGCTCGACGCCGGAGCGGCCGTTTTACACGCATACCAACCCGCAGCCGCTCACGCCCGGCGAAATCTATGAGTTCGACATCGAGGTGCTGCCGATCTCCTATGTGTTCAAGCAAGGTCACCGTATCAGGCTGGAGCTCGCCAACGGCGACTCGCCCGCAACGGACGGCGTGTTCTCACATCCGTATCATCCGTGCCTGATGGGCACCGATACGATCCATCACGACGGGGCGCACGCGTCGTACCTGATCCTGCCGGTGATTGCCGAGGGGACGTAGCGTCTCAGGCTTGATCCGGGTATTTATGGCTCGTGCGCTGCGGGCAAACAGGATTCAAAATGGCAACCGGACTTGACGTCGAGATAATTGACGACCTCGTACTCGCCTACAAGATTCTGGTGAATGAAGCGGTTCTTGACAGTTTCGGACATGTCAGCGCCCGCTCGCCAAGCAACCCCAAGCATTTCCTGCTGCCGCGCGCCATGCCGCCCTCGCTGGTTGAGGCCGACGACGTGCTCGAACTGAGCGTAGAGACCAGCCAGCCGGTCGATCCGCGCGGACGGCGAACAAACGGCGAGCGCTATCTGCACGGCGAAATCTACAAGGCGCGGCCGGACGTCAACGCCGTCGTGCATTCGCACTCGCAGGCCGTCATTCCGTTCAGCCTCACCGGCGTTGCGCTGCGCCCGGTCATCGTGCAAGCCGGCTTCATGCCGCTG
This sequence comes from Xanthobacteraceae bacterium, assembly GCA_035546235.1. GTDB lineage: Bacteria > Pseudomonadota > Alphaproteobacteria > Rhizobiales > Xanthobacteraceae > BOG-931. The sequence goes on along the minus strand of DASZWK010000039.1, from coordinate 5,009 downwards.
ACAATTCCCAATTTCGAAATTCGCGATGTGCGCGGCGATGGACGCGGCATGCAGATCACCGACATGCCCCGCGGCGCGGCGCTGGCGAGGACGCTCGGCAACGGCTCGCTGGCGCTGCTGCGCGGGCACGGCAACGTGGTCGTCGGGTCGTCGGTCAAGCAGGCCACAATCTTTGCCGCCTACACGGACATCAATGCCCGCATGCAGGCGCAGGCGCTGCAAATCGATCGCCATATCGTGGCGATGGACGAACCGGAATTGTTCGAACCGTGGGAGTTCGACATCAACCGGCCGTGGGAGAATTTCCGGCAAAAACTATTGTCGGATTCGGCGCGCGCGAAGATCGACCGCGCGCAGTTCGGTCTGGAACACACCCAATAGGCTGTGCTCAGGGCGTTACCGGAACAAATTGCGTCGTGAAAAGCTCGCTGTCGGATGGCGCGGTTTTGAGAATGTTCATTTCGACGAACGATTGCTTGAGCACCCGCACGGCCTTCGGGTCGAACGTCCCATCGTTGCTCAGCGCCGATATCAAATAGTCGTAGGTCTTGCTGGCCGAGGTCGGCGACTCCTTGAGCGCCGATACGGCGACCGCGTCGGTCTCTTGCTTGTGCGACTTCATGTAGGCGATCGAAGCGAAATAGCCCTTCAGAAAGCGCCGAACGAGATCGGGATTCTTGGCAATGAGATCTTTGCGCGCGAACACGACGTGGGTGATGAAGTCGGGCGCGTATTTGTCCATGGGCGCGAGAATTCTCGCCTCATTCTTCTCTTCGAGCAGATAGCCCGCCTCCGGACCGGTGATATCGGCGGCGGTCTGCTTCGTCCGCAGCGCCGCGATGCGCCCCGGCGCGGCGCCAAGCGGCAGCCGGCGGATGCCGTCCTGGCCCCAGCCCTCGGCGATCGAGAGCCGCTTGGCGAGCCAATCGGTCAGCGATCCCGGCGTCGACACGGTAACGATCTTGCCCTTGAGGTCGGCAATCGTCCTGATCGGCGAATTGGCCCCGACGATAACGCAAATATCGCGCGGCGCGCCCTCGATCGCTGCGATCGCCAGCGCCGGCGATCCTTTGGCGGCGAACGCCATGCCGGGTCCGCTGCCGAGGCCGAAATCAATGCTGCCGGCGGCCATTGCCTGCTGCACCTTGCCGTCGCCGCCCAGCGCCGAGATTTTTATGTCGAGACCGTATTTTGCGAATATTCCTGAGGCGATGCCAACGTCCGCGGGAAGGAAATCCCAAATAAAACCTTGGGACTTTCCGACCGTGACTTGATCTGCGGCGAATGCCTGCGCGGCCATCGCCAGCACGAAGCCGATTCCAAGCCCGAGACTTGCTCGCTTCTTCATGACCGATCCCCTTGGGTTCCCCGTGGGAAGGTTGAGGGACCTGAGTCAGATTGTCAAAACGTCACTTCGACGATGCGACCGATTATCGCGGCTCAACAGGGCGGCGCGGACGCGGCGCAGCGTGAAACGGTGCGCCGACGATCCAGGACCTTTGCAGACTCGAAGTCTGAATTGATCCCGGGCCAACAGCGCTTCGCGATGCGCTGCGCCCGGGAAACGCGACGATTAGGCTCTCGCGTAGCGGCCGCGGTTGAAGAACCGATCCTTCTGGTCGTCGTTCGCGGTGTCGCGGTTCGATTTGATGGCGCCAACCTTGGCGAGCGCAGCTTTCACCGCGGGGCGTTCGTCGATCGCCTTGAACCAGCGCGCCAGATTGGGATTGTCCTCCCACTTCACGCCCTGGGTGTCGTGATTGCGCGTCCACGGGAAGGTGGCGATGTCGGCGATCGAGTATTCGCTGCCGGCGATATAGGGGGTTTTGGCCAGCTGCTTCTCCAGCACCTCGTAGAGCCGTTTCACTTCGGTCTGATAGCGTGTCGCCGAGTAGGAGTGATCCTTGTCCTTCGGCGCGAACATCTTGAAATGGGTGAACTGGCCGAACATCGGGCCGACGCCGGATGTCTGGAAGAACAGCCATTGCAGCACATCGTATTTCTTCGCCGGGTCCTTCGGCATGAACTGGCCGGTCTTCTCGGCGAGGTACATCAAAATCGCGCCGGATTCGAAAACCGTGATCGGCTTGCCGCCGGGGCCATCGTGGTCGATGATCGCCGGAATTTTTGAATTCGGATTGATCTTGACGAAGGCAGGATCGTACTGGTCGCCCTTCCACACGTCGACGAAATGCTCCTTGTAGGGCAGCTTCGTCTCTTCCAGCATAATGTAGATTTTCTGCACGTTCGGGCTGGTCAACGCATAAAAGTCGATCATGACAATATCCTTGTGTGGCGGGGAGCGTGAAACTATCGAGCGGGGCCGCTTCCGGCAAGGCACTCCTCGAGAGGGCTGAAGGGCTCCGCGTGCTCTTGTGCGGCATTGCCGGTGCCGCGTAGTTTGCCTGGACGCACCGAGCGGCCATGCTTGCAGCGTGCAGGGAGAAAGAAATGCCACGTGGAATGCGGCGACGGCTGGCCGTCGCCTTGATTTGTGCCCTCATTGCCGGCTCGGGAGCGGCGCGTGCGGCCGACGATTATCCGAACCATGCCGTACGCTGGCTGGTCGGCTATCCGCCCGGCGGGTCGACCGATATCTGCGCCCGGCTGATCGGGCAGTATCTGGCGCAAAAACTCGGCCAGCAATTCATCATCGAGAACAAGCCCGGCGCCGGCAACAACCTTGCGACCGAGATTGCCGCCCATGCGCCGCCGGACGGCTACACCGTATTTTTGGTCAATCCCGCCAACACCATCAATGCGTCACTTTACAAAAATCTGTCGTTCGATTTCATTCGCGACATGGCTCCGGTCGCGGGCTTCATCCGCGTGCCGAACGTGATGGAAGTCAATCCGGCCGTACCGGCGAAAACGGTTGCCGAGTTCATCGCCTACGCCAAGTCCAATCCAGGCAAGATCAACATGGCGTCGTCCGGCGTCGGCACCTCGGTACATCTGTCGGGCGCATTGTTCATGATGATGACCGGCGTCAATCTGGTGCATGTGCCGTATCGCGGCGCGGCGCCGGCGCTGACCGACATGCTGGCGGGCCACGTGCAGGTGATGTTCGACAATCTGCCGTCGTCGATTGCGCACATCCAGGCGGGCCGGCTGCGCGCGCTCGCGGTGACGACGGCGACGCGCGCCGCGGCGTTGCCCAACGTGCCGACCGTGGCCGATACCGTGCCGGGCTATGAGGCGAGCGCCTTCTTCGGCATGGCGGTGCCGAAGGGAACGCCGCGTCCGATCATCGACAAGCTCAACCGCACCATCAACCAGGCGCTCGCCGATCCGGCGCTGCAGGCGCGGCTTGCCGAACTCGGCGGCACTAACATTGCGGGCACGCCGGAGGATTTCGGCAAGATCGTCGTCGACGAGACCAACAAATGGACCAAGGTGGTCAAAGCCACCGGTGCTACCGCGGAGTAGGGACGTGACGACGCAATCGAGGAAAAAATCGCCCGAAGAGCTGCGCAGCTATCGCTGGCTCGGCAAGAACGACTTGCGCTCGTTCGGCCACCGCTCGCGGCTGCGCCAGTTCGGCTACGACCGTGACGATTGGGTCGGCAAGCCGGTCATCGGCATCATCAACACCTGGAGCGACATCAACGCCTGCCACGGCCACTTGCGCGCGCGGGCGGAGGACGTGAAGCGCGGCGTCTATCAGGCCGGCGGCTTTCCGATCGAGCTGCCGGCGATGTCGCTCGCCGAACCGTTCGTCAAGCCGTCGACCATGCTGTACCGCAACTTCCTCGCCATGGAATGCGAGGAGCTTTTGCGCAGCCATCCGATCGAAGGCGCGGTGCTGATGGGCGGCTGCGACACGACCACGCCCGGGCTGATCATGGGCGCGATCTCGATGGGTATTCCGGCGATCTATGTGCCAGCAGGGCCGATGCTGCGCGGCAACTGGCGCGGCCATACGCTCGGTTCCGGCTCCGATGCCTGGAAATACTGGGACGAGAAACGCGCCGGCCGCATCGGCGACGAGGAGTGGAACGAGATCGAGGGCGGCATCTCGCGGTCGTTCGGCACCTGCATGGTGATGGGCACGGCTGCCACCATGATGGCGATCACCGAGGCGCTCGGCATGGCGCTGCCCGGCGCGTCGTCGATTCCGGCGCCCGACGCCAATCATCCGCGCATGTGCGCCGCCGCCGGTCGCCGCGCCGTCGAGATGGTGTGGGAAGATTTGACGCCGGAGAAGATTCTCACACCGGCGGCGTTCGACAATGCCATTCGCGTGCACATGGCGCTCGGCGGCTCGACCAATGCCATCATTCACGTCATCGCGCTCGCGCGCCGCGCCGGCATTGCGCTCGACATGGCGCGCTTCGACGAGATTTCGCGGCAGGTGCCGGTGATTGCCAACATCACGCCGTCGGGCAAATACCTGATGGAGGATTTCTTCTACGCGGGCGGCCTGCGCGCTCTCATGGCGCAGATGAAGGACCTGCTTGAACTGTCCTGCCTCACGGTCAACGGCCGCAGCGTCGGCGATAATATCTCCGGCGCCGGCGTGCATCTGCCCGATGTGATCCACCCGCTGTCGCAGCCGCTCTATCCCGAAGGCGCGACCGCGGTGCTCACCGGCAATCTCGCGCCGCGCGGTTGCGTGATGAAGCCGGCGGCGGCCGAGCAGCGCCTGCTGCGCCATCGCGGCAAGGCGATCGCCTTCGAGAACTACGACCACATGGCGCGCGAAGTCGACCGTGACGATCTCGAGGTCACGCCCGACCATGTGTTGGTGCTCAAGAACGGCGGCCCGAAGGGCGGGCCCGGCATGCCGGAATGGGGGCAGTTACCGATTCCGAAAAAGCTTCTGAAGGCCGGCGTCAAAGACATGCTGCGGATTTCGGACGCGCGCATGAGCGGCACCAGCTACGGCGCCTGCATCCTGCACGTGGCGCCCGAAAGTTTCGTCGGTGGCCCGCTCGCTTTCGTGCAGACCGGTGACGAGATCGAGGTCGATGTCGAGGCGCGGCGGATTCATCTGCACGTCGGCGACG
>DASZWK010000038.1:0-1553 GCA_035546235.1 Xanthobacteraceae bacterium | reverse complement strand
TCGACCGTCAGCTCGATCTTGTCGCCGTCCATGAACGGATTGAGACCGCGGTGATTAGTGCCGGTCGCCAGGATGTCGCCGGGCAGCAGCGTGTGGATCGAAGTGACCCACTCGATGCAGCGCGGAATCTTGTGCGCCATGTCGTCGGTGTTGAAGTCCTGATAGGCGGTGCCGTTGTTGGTCAGCGTGATCTGCAGCTTATGCGGATCCTTGATCTCGTCCTTGGTGACGATGTAGGGCCCGATCGGTGCGAAGGTGTCGCGCGATTTCATCTGGTAGAACACATTGGTGGGCGGCACCACGCCGCGCGCCGAGCCGTCGATGAAATTGGTGTAGCCGAACACGTATTTCATCGCGTCCTTGGCCTGGACGTGCGAGGCCTTCTTGCCGATCACGACGGCGATTTCCGCCTCGCCCTCGAAGATCGATGCCGCCATGTCGGGCAGTACCATCGTGTCGCCATCGCCGATGACCGCGCTCGGCGATTTCATGAAGGCGTTGATCGGGGCCGGTGCCGGCAGGGTGCCGTTCTCCATGTAATTGACCGCCATGCAGATGATGTTTTCCGGCCGCGGCAGCGGCGGGCGCAGCTTCACTTTCGACAGCGGTTTGCTGCCTTTGCCCTTCTTGGCGGCGGCGGCGAACTTGCCCTTATAGGTGCTCCATTTCTCGATCACGCCGCGGATCACGTCCTGGGGGCCGAGCGCCTTGATGCCTTTGGTGAGGCCCGACACGTCGACGATTTTGTCGCCGACCACGACGCCGAGCTTATAGTTGTCAAAAAACGCGAGTTTCATGTCTGCTCCTTGGAATGCCTTCGAGAATATGCGCGAGCGGTCTCCCCCGTCGGCTGCGGCGGAACTTAGCGCGGTTGAGGGGCCTGCGGAAGCTGAGTTCAGAACGGCGCATTCCTCGTGCTGACTCGCGGCCCGGACGGGCGGGCTGGGTTGGCGATGCCGCTTGCCATAACCCTGATCGTCGCCCGTCTGCCTGCCTTCAGACCCACTTGACAAGGCATCAGTCTTTTCCGATATTTCTGTCATGACAGAAATTACGAAAATCGATGATGCATTGCGCCCCCGGGATTTGGCCCCTGCGATCGAGCATTTTGTCCTGCAATGGGGCGACATGGGCGGCAAATGGGGCGTCAATCGCTCGGTCGCCCAGATCCATGCGCTGCTCTACGTGTCGGAGCGTCCGCTCACTGCCGAGGATATCGCCGAGCGCCTTGGGCTGGCGCGTTCCAACGTCTCCAATTCGATCAAGGAATTGCAGGCCTGGAATCTGATCCGGCGGGTGCCGATCAGGGGCGACCGGCGCGAGCATTTCGAAGCCGAAGCCGATCCTTGGGAAATCTTCGCGCGGATCGCCGCCGGCCGCAAAGAGCGTGAGATCGATCCGGCTATCGCGGCGCTGCGCATCTGCCGCGCAGAAGCCGAGGGCGACAGCAAAATCAATCCAGTGGCTCTCGCGCGGATCAACGCGCTGCTCGAGTTCGTCGACACAATGGATCGCTGGTACGGCCAGATGAAGGTCATTCCGCGCCCGCAGAT
>DASZWK010000037.1:0-9751 GCA_035546235.1 Xanthobacteraceae bacterium | reverse complement strand
GCGCCTGTCACAGGCATATTTGCAAACTTATGTCCGATGTGAATTCTCGCGCAAAGCCCACATATTTGAATTTCGCCGCGATCGTCGATTTTTGCACCCGCCGTGCGTGGTTGGTCGTGTTCGTGAGCGTGCTGATCTTGGCAGGATCGGCGGTCTATGTGGTGCGCCACTTCGCCATCAACACGAACGTCACTACGCTGCTATCGCCCGATCTTCCGTGGCGCAAGCGCCAACTCGCGTACCAGGCGGCGTTCCCCGACCAAATGTCGTCAATTCTCGCCGTCATCAGCGCGCCGACGCCCGAGTTCACCGACGCGGCTGCCGCTTCGCTCGTCAAACAGTTGACACCCCAAGCAACGCATTTTCATTCCGTAACCGACGTGCAAGGCGGTGCATTCTTCGCCCGCAACGGTCTGCTCTATCTGCCGCAAACTCAGCTCGCGGATCGGATGCGTCGGCTCGTTCAGGCCCAACCGATGATCCGGACGCTCGCGTCGGACCCATCTTTGCGCGGCCTCGCCCGCGCATTGTCGATGAGTCTACGCAGCGTCGCGGCAGGCCAGCTCAGTTTGAACGCCATGGCGCCGACGCTCAATGCCGCCGCCGACACGCTCGACAACGTGCTCGCCGGAAAACCAGCGTCGTTTTCCTGGCAGGCGCTGGTCAACGGCAGGCCGGTAAAGCCGGAAGATTTGCGACATCTCATCAATATCGCACCGGTGCTGGATTATCATGCGCTCGAACCAGGACACGCCGCTGCCGACGCGGTGCGCAAGGCGGCCGGAGATGCCGATCTGAACGGGCACTATCAGGCGTCGGTCCGCTTGACCGGAACAATCCCGCTCGCCGATGCACAGCTTGCAACGCTCCAGCAGGGCCTTTGGCTGAACAGCCTCATTACTGCGGCGATCGTGCTGATCGTGCTGTGGCTGGCGCTGCGTTCGCCCCGGATCGTGCTCGCGGTCGTGGTGACGATCTTCGTCGGCCTGGTGGCCACTGCCGGGCTCGGCCTGTTGCTGGTCGGTGCGTTCAACCCCATTTCGGTCGCGTTCGCCATGCTGTTCGTCGGCCTCGGCGCCGACTTCGCCATCCAATTCAGCGTGCGCTATCGCATGCAGCGGCACCAACAAGATGAACTCAAGTCCGCATTGGTGGATGGGGCGCGTTACGTCGGACCGCCGTTGACGCTCGCAGCGCTGGCGGCGGCAGCCGGCTTTCTCTCCTTTGTGCCGACCAGCTACAGCGGCGTGGCGGAACTGGGCTTGATCGCCGGTGTCGGTATGGTGGTGGCCTACGTCGCCGCTATGACGCTGTTGCCGGCGCTGCTCACTCTATTCAAGCCGCCCGCCGAGACGCAGCCGCTCGGTTATGGGGTGATGGCCGGTGTCGACCGCTTCATGCAGCGGCACCGCTTTGCGATCGTCTTGGCGACGTCGATCGTCGCGGTCGCGGCGTTGCCTTCGCTGTATCTGCTCAAATTCAACTTCGATCCGAACAGCCTGCAAATCCCGAACGACGAGGCGGTCGCCACGCTGCAGCAGTTGAGCGGCAGCCAGCAGGGCGCGTTCAACAGCGCCGATGTGCTGACATCGCCGGCCGATGCCGCAGGTGTCGGCAAGAAGCTTTCGGCGCTACCCGAGGTCGCGGCGACGCGCTCGCTCGACAGTTTCATTCCCGCCGATCAACCCAAGAAAATTGCGACCATCGCTCAGGCCGCCTCGGCGCTCGATCCGGCATTGCAGTCGAAGCCCGAGGCGAGACCGTCGGATGCCGAGGACGTGGCGGCGCTGAAGGAGACCGTGAAGGCGTTGCAGGACACCGCCGACGAAGGCGCTGGACCGGGCGCTGAGGCGGCGCGACGGCTTGCGACGGATATCGCAGCCCTTGCCGGCAGCAATGCGCAAGCGCGGCAACGAGCAGAGGCCGCGTTTATCGCGCCGCTTGAAATCGATTTTCAGGCGATCGCGACGTCGCTGCATCCGCAGACGGTGACCCGAGCCACTCTGCCGGCCGACCTCGTCCGCCAATGGACGGCGCCGAACGGTCTCGTTCGCACCGAGATTCTCCCGAAGGGCGGCGTCAGCGACAATGCGGCCGCCCAACGCTTCGCCAGCGCTGTGCTGTCGGCCGAGCCAAACGCCACCGGCCAGGCGATCCAGGTTTACGAATGGGGCCGCACCGTCACCTCAGCCTTCATCAAGGCCGGAGTGCTGGCGATTGTTTCGATTGCGATCCTGCTGTGGCTTGTGCTGCGGCGCATCGGCGACGTGCTGATGACACTGATTCCGCTCATAGTGGCGGCTGCCGCGACCCTGGAGATCTGCGCGTTGACCGGCTTCGCCCTCAACTACGCCAATATCATCGCGCTGCCGGCCCTGCTCGGCGTCGGCGTCGCCTTCAAGATCTATTACGTCATGGCGTGGCGCCGCGGCGAATATAATTTCCTGCAGTCTAGTTTGACCCGCGCAGTGTTCTTCAGCGCGTTGATGACCGCCACTGCCTTTGGCAGCCTCTGGTTTTCGGCGCATCCCGGAATTTCAAGCATGGGCAAGCTGCTGGCGCTGTCGCTTGCCTGCACGCTTGTGGCAGCGGCGCTGTTCCAGCCGGCGCTGATGGGTCCGCCGCGCACCGCGGTCGATAAAAGTTGAGCGGTTCCGGCATCAAACAGCAAACCTAGTTTGGCGCGGCGGCCTAACGTCCGCCGGCAGCAGGATTTTTGACGCTGTCCACCTACCCCTGCAACGCGGCGTTAATGATGCGCACCCTTGCAGGTACTCAATCAATACAACGGAAAATCAATGGCCATCGCTTATCGCTGGACGCGGCAAAGGGCAAAAATCGTTCGATCAGGGTAGGGCTATGCTTGGCGAGTTCATGCGTCGTTTCCGTCGTGACCGCGGCGGTAGTACTGCCATTATTTTTGCATTGTCACTCATCCCGATCGTTTTTCTGACTGGGCTCAGCCTCGACTTTTCCGCCGCCGCGCAAAAGCGCATCCGACTCAATGCCGCGGCCGATTCCGCCGCCTTGTCCATGGTCACGCCGACAGCGATGACCAAGACCTGTTCGCAGGTGCAGACCACCGCGCAGAGCATCTTCATGGGCCAGGCCTCTTTGTTGGGAACCGGTTTGAGCAGCGTCCCAACCCCAAGCATCAGCGGCTGCGTGGATAACGTCACGACCCGAACCGTCACGGTCACCTATTCGGCGTCGTCGGTAAACTCGTTTCCCAATGTGCTTGCGCTCCTGACCCACGCTTCGGAAACGACCTGGACGATTACTGGCTCGTCAACCGCGACCGCAACCACCGCGCCCAACATCAACTTTTATCTGCTGCTCGACAACTCACCGTCGATGGACATCGCCGCGACGACCGCCGGCATCAATACGATGGTGGCCAATACGTCGGCGCAGGGCGGCTGCGCGCTGGCTTGCCACGAGACCAATCCGACATCGGGCGACGTCGCGGGCAATCCCGGCGGCGAGGACAATTACACGCTGGCAAAAAATCTCGGCGTCGTGACGCGCGTCCAGAATATGGCAACCGCGACCTCGTCGCTGATGAACACCGCCACGCAGACGATGACGACCAACAACGCGAGCTGCCCTACCGGCCCGGGTTGTTACGAAATGGCGATCTTCACTTTCAACGTGCAGGGCACCACCACCAGCCAATGCAGCAGCACCTCGATTCAGGTGATTTACGCGCCAAGCTGTGCGCCTTCGTCGGACCTGTCTTCCGCGCAAACCGCGGCCGCGGGCATCGATGTTCTGAAAGTCTGTTCGAACAATTACCTGATATGCGGCACCAACAATAACGACGCGGACACCGACTTCGAGACCGCCATGAAAGCCATCAACAATATCATGCCTACACCGGGGACCGGCACGTCGGGCAGTACGCCGCAGGAAGTGTTGTTCCTGGTGACCGACGGCGTGGACGACGAAATCAATTCAAGTTCGTGCTCGCAGACGCTCGATGGCAGTCGTTGTCAGCAGCCGTTCAACACGGCGATGTGCACGACCGTCAAGAACCGCGGCATCCGCATCGCCGTGCTGTACACCGAGTACCTGCCGCTGCCGACGAATGCCTGGTACAACAGCTGGATCTCACCGTTCCAAAGCCAGATCGGCCCGAACATGCAGAGCTGCGCGTCGCCGGGACTGTTTTTCCAGGTGACGACGGATGACGATATTGCCGCGGCGATGGTGGCGCTGTTTCAGAAATCGATCGCCAGCGCGCACCTGTCGCAGTAGGCCGAACATTTCAGGTGCGGCGTCGCAGCGAACGCGCGTCGGAAGTGCGAATTTACGAACACAGGTTATTGTATTGCACGCAACCCGGCGCATCCGAATTGCGCGGAAAGAAGATCGCATCCTGGTAGATGTTGATTGTGCCGGTAAGCACGTAACCCATTGACGGCGTATAGGGGTAGGTCACTTCGCCTAGAATCACGTAGTAAGTGCCGGACGGCAGCGATTGGAAGGCCGTCGGCAGGGCAAACGTGGAATTTTGCGCACGCCCGCTGCCGCTGTTCGAAGCACTCCAGACCACCGTGGCCGTGCCATTTCCGACAGTGAATTTCAGTTCGGACACGGTGATGACCATGTTGTTGGTCGAATAGGGCGTCATGACAGTCGCGGCCGCCCCAAGAATTTGATTCATGGAGGCGGTGTCGATCGCCAGACCGTTGGCGGTGGCGCAATATTGCCCATCCAGGGTGTTGTTGCCGCATTGTGAGGTGAGGTCGGCCACGGTGCGGGCGGCGAGGGTGGCCTTGAATTGCATCGCGAAACCGTCGCCGAGTTCGGCCCCGCCCAAATAAAGGGTGAGCATGAACGGCAGGATGAGGGCGAACTCGATGGCGGACACGCCGTCGCGCGAGCGCCCAAATCGTTTCAGGGTGCCGAAAGGGCTTGAGGTGGGCGCGTCCTGTCTCATTGGTAGGGCTCGTTCTTGAAGACCGCGGTCGAGACCAGGAGCCGGTTGCCGTTGGCGAGATTTGACAGATTGAAGCCGAGCGGGCCGAGGACGATCGGCCACTGATACATGACCTGGACAACCACGATGCTGCCCTGCGCGCCCGGCGAATAATTCCACGTATTGCTGACCGTGCCGTTGGCGTTGAAGCTCAGGGTCGGGCTTGAGGTACTGGCCGAGGCGAAATTGGTGTAATTCTGGACGTTGACCATCAGGTTGTTGCAGTTGAACAGCGCGCTGACGAGGGTCGCGGTGTTGGAGCCGGTGCAGACGTAAGTGAGGAACTGGCTCTGCGTCATGTTCGACTTCTGGGCCTGTCCGGTCAGAATGTAGCGGCTCGCTTCTTCGGTGACCTCGTCGAGCACGCGCCCGGCAAAGAACACCAGCGCCGTCTCGAACATGGCGACGAGCAGGGCCAGAAACGGCGCGGCCACCAGCGCGAATTCGACCGCGGTGGCGCCCTTTCGGCAGAACGCGAAATGTTTGGAGGACCGGAGCCCGATTGTGGCTGCAGCCAGTTTTCGTCTCAAAGCCGCGAGCATGGCGCGTAGGCTCCAATACCCGGCTTCTACGGCGGATTTGCTAGGGAAAGGTTACCCTTCGGCCAGCTTTGCGGTTAACGGGAGGCGGCGAATCTGCGGGCCAGAAACTCCCCGCCATGACGCAGGCCTTCGGCGTCGATCCCATGGCCGATGCCGGGCGAGATGTGCCACTCGACCGACAGTTCGAGCGCGGAAAGGCCTTGGGTCGCCTGAAACAGCGCCTGCGGCGGTATCAGCTCGTCGCGATCGCCATGCACGAGCAGCACCGGCGGCCGCGATTTGATCTCGGCCGCGAAGGCTTCGAGCTCGCCCTCCGGCGGCGTGACCAGCAGTCCTGAATAACCGACGATCGCCGCTGGCGCCGTGGTTCGTCGCAGACCGACATGCAGCGCCATCATCGTGCCTTGGCTGAAGCCGACCAGCGCCAGTGCCGACGGCGGCAGGTTGTGGCGGCCAAGCTCGGCATCGAGAAACCGCTCGAGTACCGGCGCGGCTTTTTTGACGCCGATCCAGCGCTCGCTCGGATCGCGCATGGTCAGGGGAAACCATTGCCGGCCAACCGGCGCTTGCGCGCACGGCTCCGGCGCGTGCGGCGAAGCGAACGCCGCCTGCGGCAGGAGCTGCTGCCAGGCGCGCCCGATGTCGATAAGGTCGTTACCATCGGCGCCGTAGCCGTGCAGAAACACGACAAGCTGCCGCGCCGCGCCGGAGCGCGGATCGAGCCGCGGACCATCAAGTTCAGCGGCCATTTTTTCCTCGTTTGACGGGTGTCTTTGCGGGTTGGACGGGAGCGCCTTCGCGGCCTTTTCTGAGCCGATAATATGACCACAGCACGCGCGCCGCTATGGATCGCCACGGTCGCCATTGATCGCCGAGCGGCGCCATCTCCTTGGTTGTCGGCCGTGCGGGGAGGTCGAAGGCAAGCCGCGCCGCCTCTTGAAGCGCAAGGTCGCCGGCCGGCCAGGCGTCGGCATGCCCGAGGCAGGCGAGGAGATAGATGTCAGCGGTCCAGGGTCCGACGCCATGCAACACGGTGAGAGCGGCGTGCGCCGTGTCCGCCGGTACGTCCACAAGTTTTGCCAGATCGATCTCGCCCTTGGCGATCGCACGGGCGATCGCTTTCAGCGCGCGGATCTTCGCGCCCGACAGGCCGAGCCGCGCGAGCCGCGCCGGCCGTGCCCGCAAGATCGCCGCCGGCTCAAACGGATCGATCGCCGCGATCAGCCGTCCCCAAATCGCACCGGCACTCGCTGTCGAGAGCTGCTGTGACACTATAATGGCGGCAAGTCCTGCGTAACCATGGGCTCGCCGCCGCAACGGCGGGCGGCCGGTATGGGCGATGATGGCGACGAAGCGCGGATCGATGGCGCCGAGCGCGGCGAGGCCGGCATCGAGATCAGCCTCGGTGTGAATGTGAGGCAGATGACGTGACGGAGGGACTGCCAGATCGGTTGTTCGACTTTTGGCCATCGAGACTATGTGATTGATCACATTCACGCCGGTCAATCCCGGGGACCCTGCCGCGCCGATGTATACCCGCATCTTTCGCTTTGCACCGAGCCCGAACGGCTATCTGCACCTGGGTCATGCCTATTCGGCATTGCTCAATTACGACATGGCGCGTGCGTGCGGCGGACAGCTTCTGCTTCGCATCGAAAATATCGATGCGACGCGCTGCCGCCCGGAATATGAGACCGCAATCTACGAGGACTTGCGCTGGCTCGGCATCTCCTGGACCGAACCGGTGCGGCGGCAGAGCGAACATTTCGCCGATTACCGCGCCGCCGTCGCCAAGCTTGAATCAGCCGGCCTGCTGTATCCGAGCTTCGAGAGCCGGAGCGAGATCGCCGCCATGGTGGCCGAGCGCGAACGCGCTGGACCCTGGCCGCGCGATCCTGACGGCGTGCCGCTCTATCCGGGAGTGGCACGGACAATGATGCCGAAGGAACGGGCGCGCCTCCGCCGTGCTGGACGACCGTTCGCGCTGCGGCTTGACACAGCGGCGGCTGCGGCGCGCGCCGGCCCACTGACCTGGTCGGAGAGCGGCAACGGCCCGCAGCACCAGTGCGGCCGCGTGCCGGCTGAGGCGCAGCGTTGGGGCGACGTTGTATTGGCACGCAAGGAGTTGCCGACGAGTTATCATCTTGCCGTGGTCGTGGACGATGCCTTGCAGGGCGTCACCGACGTGGTGCGCGGGCAGGACCTGTTTTGGGCGACCGGCATTCATCGATTGCTGCAGGCGCTGCTCGGGCTGCCGGAGCCAGCCTATCACCATCATCGGCTGATCCTCGATGACGAAGGCCGCAAGCTGTCCAAAGCCACGCAAGCGACCAGTCTGCGGCAGTTGCGCGCCGAAAGCACGAGCGCGGCGGATATCAGGCGGATGGTGGGACTCGGACAATAAAGCGAGAATGGCGCATGACCGGCTTCGCGCGGTGTTATTTTATTCCCGAGGCCTAACGTGTCATTGTGGGCCATGCGGCTGGCGCTTGGGCGCCGTATTTTTGACTGGGGGCCGCTGTGGCGCGGACCGTATCAAAACAAAAAAGCAGAGCCGGGAAGACCGCGGGCAAAAGGTTCGAGACACGGCCCGCGCGCCGGCCAATGCGTCGGCGCACGCCGTCGGCCAAGGCCAGGAAGACCGGGAAGGCCGGGAAGGCCGGGAAGGCCGGGAAGACCGGGAAGACCGGGAAGACCAACAATCTGGCGCTCGCGGCGTTCGCGCACGACATCCGCACGTCGCTTACGGGGCTGCTGGCGCTCGGCGAATTGCTCGCAAGCTCGAGCATCGGCGAGCGCGAGCGCGACTGGGCGGTTGCAATCAAGATCGGCGCCGAACACTTGTCGGCGCTCACCGCGCTGATGGTCGATGCCGCCAAGGTTCATACGGGCGCGCTGATCCTGCAGCAGGAGGCTTTTCGTCCGCGCCGGCTGGTTGAGGCTCTCGCAACATCGCTTGACGCGCGGGCGCAGACCAAGGGTCTACGCGCCGAGGTGACGGTCGCCGACGATCTGCCGGATGTGTTGGTCGGCGACCCGGTGCGGCTGCGCGCGGCACTGGAAAATCTGCTCGACAATGCGGTGAAATTCACTGCGCAAGGCGATGTGCGACTCGCCGTGCGCGGGGCGCCGGCGAAAGCCGGGAGAGTCAAACTCACTCTGCAAGTCAGCGACAGCGGCATTGGACTGACGAGCGCCGAAATCAAGCGGCTGTTCCGACCCCACGCGCAGGCGAGCGCCGATATTGCACGCCGCTATGGCGGTGCCGGGCTCGGGCTCGCTGTGGTCAAGCGGCTGGCGAAGCTGATGGGCGGCGACCTTACGGTCACGAGCACGCCAGGTCGCGGGTCGACTTTCTCCTTTACGGCGGTGCTGCCGCGCGCGGCGGCCGAGGTCCCCGGCGCGGCGCGAGCAAAGCAGATTGTTGCTTCGTCTGCGCGCCGGCTTTCGGTTCTGTGCGTCGAAGATAATCCTTATGGCCGTGTCATCCTCAACACCATCCTGGCCGAGCTTGGGCACCGCGCCGATTTCGTCGGCTCCGGTGAGGAGGCGCTCGCGGCACTGTCGCGCAGCTACGACGTCGTGCTGATGGACGTGACGCTGCCCGGCATCGGCGGCTTTGATGCCGCGCGGCGCATTCGGGCGCTGTCCGGTGCCGCAGGTACAACGCCGATCATCGGCATATCCGGCCGCAGCGACTCAGACGATGAGGCGGCCGCGCGCGCGGCGGGGATGAACTCTTATTTCCGCAAACCGATCAGCCCGAGCGCGCTGAGCGAGGCGCTGGCGGCAATCACCGTCCACGTGTCGCAACACGGCTAGCGTTCGGCATCCACCTCGCGGACCGTAACTCGCCGGAATATTGGCTGAGTGCGCCGCAGCGCGAACTCGCCGACGCGTATACAGAGCAGGCGGCCTATGAGGCCGTGCACGCCGGCGAAAAAAAAAGAGGATGAGGCTTGGCTTAACGGCTTGGTTGGCGACGTATTGCGAACGGATCACTCCACGTTTCGATGCAGTATCATTCCGCCGCATCCGCCTTTGCTGCCGCCTTGCAACTTTCGGCGATGCGGCAAAGATCGCTCATGATGCGGTTCAACTCAAAATCCTTCGGCGTATAGACACCGGCGACTCCGGCTTCTTTGAGCGCGACGGCATCCTGCGGCGGGATGATGCCGCCGACGACGACCGGAACGTCCGTGACGCCGGCTTCTTTCAGACGCGCAAT
>DASZWK010000036.1:0-3295 GCA_035546235.1 Xanthobacteraceae bacterium | reverse complement strand
ACGCCTCACCGAAGCCGCGCGCGCCTGCCGCATCCTCGAAATGGAGGGGCACGGCGACATGACGCTCGGGCATCTGTCGCTGCGCGACGACGCCGGCTCAGGTTTCTGGATGAAGCGCAACCGCATCGGGCTTGGCGAAGTATTGGGGCCTGACGATTTCGTGCTGGTCGATTGGGACGGCAAGCAGATCGCGGGCAGCGGCGGACGTCATTCCGAGTGGCCGATCCATTCGGAGATTTTCAGAAAGCGCTCCGATGTCAACGTCGTGGTGCACTCGCACCCGCTCCACGCCAGTATTTGTTCCGCCATCACCGAGCCGCTGCAGCCGTTTACGCTCGATGCCGATTACTTTGTCGAGCTGCCGCGCCACGAGGCCGATGTAGCGCTGCTCGTTCAAAAGAGCGAAGGGCAGGCGCTGGCGCGATCGCTCGGCAAGAACTGGGCGATTTTTATCGCCAATCACGGCGTGACGTTCTGCGGCACGAGCATCGAACACGCCGTCTGCGTCGGGGTGTTTCTCGAGAAAGCCTGCAAGGCGCAACTCATCGCGCGCGCCGCCAACATGCGACGATCGATGCCGAAGAAGGCGGTGCGAGCCAAGCGGCATCGGCAGATCATGACGCCGGTCCATTGGGAGCATTGCTGGCATTATTTCTGCCGCAAGCTTGAAGCGCGCGGGCGCGCAGCCATCTTCGGCTGATGAACGCAGGCGCGATCACACGGAAAGCTTTTGTCGGCCAGCCGTTGCGCCGTCGCGAGGATTTGCGCTTCGTGCGCGGCGAGGGCTGCTATGTCGACGACGTGGCGCTGCCCGGCACGGCGTGGTGCGCATTCGTGCGCAGCCCACATGCGCACGCGCGGATATGTGGTATCGCCGTTGATGCGGCCAAGAATCTTCCCGGCGTGCTGCTGGTGCTGACCGCCGCGGATTGGCAGCGCGCAGGTCACGGCGAACTCACCATCGTGCATCCGATGCCGTTCGGTGACGGCCGGCCGATGAACGGTGCGCCGCGTCCGGCATTTGCCACCGACAAGGTGCGCCACGTCGGCGACATCGTCGCGGCGGTGGTGGCCGAGAACCGGTTCGCCGCCGAACTGGCCGCCGAGTCCGTCGTGGTCGATTACGAAATTCTGCCGGCGATCTGCGACTTGCGCCAAGCCGTCGAAGCCGGCGCGCCGCTCGTGCACGAACGGTTCGGCACCAATGTGGTGTTCGAAATCGAGCGTGGCGACCGGCAAAAGACCGAAGCCGCGATGGCCTCTGCCGCCAAGATCGTCGAGCTTGAATTGCGCAATTCGCGGCTCGCGGCCAATCCGCTCGAACCGCGCGCATATCTGTGCGACTACGACGCGGCCGCCGACCGCTACACGCTCTATGCCACGTCGCAGCAGCCGCATTATCTGCGCCGCTGGCTGTCGCGCTACACGCTGCATATCCCAGAGCACAAGCTTCGCGTTATCTCGCCCGATGTCGGCGGTGGCTTCGGCGTCAAAGGCAATTTCGCCGTCGAGGTGTCGACCGTTGTGTGGGCGGCGCAACGCTTGCGCCGGCCGGTCAAATGGACGGCGACGCGCAGCGAGACGCTCTTGTCCGATGCACAGGCGCGCAATCACGACAGCCACGCGCGCATGGGCTTCGACCGCGAAGGCCGCATCGTCGCCATGCAGGTCGATACGCTTGCGGCGCTCGGCGGCTATCTGAGCAATTTCGCGCCCAGCATCCCCGGCAATTCCTATCCGCAGACGATCACCGGGCTCTATCGCACGCCGAACCTGCATCTGCGCGTCCGCGGCGTCTACACCAACACTGTGCCGGTCGACGCGTATCGCGGATCGGGCCGGCCGGAGGCGACCTGGATCAACGAGCGGCTCGCCGAACGTGGCGCGCGCGAACTCGGCATCGATGTCGCCGAATTTCGCCGGCGCAATCTGATTGCACGCAGTGACTTTCCTTATCCGGCGCCGGGCGGGCGCGTCTATGATTCCGGCGATCCGCCGGCGCTGTTGGCGACGCTGTTGTCGCTTGCGGATTATTCGGCGCTGCGCAAGCGGCAGGCGGAGCTGAGGAGGCAGGGCGTTCTGGCCGGGATTGGTCTCGCCTGCTTCATCGACAAGGCCGGCACCGGGCCAAGCGGCAACCTCGCCAAGCGCGGCGGCCTGCACGGCGGCTGGGAGAGCGCCGTGGTGCGCGTCCATTCCGACGGCAAAGTGACGGTGTTCGCCGGCAGCCATTCGCACGGCCAGGGCCACGACATTACGTTTGCCCAGATCGCCGCCGACCGGCTCGGCCTCGGTATCGACGATATCGGTGTCGTCGAGGGCGACACCGACCGCGTTCCGTTCGGCAACGGCACCTGGGGTGCGCGTTCCACCTCGGTTGCCGGCACGGCGATCTACCGCGCCTGCGATCAGGTCGTCGCCAAGGCGCGCCGCATCGCCGCCGAGGCGCTCGAATGCGCGGCCGATGACATCGTGCAGGACGGCGCGCGATTTAACGTCCGCGGTACGGATCGCGCCATCGGTTTTGCCGAGGTCGCCGACATTGCCTACCACGGCGCCAAACTGCCGGCCGACGGATCGTTCGGGCCGGGTCTTGAGGCCACCGAATTTTACGATCCGCCGGACACCAACGATCCGCAAGCCATGCATCTTGCCGTTGTGACGGTCGATCCCGACACCGGCGCCGTCACACTCGAAGCGCTTTATGCCGCCGACGATTGCGGCACGATCGTCAATCCCATGATTGTCGAGGGCCAAGTGCATGGCGGCATTGCGCAAGGCGTCGGCCAGGCGCTGATGGAAGAAGTCGTCTACGATGGCGACAGCGGTCAGCTCCTGACCGGCAGTTTCATGGATTACGCCATGCCGCGCGCCGCCGATCTGCCGGCGTTTCGCACCGCCTTCATCGAGACGCCGGCGCCCAGCAATCCGCTCGGCGTCAAAGGCGGCAGCGAGAGCGGTACGATCGGCGCTCCGGCGGCGATCGGCAATGCGGTGATCGATGCGTTGTGGCATCTTGGCGTGCGCGACATTACGTTGCCGATCCGCCCGGAGACGGTATGGCGCGCATTGCGCAACGCGCAGGTTGCGGCATCGGCCGATAGCAACAAGACAGGAACGAAACAGTGAGCGGCAAATCTTCTGACAGCGCCAGGCGGATCGCCGACGAGCTTGCGTCGTGCGGCGTCAAGCTTGTCGCCAGCCTTCCCGACAACTGGGTGATGGACGTCATCAACACGATCGAAAACGACGACCGCTTCGTCCACGTCCCGGTCAATCGCGAAGAGTCGGCGGT
>DASZWK010000035.1:0-20244 GCA_035546235.1 Xanthobacteraceae bacterium | reverse complement strand
GAATCCCGGCCGTATCGGCCAAAGCGGGTGCTGGTACGCGCGCTGCGGGTGGCTTGCGACGCACCCTGCCGGCTCGTAAGTAACGGTTGAGGCTGCGACAGCTTCGCGGAGCCGCTATGGCCGTTCTCATCGACAATCTGCAACGCACGGCCACCACACCGCGCCACCCGGAAAAAGCGCATCGGCCGGACCAGCCGGCTTTGCGCAAGCCAGACTGGATTCGCGTGAAGGCGCCGGTGTCGCCGGGCTACGTTGAAACACAGCGCATCGTGCGCGCCAACGGCCTGCATACGGTGTGCGAAGAGGCGGGCTGCCCCAACATCGGCGAGTGCTGGGAGAAGAAGCACGCCACCTTCATGATCATGGGTGACACCTGCACGCGGGCTTGCGCCTTCTGCAACGTCAAGACCGGGTTGCCCGGCGCGCTCGATCCGGCCGAGCCGGAGCATGTCGCCGCGGCAACCGAAAAGCTCGGTCTGGCGCACGTGGTCGTCACGTCGGTCGACCGCGACGATCTCGGCGACGGCGGCGCCGCGCACTTTGCCGCTGTCATCACTGCGATTCGGGCCCGTTGTCCGAAGACCACCATCGAGGTGCTGACGCCCGACTTTCTGCGCAAGGATGGCGCCGTCGAAACCGTGGTTGCGGCCCGTCCCGATATCTTCAACCACAATCTCGAGACAGTGCCGGCGAAATACCTCACGGTGCGCCCGGGCGCCCGCTACTTTGCTTCTATTCGTCTGCTGCAGAAGGTGAAAGAGATCGACCCGCAGATGTTCACCAAATCGGGCATCATGGTCGGACTCGGCGAGCAGCGTGACGAGGTCCTGCAGGTGATGGATGACCTGCGCGCCGCCGATGTCGATTTTCTCACCATCGGCCAATACCTGCAGCCGTCGCGAAAGCACCACGCCGTCATTCGTTTCATTCCGCCCGACGAGTTCGAGGCGTTAGCGACCATCGCGTATGCCAAGGGCTTCGGGATGGTATCGGCGTCGCCCTTGACGCGCTCCTCACATCACGCCGGCGAGGATTTTGCACGGCTCAAGGCGGGGCGGGCGGTGCGCTGATCGATGCCCGAATTCTCCACCAGAAGGCGCGTGCAGCACAGCGCCGCCAACATGTTTGCTCTCGTGGCCGACGTCGAGGGCTATCCAGAATTTGTCCCACTGTGCAAATCGCTTAAAGTCCGGCGACGCACGACCGAGAACGGCAGGGAGGTGATCGTCGCGGACATGACGATCGCCTATAAGGTCGTCAGCGAGACCTTCACCAGCCGTGTGACGCTGGAACGCGAACGGCTCACGATCCTGGTGGAGTATATCGAAGGGCCGTTCCGCCGTATGAACAACCGCTGGACGTTTCGGCCGTTGGATGACAAGAGCTGCGAGGTCGAGTTTTTTCTCACTTATGAATTTCGCAGCCGCACGCTCGGACTATTGATGGGTAGCGTGTTTGATGCCGCTTTTCGCCGCTTCGCCACCGCTTTCGAGCGACGGGCGGACCAAGTTTATGGCACACGGGTGGCGTGAGTTGCAGCAGATGCCAGCACCGATTTGGTCGTAATCCGGCATTTATTCTCGCGATCGCATGAGCTGACAGCGCCGGCTGGAGAACATCAAATGTCTGCTTCGCGCAAGGCGGAAATTCACGGCACCATCCGCAGGTTCGACGGCTTTTTTAAAATCGACGAGATCGACGTGTCACACCAAACGCTCGGCGGTGAGACAAGCCGGCAGCAGCGACTCGTCTTCGAGCGCGGCGACGCGGTTGCGGTGCTACTTTACGATCCAGAAGATGACGAAGTCGTGCTGGTCAATCAGTTCAGGGTGCCGGCGCTCGTTGCACGGCGGCGCGACGATCCAAAAATCCAAGATGGATGGCTAACCGAAACGATCGCTGGGATGATCGACGAAGGCGAAACGCCGGTGGCGGCCGTCATCCGAGAGACGATGGAGGAGACCGGTTACAGGATCAGTAATCCAGAGCCGATTGGCGCGTTCTTCTCATCGCCGGGCGGGACCTCCGAGCGCATCTTTCTCTATTTCGCCAAGATCAACAAGAAAGACAGGGACGGCAAAGGAGGCGGCATCGACGACGAGGACCTCGCCGTTGTCCGCGTGAGCGCCCCTGAATTATTCGATCAACTGGCCAACGGGCAAATCGAAGACACGAAGCTCGCCATCGCGGCCTACTGGCTGCAAAATTACAAACGGCTGGCGGGCTGAATCCCGATCGCGCGAACTCGCTACTGCGCCAATTCTTCGAGCAGTGCGAGCGCCTGGATGACCGAACGCTCGCGCACGCGCCGGCGGCCGATCTTGCCGAACAGCCTGCGCCGGTGGAGCGATCTGCCGTCGCGGGCCGCCGCCGCGAAATGCACGAGGCCGACCGGTTTCTGCTTCGAGCCGCCGCCAGGCCCGGCAATGCCGGTAATCGACACGGTCAGATCGGCCTGCGAATTTTTCAGCGCGCCTGCCGCCATTGCGATGGCAGTCTGTTCGCTCACGGCGCCGTAGCGCTTGAGCGTCGCCGCCGGCACGCCGAGCATGGTTTCCTTGGCGGCGTTCGAATAGACGACAAAGCCGCGCTCGACAACGTCGGATGATCCGGGAATCTCGGTGAGCGCTCCAGCTACCAGCCCGCCCGTGCAGGATTCCGCAGTGGCGATGCGCAAGCCCCGCGCACGGCAGACATCGAGCAGGCGCTTCGCTGTGGCCCGGAGCTTGGCGTCCATTACGCTCCGCTCCAAGGCAGCCGCACCGTCGCCGTCGCCATGGCGACAATACCTTCGCCGCGGCCGGTGAAGCCGAGTTTCTCACTCGTCGTCGCCTTGACCGCGACGCGCGCGGCGGGAATGCCGGCGATTTCGGCAATGCGCGCGCGCATGGCGTCACGGTGCGGCGAAACGCGCGGCGCTTCGCAGACGATGGTGACGTCGAGGTTGCCGATCAGGCCGCCGCGAGCGCGCACGCGTTCGCAGGCGAACGCCAGGAACCGGTCGGACGAGGCGCCGCGCCATTGCGGATCACTCGGCGGAAAATGCTGACCGATATCTCCCTCGGCCAGCGCACCCAGGATCGCGTCGACCAAAGCATGGAGCGCCACGTCGGCATCCGAATGTCCACTCACACCGCGCGTATGCGGAATGCGCACACCTCCGAGCATGACGTGATCGCCATCGGCGAAGATGTGGACGTCAAAACCATTGCCGATGCGCACGTCGGCAAGTGACGCCGCGTGCAGCAATTCGGCGCGGGTGAAATCCTCGTTGGTGGTCAGTTTCACGTTGCCGGCTTCCCCTGCAAAAACGTGGACACGATGGCCGGCCCATTCGGCGAGCGCCGCATCATCGGTAAAGTCGTCGCGCCCTTCCGCCTCGGCGCGGCGGTGCGCCTCGGCGATCAGCGGATAGCCAAACGCCTGCGGCGTCTGCACTGTCCGCAGGTGGCTGCGATCGAGCGTTTCGCTCACTATTGCGGCATCGTCGATCTTCTTCACCGTATCGGCGATCGCGACGCCGGGCACCGCGGCACCAAATTGCCGGCCGGCGCTAATGGCGCGGCCGATCAAATCCGCACTGAGAAATGGCCGCGCCGCGTCATGGATCAGCACCAGATCAGGGGCGTGCGCCGCCAGAGCCTGCACGCCGGCCCGCACCGAGATTTGTCGGGTTGCGCCGCCGGCGACCGGATCGCGCAGTTTGTCGAGACCGCTGCTTGCGCCGCGAAACAGGTCCTTGTCGGCGGGATGAATGACCGGCTGGATCACATCGATCTGCGCGTGGCCGGCAAACGCCTCGAGAGTCGGGCGGATGACGGGTCTACCGGCAATGGTGCGATATTGCTTGGGGATATCGCCGCCGACTCGCTGACCCCGGCCAGCCGCGACGATCACTGCCGCAACGATTCCCATCACGAATGCTCACTTTCGTTCCGGGGCCCGCTTTAGCGCATGTTCCAAAAATGTGCGAACCTCGAGTGTGCTCCCAAAAGGACAATTTCGGCCATATCCGGCCTATGCACATGGGTTAGGGATATTGCAGTGCAGCACTTGCGTTGAGCGGCATTTTGGCTAAACTATAAGCAGAGTAACGTTTCGCCTAATTTGTGGGCATGTTCCATTGAAGCCGAGCCGCTGCCAACGAGACCCCGCACTGCCAGCACGTAACGTGCTGGTGATCCTCTCGTTTTGCCGCGGGCGGGGAAACGCGCCGAGGCGCCCGGCATGAGCGCAGCCGAACCCCTGATTATGGTTTCGGCCGCAGACGCAGTGCTTAATGCGCTGCCACATCCGGTTATCGTCATAGCGCCGGACGGCAAGGTGGTGGACGCCAACGCGGCGGCTGAAGCCTTTTTCGAGGTTTCCGTACCGCTCCTGCGCCGGCAATCGCTGCGCGACCTGGTACCGTTTGGCAGCCCTTTGCTCACCCTGGTCGAGCAGGTGCGCAGCCGCAGCGCCGCGGTCAACGAATACAAAGTCGACCTGGGCACGCCGCGTAACCCAGGCGATCGCTTGGTCGATATGCATGTGGCGCCGCTGCCGGAGCAGCCGGATTATGTGGTCGTCATGCTGCAGGAGCGGACCATCGCCGACAAGATGGACCGCCAACTCACGCATCGCGGCGCCGCGCGCTCGGTCATCGCGCTTGCCGCCATGCTGGCGCATGAAATCAAAAATCCCCTGTCCGGCATCCGGGGCGCCGCACAACTTCTGGAACAATCGGCCAACGATGACGATCGCACGCTGACGCGGCTGATCTGCGACGAAGCCGATCGCATCGTGAAGC
Organism: Xanthobacteraceae bacterium; assembly: GCA_035546235.1. Classification (GTDB taxonomy): domain Bacteria; phylum Pseudomonadota; class Alphaproteobacteria; order Rhizobiales; family Xanthobacteraceae; genus BOG-931. Next base: position 15,455 of record DASZWK010000035.1, on the reverse strand, counting down.
TGGTCGATCGCATGGAAGTGTTCGGCGATGAGAGACCGGTAGAACGCGAGCCGATCAACATTCACGTTGTACTTGAACACGTGAAGCGGCTGGCGCAATCGGGTTTCGCCCGCAACATCAAGTTCGTGGAAGACTACGATCCGTCGCTGCCGCCGGTCTTGGCCAACCGCGATCAGCTCGTGCAAGTGTTCCTCAACCTGATCAAGAACGCCGCCGAGGCGATCGGCGATGGTGGTGAAATTGCGCTGACCACCGCGTTTCGGCCCGGTGTGCGTCTGTCACTGCCGGGTTCAAAGACGCGCGTCTCGCTGCCGCTCGAATTTTGCGTGCGCGACAACGGCCCAGGGGTCCCCGAGGAGCTGATGCCGCATCTGTTCGACCCTTTCGTCACCACCAAACCGAGCGGCTCAGGCCTTGGCCTCGCGCTTGTCTCCAAAATCGTCGGCGATCATGGCGGCATCATCGAATGCGAATCGCAGCCGCGACGCACCGTCTTTCGAATTCTCATGCCTAAATACACCGCCAACGCAGGTGCCGTGCCGGACGGCGCCTCACGGCAAACAGGGGACCATTAATGCCCGCGGGAAGCATTCTCGTCGCCGACGACGATGCGGCGATCCGGACAGTGCTCAATCAGGCACTGTCGCGCGCCGGCTATGAAGTGCGTTCGACCGGCAACGCCGCCACTATGTGGCGCTGGGTCAGCCAAGGCGACGGCGATCTGATCATCACCGACGTGCTGCTGCCGGATGAAAGCGCGTTCGACATGCTGCCGCGTATCAAGAAGGCGCGGCCCGACCTGCCCATCATCATCATGAGCGCACAGAACACCTTCATGACGGCGATACGCGCTTCCGAACGCGGCGCCTACGAATACTTGCCGAAACCGTTCGACCTGAAGGAGTTGATCGCAATCGTCGGCCGGGCGCTGTCGGAGCCGAAGGAGAAGGCGCGTCAAACGGCAAAAATCGAAGAGTTCGATTCGATTCCGCTCGTTGGGCGCTCGCCGGCGATGCAGGAAATCTACCGCGTGCTGGCGCGGCTGATGCAAACCGACCTTACGGTGATGATTTCCGGGGAATCCGGCACCGGAAAGGAGCTGGTGGCTCGCGCGCTGCACGATTACGGCAAGCGCCGCGCCGGACCGTTTGTCGCCATCAACATGGCGGCGATCCCACGCGACCTTATCGAGTCGGAATTGTTCGGCCACGAGAAGGGCGCGTTCACCGGCGCCAACACCCGCAGTGCCGGCCGTTTCGAGCAGGCCGAAGGCGGCACGCTCTTCCTCGATGAAATCGGCGATATGCCGATGGAGGCGCAGACCCGGCTGTTACGCGTATTGCAGCAGGGCGAGTACACCACGGTCGGCGGCCGCACGCCGATCAAGGCGGACGTGCGCATTATCGCCGCCACCAACAAGGACTTGCGCCAGCTGATTCAGCAAGGTCTGTTCCGCGAGGATCTGTTCTTCCGGCTCAACGTAGTGCCGTTGCGGCTGCCGCCCTTGCGCGAGCGCACCGAGGACATCCCCGATCTGCTCCGCCATTTTTTCACGCTGGTCGCACGCGAGGGGCTGCCCCTCAAGCAGATCGATCAGGCCGCGCTCGAGCGGCTCAAGCGCCATCGCTGGCCGGGCAACGTGCGCGAATTGGAAAACCTGGCGCGGCGGCTTGCGGCCCTTTATCCGCAGGAAACGATCACGGCGGCTGTCATCGACGCCGAACTTGCACAGCCCATGCTGGTTGCACCGGCCGAGCCCGGCCGCGTAGAGGACAATTTATCCAGCGCGGTCGAGCGCCACTTGGCCCGTTATTTTTCCGGCTTCGACGATGGCTTGCCGCCCCCTGGACTCTACCATCGCATCCTGCGCGAGGTGGAAGCGCCGCTGCTATCGGCCGCGCTGACTGCGACGCATGGCAACCAGATCCGAGCCGCCGACCTCCTTGGCGTCAACCGAAATACGCTGCGCAAGAAGATTCGCGACCTTGAGATCCAGGTTTATCGCACCAGTGGGGGCTGAAGCCGGCCGGTAGCCTCTCCATAGTGCCGCTCGACCAGCGCCGACCGCTTTCCCCGCGATTTATCGAAAATCGCGCCCAGGAATTGTCGCAATCGGGCAACATTGTTGTATAAAAGCATCACCTCGGGGGGACGGACAGCCGGGTTCCGTTCAATCGCTCAATTGCGGCCCGGCGTCCTCTTAGGCGTTCATGACGACTGTCGATCAGGTCGCGCCCATCGAACCGGCGACGTCAGCGCCTATGCCGGCGGCCTCGCGGCTGATCGGCGCGATTGCGGTTTTCGTCGCGTTGCTGTCCGCCACCGCCACCTTCCTGGTGCTGGCCGGTCTGACACCGATCGTGCCGGTCGATTCGGTGGTCAAGGAACTGCTGCTCGGCAACGTCATCACCGGCCTCTTGCTGCTCGCAATCATCGGCCGTGAAGTCTGGGTCGTGGTACAGGCGCGCCGCCGCGGCCGCGCCGGCTCACGGTTGCACGTTCAGATCGTCGGCCTGTTCGCCGTGATCGCTGCGGTTCCGGCGGTCCTCGTCTCGGTCGTGGCAAGCACGACTCTCGACCGCGGCCTCGACCGATTTTTCTCGACGCGCACGCGCGCCATGATCCAGCAGTCGCTGATCGTGGCCAACGCCTATGTGGCCGATCACGCCCAGATCATCCGCGGCGAGATTCTCGCGATGGCCTATGACGTGGCCCGTGCCAAGCCGATGTACGACCAGGACCGCGCCCAATTCCGTCAGTTCCTGACGGATCAGGCCAAAGGGCGAGGGCTGTCCGCCGCCATCATCATCACGCCCCAGGGCGAGACCGTCGAGCGCGCGGACGTCACCATGAACAAACCGATCGTGCTGCCGTCGCCGGAATTGCTCAGCCATATTTCCGAAACGGAACCGCAGGTCGCGCTCATACCCCAGGGCGATCACGTCGCTGCGGCCGTGAAGCTGCACGGCTACGGCAACCTTTATCTTTATGCGGCGCAGATGCTCGATCCGCGCGTCGTCGCGCAATTGGCCGCGACGCAAGAGAGCATCAGCGAGTACGCCAATCTCGAGGCGCGCAAGCTCGGCATCCAGATCGCCTTTGCGCTGATGTTCGCGGTGATCGCGTTGATCGTGCTGCTGTCGGCGGCCTGGATCGGGCTGGATTTTGCCAACAGGCTGGTAGCGCCGATACGCCGGCTGATCGGCGCCGCCAATGTGGTGTCGACCGGCAACCTCAATATTCAGGTGCCGGTATACCGCTCCGAAGGCGACCTCGCGCATCTCGGCGAGACATTCAACAAGATGACGGCTGAGCTGCGCACTCAGCACGAGGACATCGTGCGCGCCCGCGATCTCATCGATAGCCGGCGGCGGTTCACCGAGGCCGTGCTGTCCGGCGCCAGCGCCGGCGTCATCGGCGTCAACGCCGAGGGGCGCATCACCATCCTCAATCGCTCGGCCGAGCGGCTGATTGGATGCACCGAATCCGAGGCGCTCGGCCACCCGCTGCACGAGATCGCGCCCGAGCTCGCCGAGGTCTTTACCGCGGCGCGCGGCAGCAATCAGCGCCTGATCCAGCGCCAGATCGCGGTGACCCGCGACGGACAGGAGCGCAATTTTTCGCTCCGCGTCACCAGCGAGCAGGCGCCCGAGTCAGATCAGGGCTACGTCATCACCATCGACGACATCACCGAACTGGTTCTCGCGCAACGATCGTCGGCCTGGGCCGACATCGCGCGCCGCATCGCCCATGAGATCAAGAACCCGTTGACACCGATCCAATTGTCGGCGGAACGCCTGCGCCGCAAATACGGCAAAGTCATCGTCGAAGACGCTGCAATCTTCCAACAATGCACCGACACGATCATACGCCAAGTCGACGACATCAAACGCATGGTCGATGAATTTTCACGCTTTGCGCGGATGCCGAAGGCGGTCATCGCCGAAGAAGACGTGGCCGAAACGGTGCGGCAGGCGGTGTTCCTGCTGCGCGTCGCCCACCCGGACATTGATTTCGAAGCCGAACTGCCACCCGAGCCCATCATGGCGCGGTTCGACCGGCGGCTGATCTCGCAGGCGCTGACCAACATCGTCAAGAACGCCACCGAAGCGATCGGCGCCGTCCCGCCCGCCGAACTCGGCCGCGGCCGCATCGTGGTCAGCACGCAGCGTGAAGGCAACGACATCATCATCGACGTCATCGACAACGGCATCGGCCTGCCGAAAGAGAATCGGGCCCGGCTGCTGGAGCCTTACGTGACGACGCGCGAAAAAGGCACCGGCCTCGGTCTCGCCATTGTCGGGCGAATTCTCGAAGAACACGGCGGTCGCCTCGAACTGCGCGACGCTTCAGAAAAAATCCCGGGCGCTCGCGGCGCTTGGATGCAGCTCCGCTTCACCGCGGAGCCCGTTTCCGCCGCCCCGACCGAGCCCAAGCCTGAAACGGTAAGCTGACAATGCCCTCCGACATCCTCATCGTCGACGACGAAGCCGATATTCGCGAGCTGGTCTCCGGCATCTTGCAGGATGAAGGCTACGCCACGCGCACCGCCCCAAACAGCGATGACGCGCTGGCGTCCGTGGTCGCGCGGCGACCCAACCTGGTGTTTCTCGATATCTGGCTGCAAAACAGCCGGCTCGACGGCCTGCAGCTGCTCGACTCACTCAAGATGGAACATCCCGAATTGCCGATCGTGATGATCTCCGGGCACGGCAATATCGAAACCGCCGTGTCTGCCATCAAGCGCGGCGCCTATGACTTTATCGAAAAGCCCTTCAAAGCCGACCGGCTGCTGCTCGTTGCCGAGCGCGCCTTGGAGAATTCGCGACTCAAGCGCGAGGTGAAAGAACTCAAGCAGTTTTCGCCATCGCCGAGCATGCTTGTCGGCCGTTCACCGGTTGCCAATCAGTTGCGGCAGACGGTGGAGAAGGTCGCACCCACCAACAGTCGCATCCTCATTGTCGGCGCTTCAGGTAGCGGCAAGGAGCTCGCCGCGCGGACCATTCACGCCCGTTCGGCGCGCGCCGACGCCCCGTTCATGGTCATCAACGCCGCCGCCATCTCGCCTGAGCACATGGAGATCGAGCTGTTCGGCGTCGAGGCCGGTAACGGCACGCAGAGCCGCAAGGTCGGCGCGCTCGAAGAAGCCCATGGCGGCACGCTGTTCATCGACGAAATCGCCGACATGCCGCGCGAGACTCAGAACAAAATTCTGCGCGTTCTGGTCGACCAGACGTTCCAGCGTGTCGGCGGCAGCACCAAGGTGACGGTCGACGTTCGCATCATTTCCTCGACCAGCCGTAACATCGAAGCCGATATCGCCGCCGGCAAGTTTCGCGAGGATCTCTATCATCGGCTCTCGGTGGTGCCGATCCGGGTGCCGTCGCTCGCGGAGCGGCGCGAAGATATTCCGGAGCTGGTCGAATATTTCATGTCGCAGATTTCGCACGCCACCGGGCTGCCCAAGCGCACCGTCGGCGCCGACGCGCTCGCCGTGCTGCAATCGCACGATTGGCCCGGCAACGTGCGGCAACTGCGCAACAACGTCGAGCGGCTGATGATCCTCGCCGGCGGCGATCCCGAGGCGGTAATCACCGCGGCAATGCTGCCTCAGGATGTCGGCTCCATGATCCCGAACATGCCGAACGGCAATGGCGGCGAGCACCTGATGAGCCTCGCGCTGCGCGAAGCGCGCGAAGTGTTCGAGCGCGAATATCTGCTGGCGCAGATCAATCGCTTCGGCGGCAACATCTCCCGCACCGCCGAATTTGTCGGCATGGAGCGTTCGGCGTTGCACAGAAAGCTCAAAGCCCTCGGTATCGACTGAGGAGCCATGAGCCGCATCGCTTACGTCAACGGCCGTTACCTGCCGTTCCACGACACCAAGGTCCATGTCGAGGATCGTGGCTATCAATTTGCCGACGCCGTCTACGAAGTCTGCGAAGTAAGGGCAGGGCGGCTCGTCGATGAGCGCCGCCATCTCGACCGGCTCGAACGCTCACTCAAGGCGTTGCGCATCGAGCCCCCGATGGCGCGCGCGGCGCTGAGCGTCGTGCTGCATGAAGTCGTCGTTCGCAATCGTATCGCTGACGGCAGCGTTTACTTGCAAATCAGCCGCGGCGTAGCGCGGCGCGACCTGCCGTTCCCACAAGATGTGGCGCCGAGTGTCGTGGTGACGGCGCGCCCGCTGAACCGGAGCCGGATCGAAGCGCTCGCAGCGCGGGGAATTTCAGTCGTCAGCGTTCCCGATAACCGTTGGGGCCGCGTCGACATCAAGACGGTCGGCCTGCTGCCTAATGTACTGGCGCGGCAGAGCGCCCTGGACAGGGGCGCCCGCGACGCCTGGTTCGTCGACAAGAGAGGCTTCGTGACCGAGGCCGCCTCCGCCAACGCCTGGATCGTGACAGCCGACGGCAAGCTCGTTACCCGAAACGCCGATCAGGCTATTCTCGGCGGCATCACCCGCGCCGTCGTGTTCGAGGCGGTCAAGGAGCTGAATCTTCATATCGAGGAGCGCCCTTTCACGCTCGACGAGGCCTATCTGGCGCGCGAAGCCTTTGTCACGTCAGCCACCCAGATTGTGATGCCCGTGGTGCGGCTCGATGACCGCCCGATCGGTGACGGCAAGCCCGGTCCGGTCGCGAGTGTGCTGCGCCGGGACTTTCATCGTTTTGCCGAAACAGGTTAGCGCGCAGTTTGCGCCGCTATGGCCTGTTCACCGCTTTTGGCCGCGGCCGGAAACTTGGGCTTGCATAGTCCCTTGTGCGGCCCTCTAATGGTGAGCTTGTTACCGCCCGGCGTTGCCGGCGAGCGGGATAACACGCGTAGAGTGGGGCTGGGCAGCGCAGCTCACCATGGGGCATTTGGGCCAAGACTTGGGGTTTTTGGCTTGGACTTGGGGCTTACGGTGGGTTTCGCTGCGCTCAACTCACCCCTACTTATAGAAGGCTTATAGAAACAACCCGCGGGGCAGGGGCCCGCGTGGCAAGAACGGAAACACGGCCATGGCAGCCGACCGCGCACAAAATCTACAAGACACCTTCCTCAACCACGTCCGAAAAAATAAGATTCCGCTCACAATTTTCCTGGTGAACGGGGTCAAATTGCAGGGCGTCGTAACTTGGTTCGATAATTTCTGCGTGTTGCTCCGTCGGGATGGGCACTCGCAGCTCGTCTACAAACACGCCATATCGACCATCATGCCGGGACACCCCGTGCAGCTCTTCGAAGGCGCTGAGGAAGCGCCGGCGGGGGAAAAGGTCTGATTGGAGCCACGCCGCAATAGCCGTGCTGACCGGCTGAGCCCTTCCGGGCCGTCCGGCTCGGCGACTGGCCGCGCGCTTGTCATCGAACCCGCGTTGCGCCGCGGGGGCGCCGACAGTGCGCGCGCGGCTGCGGCCGAGCGGGGGCCGGCGGCAAAGCTCGACGAAGCGGTGGGACTTGCCCAGGCGATCGATCTCGAAGTCGAGCAGTCCGGCATCGTTATGCTCAACACGCTCCGTCCCGCCACCTATCTGGGCAAGGGCAAGGTCGAGGAAATCGCTGGCCTCGTCAAAACGCACGAAGCGGGCGTCGTGGTCATGGACTGCGCGCTCTCCCCGGTGCAACAGCGCAACCTGGAAAAGGCCTGGGACGCCAAAGTCGTCGACCGCACCGGCCTCATCCTGGAAATCTTCGGACGCCGGGCGCGCACGCGTGAGGGCGCGCTGCAAGTCGAGCACGCGCACCTGACGTACCAGAAGAGCCGGCTGGTGCGATCCTGGACGCACCTGGAGCGGCAGCGTGGCGGCTTCGGCTTCCTTGGCGGCCCCGGCGAGACCCAGCTGGAGGCCGACCGCCGCATGATCGAGGAGCGGCTCGCCAAGATCGAGAGCGAACTCGTCAAGGTCAAACGCACCCGCGCGCTGCATCGCGACAGCCGCCGCCGCGTGCCATATCCGATCGTCGCGCTGGTCGGCTACACCAATGCCGGCAAGTCGACGCTGTTCAACCGCATGACAGCGGCGCGCGTACTCTCCGCCAACATGTTGTTCGCGACCCTCGATCCGACGCTCCGGGCGGTCGACCTGCCGCATGGCGCCCGCATCATCCTGTCCGATACGGTCGGCTTCATCTCCGACCTGCCCACCATGCTGGTCGCCGCGTTCCGCGCCACGCTCGAGGAAGTGATCGAAGCCGACGTTATCTTGCACGTGCGCGATGTTTCCCACGATGACGCCGAGGCGCAGTTGCACGACGTTGAGAACGTGCTGCGGCAGCTTGGTATCGAGGCGGAGGAGGGGGGCAGCGCCGGCCGCGCGCTCATCGAAGTCTGGAACAAGATCGACCGGCTCGACGAGGCCGAGCGCACCCGTATCAAAAACTTGGCCGATCGCCGCCCGCAGGCGCAGCGGCCGGTGTTGGTTTCGGCACTCACCGGCGAGGGGCTCGACACGTTATCTGCGGCGATCGAGGAAAGGCTCGCGGCGGGTCGCGTTTTGATCGAGCTTGAACTCGACCCGGCCGACGGCGCCGGCGTCAGCTGGCTGCATCGTCATACCGAGGTGATCCGCAAAGCCGTGGATGAACAGAGCGGCCGCATCGCCATGACGGTCCGCGCTGCCGCAGACCGCGCGGATGCGGTGCGACAGCGATTCGCCCATCCCTGAAGTTCCTCGTCTGCGCGTGAACCACGTTTCTACTCTGCGTCGATCTCTTGATGCTGCTGCTTGCCATCGTGCTCGACGATTGTCGTCGCGGTGACCCTGTTCCCCGATATCGCGCTGTGGCTGCCCCGGGTCGCCGGCCTTGTCAAATAACGCCGATTATTCCTGGACTTTCGCTTCGTCCCAGAGTGCGTCCATCTCGGCGAGAGATGCGTCCTGCGGCGTCTTGCCTTTCGCCGCAAGCGCGCGCTCGATTGACGCGAAGCGGCGCTCGAATTTCCGATTGGTCTGCCGCAACAGCGCCTCCGGATCGGCACGCAGATGGCGGGCGAGGTTGACGGCCGCGAACAGGAGATCACCGACTTCCGCCGCCGCGTCGCTCGTACCGGCCGGCGCGGCCGCGCCGCTATCGAGCTCGGCCTCGATCTCGTCGGCCTCTTCGCGAATCTTGCGCAGCACCGCGCGCGGGTCATTCCAGTCGAAGCCGACCTTGCTCGCCTTTTGCTGGAGCTTCAGCGCCCGGGTCAGGGCAGGGAGCCCCACCGGCACGCCGGCCAGCGCGCCCTCACTCTGGCCACCGTTACGGGCGGCCTTTTCCTCAGCCTTGATCCGGTCCCACAGACCCTCGACGGCCTGCGGAGTGTGCGAGCGCCCGGCGCCTGGCACATCGGCACCGAACACATGGGGGTGCCGGCGGATGAGCTTCTCGGTAATCGCTTGCACCACATCACCGAAGTCGAACGCGCGCTGCTCCTGCGCCATGCGGGCGTGGAACACGACCTGCAGCAAGAGATCGCCAAGTTCTTCCCTGAGATCGGTCAGATCACCGCGCGCGATGGCGTCCGCCACCTCATAGGCTTCTTCGAGCGTGTAAGGCGCGATGGTCGAAAAATTCTGCTCCAGATCCCAGGGGCAACCGGTCTTTGGCGTGCGCAGCGCCGCCATGATTTCAAGGAGTCGGTCGATATCGCGGGAAGGGGTCATCCAAGGAATCCTGATAGGTTCGCGCTGGAGCGACGCGAACCTATCAGAGGCGAAATCCGGCCGCGACGGCGCCGCGAAAACGCCGCTACTCGTCGGCCTTGTACGAGCGGGTGGCCTCGAACAGGAACCAGGTACGACGCTCGGCCTGATCGATGTAGTTTTCCAAAAGGCTCGTCGTGGCGACGTCTTCGTACTTGTCCGCGACTTCGTGTGCCTCGCGCATTGAGGCGACCAATGCCTTGTTGTCGTTCATCAATTCACGCAGCATGGCATGCGCAGGCACGAACTTCTCATCGTTGTCCTTGAGCGTCTGCAGCCGTGCAATGTTGCCGATCGACCGCAGCGTCAAGCCGCCGATCTTGCGCACGCGCTCGGCAATGTCGTCGGTTATCCCGAAAATCTGCTCGGATTGTTCGTCGAGCAGCAGATGGTAGTCGCGAAAGTGTGGTCCGCTCATGTGCCAATGGAAGTTCTTGGTCTTCACATAAAGCGCAAAGACATCGGCCAAAACTCCATTGAGCTTTTCCGAGATCTCACCGACGGCCTCGGAGGATAAGTCAGTCGGGGTGTCCAGAATAGGGCTTGTTTTGCGGCGCGTATCGAGAGCTCGCACTTTGTTGTTCACGGCATCACCTTGCGAAATATGAAAATATTGACGAACGGGCGGCCGCAGATGCGCGCGAAAATGCCGCCCCGGGCTTGCCGACTAACGCCGAGGGAACAACGTTGGTTCCATCGCTCATGCCTTAAAGGCGACTACCATGCCAGTTTCCGCCTACCTGCAATCAATTGGCTTTTTCGCCGTTGCGATCGTCGCCCTGTTCGCGTCGGCCGGGACCGCGGCAATTCCGAGCTACTGGGTCTATCTGGCGATCTTCGGCGCGGTTTTCGTGGCTTCCTTCCTTTTGCTCGACCCAGACCTGGCCAGGGAGCGCATGCGGCCCGGCGGCAAGCGGCCGCCACTCGCGCTGCAGCTCTTCAGCGGCGTCCTCGTGGCACATTGGATCATTGCGGGTCTGGACCACGGCCGCTTCCATTGGAGCGACACGGTGCCCGGATGGCTGCAATGGGTCAGCCTTCTGGCACTTGCTGCGGCCTACGCCTTATGCCTCTGGGCCATGGTCGTGAATCGGTTCTTCTCGTCGGTAATCCGTATCCAATCCGATCGCGGCCAGCGTGTCGTCACAGGCGGTCCGTACGCCATTATTCGGCATCCCGGATATCTCGCCGGCATCGTCATCATGGTCGCGAGCGGCCTTGCGCTCGACTCCTGGCTCGCGACGGCGTTCCTTGCCGTCTTCAGCCTGCCATTTCTTCTGTACCGCGCCGTCACAGAGGACCGCGTCCTGCAGGCGCAGTTGCCAGGCTATCGGGACTACGCCCAGCGCGTCCGCTGGCGGCTCATGCCGGGGATCTGGTGAAGCCGGCGTGGGGCGCCGAGGGGTAGCCCCCCGACCGTCACCATCCTTGATTCGCATAAGACATATTATGGAATATATCCATTAACCTGCGTCAGACGGGGTTTTCTTCAACGGCAAACGATATGCCGTCGTAGGCCGGCTCGACATTGGGCGGCAGCTTCCGGCGCAAGGCCTCGTAATCGAGATCGGCGTGCAGATTGGTCAGGATGGCGCGGCGTGGCTCAAGCCGCGCGATCCAGGACAGCGCATCAGTGACCGAGAAATGGCTCGGGTGCGGCCGGTCGCGCAGCGCATCGACGATCCAAACGTCCAGGCCATGAAGGGCTGCGGCGCTGCCGTCAGGCAGGCCGCCAATGTCAGCCGAATAGGCAACGTTGCCGAAACGAAAACCGAGCGAGGCAATGTCGCCGTGCTCCTGCAGCACCGGCAGTGCGGTGATCGGACCACCCTGCCCGGTGACCGTAACAGGAGCGCCAGGCGTCAGGCGATGCTCGCGGACGATTGGCGGATACTCGCTGCCGGGTGGCGACTTGAAGCAATAGCCGAAGCGGGCGTGCATCGTGCCTGCGGTGTGTTCGTCGAGATAGACGTCGATCGGGGCGCGCTGCTTGATGAAAAGTGCGCGTAGATCGTCGATGCCGTGGGTGTGGTCGGCGTGCTCGTGCGTGTAGAGCACGCCGTCAATTCGATCGACCTCGGCATCGAGCAGCTGTTCGCGCAGATCGGGCGACGTATCGACGAGAACGCGGGTAATGCCGCCCGCGCCGCGCCGCTCGACCAGCAGCGAGGTGCGGCGCCGGCGGTTCTTCGGATTGTTCGGATCGCACGCGCCCCAGCCCAGCGCCGGCCGCGGCACGCCGCCCGAGGATCCGCAGCCCAAAATTGTGAATTTCAGCGTCATGCGGCAGCAGCCGCGGGCTGCGGCACCTTGGCGAACAACTTAAAGAAATTTTCGGTAGTCTGCCGGGCGATCTCGTCGAACGATACGCCGCGCGCCTCGGCCAGGACATTGGCGGTTTCGATCACAAAAGCCGGCTCGTTGCGTTTGCCGCGATGGCGCCCCGGCGCGAGATATGGCGCGTCGGTCTCGACCAGAATGCGGTCCGGCGGCAGCCCAGCCGCGATGGTGCGCAGCGCGGTGGAATTCTTGAACGTCAGAATCCCGGTGAAGGAAATGAAATGGCCGAGCGCAATGGCGCGCCGCGCAAGATCGGCCCCTCCGGTGAAACAATGCAGCACGGCCGGGAAGGGACCCCTCCCCGTTTCTTCCTCGAGGATGCGCGCCATGTCGTCGTCGGCGTCGCGGGAGTGAATCACAAGCGGCAGGCCGGTTTCGCGCGCAGCCGCGATATGGGTACGCAAGCCGCGCTCCTGCGCATCGCGTGGCGAATTATCGTAGTGATAGTCGAGACCAGCCTCGCCGAGCGCGACGACTTTTCTTTGGTGCGTCCGCGTGACGAGATCAGCCGTCGTCACATCATTCTCTTCATGGGCGTAGTGCGGATGGGTACCGACCGAGCAATAGACGTCATCAAAGCGCCCGGCGATCGCCAGCAATTCGTCCTGACGGCGCACGCGCGTCGAGATCGTGACCATGCGGGCAATACCGGCGGCGCGCGCCCGGCCGACGACCGCATCAAGTTCAGTCGCAAAGTCGGGAAAGTCGAGATGGCAGTGACTGTCGATCAGCATTGTGTTGCTTATTACGCCTTGGGCGCCTCTGGATCGACGTAGCGCGGAAACACCGGCGCGGGCGCTGGCAGTTTGGCGCCGGCGGCGATCCGGTGCACGCCCCCCAGAAGTGAAAAGTTGCGTTCGGCGGACGGCACACCGAGAAGGTCGAGCAGCTTATTCGCCGATTCCGGCATGAACGGTTGCGCCAGGATCGCGACTTGCCGCAACACCTCCGCGGTCACGTAGAGGACCGTGCCTTGGCGCTCCGGATCGGTCTTGGCGAGCGCCCAAGGCGCCTCGCCGGCGAAATAGCGGTTCGCGTCGGCGACGACCGCCCAGACTGCGTTGAGCACCTGGTGCAGCTGCTGCGTTGCCATGGCGTCGCGCGCCTTGACGATCAGCGCATCGGCAGCGCCGAGGATGGCCTGGTCGGCGGCGGTGAACGCGCCGGGCTTGGGCAGCACGCCGCCGAAAGCCCGCGCCACCATCGTCAGCGACCGCTGGGCCAGATTGCCGAGATCGTTGGCGAGGTCGGCATTGGTGCGATTGACGATCGCGTCGTGGCTGTAGTTGCCGTCCTGGCCGAACGGCACTTCACGCAGCACGAAATAGCGAAACTGATCCACCCCGTAGGCGTCGACCAACGCGAACGGATCGATCACATTGCCGACCGACTTCGACATCTTTTCCCCGCGGTTGAACAGAAACCCGTGGGAGAAAACGCGCCGCGGCACAGCGATCCCCGCCGACATTAGAAACGCCGGCCAATACACGGCGTGGAAGCGCACAATGTCCTTGCCGATCACGTGCAGATTGGCCGGCCAGTATTTCTTGAATTTCTCAGAATTCGTATCGGGATAGCCGACACCGGTGATGTAGTTCGTGAGCGCGTCGACCCAAACATACATGACGTGCTTAGGCGCGCCGGGAACGGGCACGCCCCAATCGAAAGTCGTCCGTGAAATCGACAGATCCTGCAAGCCGCCGCGCACAAAACTTGCGACCTCGTTCATGCGCTCCTTGGGGAGCACGAAATCGGGATGTTTTGCGTACAGTTCCAACAGCTTGTCGGCGTATTTCGACAATCTGAAGAAATAGCTTTCCTCCTCGACCCACTCGACCGGTGTGCCCTGCGGGCCAAGGCGAATGCCCTTGTCATCGACGCGGGTTTCGCTTTCGTCGTAATAGGCCTCGTCCCGCACCGAATACCAGCCGGCGTATTTATCGAGGTAGATGTCGCCCGCCTCCTGCATGCGCGACCAGATCGCCTCGGACGACCGGTAATGCCGTGGGTCGGTGGTACGGATGTAGTCGTCGTTCGAGCAATTGAGCTTCTTCACCATCGCCTGAAAGCGCGGCACGTTGCGCGCCACGAGCTCGCGCGGCGTCAGCTTCTCGCGCGCCGCGGTCTGATGCATTTTGATGCCGTGCTCGTCGGTGCCGGTGAGGAAAAACACGTCATAGCCGTCGAGGCGCTGAAAGCGCGCTATGGCGTCGGTGGCGATCGCCTCATAGGCGTGGCCGATATGCGGCGGGCCGTTCGGATAGGCAATCGCGGTGGTGATGTAATACGGCTGTCCTGGCATCTGCCGTAGGTATCAACCGCGCGTGGCCTCGGCAAGCAAGCCGAACACACCGAAAACAAACGGTTTTCGCTCCAAATTGTAGGTTTCGGCGTCGCGCGCGGCCGCATTCACGCCCTCCCAGGCCTCGGCAAGTCGCGCCATGCGGCCGATTTCGCTTTGCGTGCCGCCCTGACGCTCGAGGCGCTGCGCCAGCCAGACATTGATCGTATCGACCAGGGCATTGAGCGGCCGCGGATCGGTCCCGGCCAGGCGGTCGCCGAGTGCGTGCAACGCACCGGCGTCGAGCCTCGGCAGGCCATCGAGCAGTTCGAGTGCTTGCTGGCGCAGCGCCAATGCGTCTTCGTCGAGCAGTGCCAGCGCACGGTCGACGCTGCCCCCGGCCGCGGCTGCCGCCGCGGTCCCGTCCGCATCGGCTTCAGCGGCGCCTCTTGCGGCAGCTACTGCCTTGGCCACGTCCGGCTCCGACAGCGCCCGCAGCGTCACCATGCGGCAGCGGGAGCGCAGCGTCGCCGGCACGCGCGCCGCGGAGTGGCACACCAACAGCAGCAGGGCGCGCTGCGGCGGCTCCTCCAGAACCTTGAGCAGCGCGTTGGCGCTCGACCGGTTCAGTTCGTCGACCGCATCGACGATGGCGATGCGCCAGCCGCCCTCGCCTGCCGTCGAGCCGAAAAACGACACTGTGCGGCGTACGTCGTCGACGGCGATTTGCTGGCGCAGTACGCCTTTGTCGTTTGCCGTGCGTTCCAGGACCAAAAGATCGCCTTGCGCCTGAGCTGCCATCCGGCGCGCCACCGGATGCTCGGCGTCGATCGCCAGCGAATCCGCCGCGGCAACATCGGCCGCGGCAGGATCGGGATGGGCGAAGACAAAGCGGGCCATCCGGTACGCCAGCGTCGCCTTGCCGATTCCTTTCGGGCCGGTCAGCAGAAACGCATGCGGCACGCGTCCGGAACGATAGGCCGAGAGCAACGCCTGCTCGGCCGCGGCATGGCCGAACAACAGCATCGTGCTGCGCGGGTGCGCCTCGTCGATCTCGTCTTCGCTGGATTTCGGGCTCATGCGCTGCGGATCACGACGCCAATGTTTCGGCGTTCAGCGGCGCGGTGCCGGGCTCAAGCCGTGAATTGACGATCGACCAAATCTGT
>DASZWK010000034.1:0-50354 GCA_035546235.1 Xanthobacteraceae bacterium | reverse complement strand
GGCACCGAAGGCCGGCTCGGCGGTCAAGCCAATGTCACCGGCGTTGCCGGCACCTGGAAGGACCTGACCGATTCGGTCAACTCGATGGCGTCGAACCTCACGGCGCAGGTCCGCAACATCGCCGAGGTGGCGACCTCGATCGCCTCGGGCGATCTGTCGAAGAAGATCACCGTCGACGTGCGCGGAGAGATTCTGGAGCTGAAAGACACCATCAATACGATGGTGGATCAGCTCAACGCGTTTGCCGGCGAGGTGACGCGCGTTGCCCGCGAAGTCGGCACCGAGGGCAAGCTCGGCGGTCAGGCGCTGGTGCGCGGCGTTGCCGGCACCTGGAAGGACCTGACCGACTCGGTCAACTCGATGGCCTCGAACCTCACCGGCCAGGTGCGCAATATCGCCGAGGTGGCGACGGCCGTGGCGCGGGGAGACCTGTCGCGCAAGATCACGGTCGACGTGCGCGGCGAAATTCTGGAGCTGAAAGATACGCTCAACACCATGGTGGATCAGCTCAACGCGTTTGCCGCCGAGGTGACGCGCGTGGCGCGCGAGGTCGGCACCGAAGGTAAGCTCGGCGGCCAAGCTCAGGTGCCCGGAGTTGCCGGCACCTGGAAGGATTTGACCGACTCGGTGAACTCGATGGCCGGCAACCTCACCGGCCAGGTCCGCAATATCGCCGAGGTGGCGACCGCCATCGCCGGCGGCGACCTGTCGCGCAAGATCACGGTCGACGTGCGCGGCGAAATTCTGCAGCTCAAGGAAACGCTGAACACGATGGTGGATCAGCTCAACCGGTTCGCCGGCGAGGTGACGCGCGTGGCGCGCGAGGTCGGCACCGAAGGCAGGCTCGGCGGGCAGGCCAACGTGCCGGGCGTCGCCGGCACCTGGAAGGATTTGACCGACTCGGTGAACTCGATGGCCGGCAACCTGACGGCGCAGGTCCGCAACATCGCCGAGGTGACCACGGCCGTCGCGCGCGGCGACCTGTCCCGCAAGATCACCGTCGACGTGAAGGGCGAAATTCTCGAGCTGAAAAACACCATCAATACGATGGCCGATCAGCTCAACGCATTTGCGTCGGAAGTCACACGTGTCGCCCGCGAGGTCGGCACCGAAGGCAAGCTCGGCGGTCAGGCCCAGGTGCCAGGCGTCGCCGGCACCTGGAAAGACCTGACCGACAACGTCAATTTCATGGCCTCGAACCTGACAGCTCAGGTCCGTAACATCGCCGAGGTCGCGACCGCCATCGCCGGCGGCGACTTGTCGAAGAAGATCACCGTGGACGTGCGCGGCGAGATGCTGCTGCTCAAGGACACGCTCAACACGATGGTCGAGCAGTTGCGCTCGTTCGCCGCCGAAGTGACGCGCGTTGCCCGCGAGGTCGGCGCGGATGGCCGCCTCGGCGGCCAGGCGGTGGTGCCCGGCGTCGCCGGCACCTGGAAAGACCTCACCGATAACGTCAATCTGTTGGCTGCGAACCTCACAACGCAGGTGCGCAACATCGCTGAGGTGACGACGGCCGTTGCCCGCGGCGACCTTTCCCGCAAGATCACGGTCGACGTGAAGGGCGAGATTCTGGAGCTGAAGAACACCATCAACACCATGGTGGACCAGCTCAATGGCTTCGCCTCCGAGGTGACGCGCGTGGCGCGCGAGGTCGGTACCGAAGGATTGCTCGGCGGCCAGGCCCAGGTGCCGGGCGTCGCCGGCACCTGGAAGGATTTGACCGACACCGTCAACGTCATGGCCGCCAACCTCACCGAACAAGTGCGCGGCATCGTCAAGGTGGTGACCGCCGTCGCCAACGGCGACCTCAAGCAGAACCTCGCGGTGAAATCGAAGGGCGAGGTGGCGGCGCTCGCCGAAACCATCAACAACATGACCGAGACGCTGGCGACGTTCGCCGATCAGGTGACGACCGTGGCGCGCGAGGTCGGCGTCGAAGGCCGCCTCGGCGGCCAGGCCAACGTGCCCGGAGCCGCCGGCACCTGGAAGGATTTGACCGGCAACGTCAATCTGCTCGCCGCCAATCTGACCACCCAGGTGCGCGCCATCGCCGAGGTGGCGACCGCGGTGACCAAGGGCGACCTGACGCGATCGATCCAGGTCGACGCCCGCGGCGAGGTGGCCGAGCTGAAAGACAACATCAACACGATGATTGACAACTTGCGGCTCACCACGGACCGCAACACCGAACAGGACTGGCTGAAGACCAACCTCGCCAAGTTCACCAACATGCTGCAGGGCCAGCGCGATCTCACGACGGTCGGCCGGCTCCTGCTCTCCGAGCTGACGCCGCTCGTCAATGCGCATCAGGGCGTGATCTACCAGATCGAGAGCGAAGACGACACGCAGAGCCTGAAGCTGCTGTCGGCCTATGCCGACGACGGCGTCAACGGCCATCGCCCTTGGCTGCGGCTCGGCGAAGGACTGATCGGACAATCTGCGCAGGACAAGCGGCGCATGCTGATCACCGAGATGCCGGCCGGTGCCGTGCCGATCAGCTCGGCCCTGTTAAAGACGCCGCCGCGCAACCTGATCGTGTTGCCGGTGCTGTTTGAAAATCAAGTCAAAGCGGTGATCGAGCTTGCCTCGATTCACGAATTCACCACGTTGCAGACCATGTTCCTCGAGCAGCTGACGACCTCAATCGGCATCGTGCTCAATTCGATCGAAGCCACGATGCAGACCGAAGGGCTGCTCAAACAGTCGCAGCAGCTCGCAGGCGAATTGCAGACGCAGCAGAGGGAGCTGCAGCAGACCAACGATCAGCTCGAACAGAAGGCGCAGCAGCTCGCAGAGCGCAACGTCGAGGTTGAGCGCAAGAACCAGGAAATCGAACAGGCCCGCCGCGCTCTGGAAGAGAAGGCGACCGAGCTTGCACTCACGTCGAAATACAAATCGGAATTCTTGGCGAACATGTCGCACGAATTGCGCACGCCGCTCAATTCGATCCTCATTCTCGGCCAGCAACTGACCGACAATCCGGAGGGCAACCTCACCGCCAAGCAGGTCGAATTCTCGCGCACCATCCACGCCGCCGGCACCGACCTGCTCAATCTGATCAGCGACATTCTCGACCTGTCGAAGATCGAATCCGGCACGGTCACTGTCGACGCCGAGGACGTGTTCTTCGCCAATCTGCTCGATATGATGGCGCGGCCGTTCCGACACGAGGCGGAAACGCGCCAACTGGCGTTTGAGGTGAACATCGATCCGAATCTCGGCCGCACCATCACCACGGACACCAAGCGGCTGCAGCAGGTGCTGAAAAATCTGTTGTCCAATGCTTTCAAATTCACCGCGCAGGGCGGTATCCGTCTCAACGTCAACGCCGCTGTCGGCGGCTGGAGCGCCGATCATCCGGTACTCAGCCAGGCGCCGAGCGTGGTCGCCTTCGAGGTAACGGACTCCGGCATCGGCATCCCGCTGGAAAAGCAGAAGATCATCTTCGAAGCGTTCCAGCAGGCCGATGCGTCGACCAGCCGCAAATATGGCGGCACCGGGCTGGGCCTCGCCATCAGCCGCGAACTCGCCAGCCTGCTCGGCGGCGAAATTCATCTCCGCAGCGTGCCCGGAGGAGGCTCGACGTTTACGCTTTACCTGCCCATCAAATATGTCGGCCCGAGTTCGCCGATCCGAGCGGCGGGCGCGACCACCGCTCCGGTGACGCAACTTGCCGGGCTGCACCTGCCGGCAGAGCGCGTCGCCGAGCCGATTCCGGACGACCGCGTCGATATCCAGCCGGGTGACAACATCCTGCTGATCGTCGAAGACGACCCGCATTACGCCCGCATCATGATCGATCTGGCGCGTGAGAAGGGATTTAAAGCGCTGCTGGCGACGCGCGGCGATGACGCGATCAATCTCGCCAAGCAGTATCAGCCGACCGCCGTGTCTCTCGATGTGTTCCTGCCCGACATGCTCGGCTGGACCGTGCTCAGTCAGCTCAAGCAAAACCCGCTGACGCGGCATATCCCGGTTCAGATCGTCACGCTCGATGAGGACCGTCAGCACGGACTGGCGCGCGGCGCGTTCTCCTTCGTCACCAAGCCGACGACGCGGGAGGGCATCGCCGATGCGCTGGGGCGGATCAAAAACTTCGCGCAGCCGC
Source organism: Xanthobacteraceae bacterium (assembly GCA_035546235.1). Taxonomy (GTDB): domain Bacteria; phylum Pseudomonadota; class Alphaproteobacteria; order Rhizobiales; family Xanthobacteraceae; genus BOG-931. The sequence continues at coordinate 46,243 of DASZWK010000034.1, read as the reverse complement.
GCCGCAAGCGGCTTATGGTGATCGAGGACAATCCGGCCGAGCAGATGAGCATTCGCGAACTGCTCGGATCCGACGATATCGAGATCGTCAATGCTGCGACCGGCGGCGAAGCGTTGAGCGTGCTGCGCGAGCAGCCGTGCGACTGCGTGGTGCTGGACTTGCGCTTGCCCGACATGTCAGGCTTCGAGGTGCTGGAGCGGATGCGCTCCGATAGCGCGCTTGCCGATGTTCCAGTGGTGGTCTTTACCGGCCGCGAACTGTCGGCGGAGGAGGATGCGCAGCTCCACACCATGGCCCGTTCGATCGTGGTCAAGGGCGTGGAATCGCCGGAGCGTCTCCTTAATGAGACCGCATTGTTCCTGCATCGCGTCATTACCGATCTGCCGCCAGAGAAGCAGCAGATGCTGGAACAGCTGAATTCGTCCGATGAGGACTTGGTGGGCCGCACCGCTCTCCTCGTCGACGACGATCCGCGCAATATCTTCGCGCTTGCAAGCGCGCTAGAACGTCGCGGCATGAACGTGCTCACCGCGACGACGGGACGCGAGGCGATCGAGCTGATCGAGCAGACGCCGTCGCTCGCCATCGTGCTGATGGACATCATGATGCCAGAGATGGATGGTTATCAGACCATCGGAACTATTCGGCGGAACAAGGATTACCGCCGTCTGCCGATCATCGCGCTCACGGCCAAGGCGATGAAGGGTGACCGTGAGAAATGTCTGGAGGCCGGCGCTTCGGATTATCTTGCCAAGCCGGTCAACACCGAACAGCTGCTGTCCGCGTTGCGGATGTGGCTGCATCGCTAAGCGGGTACGCGATGAGCGAAAAAGTTAACGTCCTTCTCGTCGACGATCAGCCGGAAAAGCTGCTCGCCTACGAGGTCATTCTCAACGACCTCGGTGAAAACCTCGTCAAGACTTCGTCGGCGAGCGAGGCGCTGGCGTTTTTGCTCAAGAACGACGTCGCCGTGGTGCTCATCGACGTCTGCATGCCGGAACTCGATGGCTTTCAGCTCGCGGCGATGATCCGGGAGCACCCGCGGTTCCAGAAGACGGCGATCATCTTCATTTCGGCGATCCAGGTGACCGAGGTGGATCGGTTGCGTGGCTACGAGATGGGCGGCGTCGACTACGTGCCGGTGCCGGTGGTTCCAGAAGTGCTGCGTGCCAAGGTGCGCATCTTCGCGGAACTGTTCCGAAAAACCCGCGAGCTTGAGCAGCTCAACGCCAAGCTCGAACGCCGCGTCGCCGAACGTACCGCGGAACTGGAAGCGTCCAATGCCAGGCTCCAAGAAAGCGAACGGCAATTGCGGCTGGCAACCGAAGCTGCCGAGGTAGGCATCTGGGACGTCGATACCGTGGCCGATACGTTGTTTTGGCCGCCGCGCGTCAAGGCAATGTTTGGGATTTCGCCGGACGTGCCGGTCACGATGGATGACTTCTTCGCCGGTCTGCATCCCGACAACAAGGAAGCTGTCAAAAAGGCATACGAGGCAGCGTGCGACCCGGTAAAGCGCGCGATGTACGATGTCGAGTATCGGACGATCGGCAAGGAAGACGGAGTTGTCCGCTGGGTCGCGGCCAAGGGGCTGGGCCTGTTTGACGTCAACGGGAGATGCGTGCGCGTGATCGGCACCGCGCTTGATGTGACCAGTCGCAAGGAGGCGGAAGAACAGCAGAACCTTTTGGCCAGAGAGGTCGATCATCGGGCTCGCAATGCGCTTGCGGTCATTCAATCGATCATCAGGCTGACACGGGCAAGAAGCGTCGATGATTACGTTGCCGCTATCGAAGGCCGCATCAAGGCGCTGGCGCGTGCTCACACGCTGTTGTCGGATTCGCGCTGGCACGGCGCCGATCTGGCGACGCTGGTCGGCGAGGAGCTCGAGCCCTATCGCAGCGGCGACAAGATCAGCATCGATGGTCCCGGTATTTCGCTGCAGCCCTCGACCGCCCAGGGCCTGGCGCTGGCGCTGCACGAGCTCGCCACCAATGCGGCAAAGCACGGCGCACTGTCCTCGGTCAGCGGCAAGGTGAAGCTGAGCTGGCGCTTGCAGCCCGACGCCTTGATATTCGACTGGGTGGAGAACGGCGGTCCGCAGATCGCCCGGCCGACGACGCGGAGCTTCGGGCTGCGGGTCATTCGCGCCAGCATCGAGCAACAACTCAACGGCAGGACGAAGTTTGACTGGGACCCGGGCGGACTGCATTGCAACTTCTGGATTCCGCGCCGCGCCATGCTGAAAGCGCGGGAAGCTTCCAGCACCCAAAACGTGGCCGAGTTGCGCGCGCCCGTGAGCGTCGTGAAGTCGGCCAACGGTCCGCGCGTGCTCGTTGTTGAGGACGAAGCGTTGGTCGCCATGATGATTCAGGAATGTCTCGCCGAATTCGGCTATCAAGTCGTCGGTCCGATTTCTACAACGACCGAAGCTGCGGCGAAGGCCAAGGATGGCCAGTTCGAAGCTGCGGTGCTCGATATCAATCTTGGCGACGACGCGGTCTACCCGATCGCCGACATGCTGGTGGCGCGTGGCGTGCCATTCGTGTTCGTCACGGGATATGAAGCCGACAGCGTCGACGGCCGTTTCCGCGACGTTCCGATTCTGCAGAAGCCGATCGAACGGGAAATGCTGCGAAAGATATTCGCGGTTGCGGCGAAGGTTTCGGCCACGGCCTGACTGTCATCGCCGTTGCGGCCTCGTTCAGCTCGCTCGGCGCACCGGGGTGGGCGCCTCATCGGGAAACAGCCGATCCGAGATGCCGCTGTAGCGCTGCTCTCCGTCATGCAGCCTGTCATTATTGGTCTCGCGCAGCGCCGCATCGGCCTCGCCGTAAAGGAACGCCAGAAAGGCATAGCGGCGCCCGCGCGTGACGGGCGTGACCTGGTGCAACGCACCGCAGGAAAACACGATGGCGCCGCCGTGCGGTGCGCGGTAGGGGCGGGAGCCGAATTCTGGAAACACCAGATCGCAACCATCGTAATCGGTGTTGAGGTTCATGCTGATGGCGAACCGGCGGTGTTGCGCACCGGCGTTGACGTTGTCGCGGTGCCGATAAAAATGTCCGCCGACAGCGCTGTCGTAACAGGAGACGATGGTGCGATCCATGCGGGTCGCCTGGAACTGGAAGAAGCGCTCCACGGCGGGCAGCAGGCGCCGCACGATCTGGCCGCGGATGACTTCGCGCAGCTGCGGTGCGGCGACCGTGAGATCGGTGCGGCGCTTGATGCGGTGGTCGATCACCGTCGAGGTCTTGCCGTCGCTGTCGAGCAGGAAGCCGGAATCCTTGCCGCCAAGCTTTTCGTAAAAGCTGATCAGAAAATCGCACAGCGCGAAGTCGAACACGCGTGGCACGATCAGCGCCGGCGCTGTCAGCGGCACGCCGGCCGAGTCGTCGACGGCGGGCAGGCTCGCCAGCACTTTGCGCACGGCCGACGCGTGTCCTTCCGGAAAGTCCCAGGGAATGTCGGCGACCGCACGCAGCATTGCATCGAGCACGATCGTGCGCGGCGTTCCAGCGGCGCCGTACTGGCGGCTGACCATTCCGTCAAAGTCGGCGAGGAAGCCGATCGCCGCGCTGCCAAGCGCACGGTAATGTTCGCAATCTGCGGGCGGCGCGGTCAGCACGCCGTAGAATACCAGCCGGTCTTCGTCGAACTGCCGCGTATCGCACAATAGCGCGGCAAGCTCCTCCTTCATGCGCGCATTCGCTGGCGAGCCTAGGAAACTCAGCACGATCCAGCGGCCGGCCGCCACCTGGAGATTGAAGGAGCCTTCGCCGATCAGCGGCAGGCCGAACCAGGGCACAGGATCGCCGAGAACGATCGCGTTATTGCCGGCCTCGTTTCCCGCCATGGTGTCCGCCAAAACGAAGGAGGGGTGCTGCGGTGCAGTGCGCCCGGCGGGAGCATGCTGCGTCATGGTAAATTTTGTTTTAACTGATTGGTGCGCCCGATTCGGGGCGCGAAACAGAGGCCCCCGCCACTGTGAACGAGTCCGCTCCGCAGCACTCGCGCCAGACCCGGGTTGCCGAACTGGATCGGTTGCTGGAATGCGACCCCGACGCGATCGCGGCCCGTTATGAGCGCGCCGGGCTGTTGCGGGAGCTGGGTGTTTTCGAGGCAGCCAAGCGCGACTACCTCGAACTGATCCGCCATAAACCCGATGATTTCGGCGTCTTAAACGATTTTGGCACGGCCGCCCTCGAAGCCGGATACGGCAGCGCCGCCCGTTCGCTGTTCGAAGAAGCGGTGCGGCGCCATCCGGGCAACCCGATGGGCCGCGTCAATCTCGCCAATCTCTTGTTGCTCATGGAAGAGTACGAGTTGGCGCGCACCCATTTTGAGGCGGCGCTGCGCGCCGACCCCGATCATATTCATGCCCATCGCGGGCTTGGAAATCTGCTCGCGGACATGGGCGACGTGCCCGGCGCCCGGCGCCATCGCGATCTGGGATTTCGCAAGGACTTTCTCACTGCGCTGCCGTATCGCGGCGCCGCCGCGCCGGTCAGGGTGCTGCTATTGGTTTCGGCCATGGGCGGCAACACGCCCACCGCTTCGCTGCTTGATGACAGCGTGTTCGCAACGACCGTTCTGGTTGCCGATTACTATGACGCCAAAATTCCACTGCCGCCGCATGATATCCTGTTCAACGGTATCGGTGACGCCGATATCTGCGGCAATAGTCTCGCCGCCGCCGCCGCGATCGTCGCGCACACCAGCCGCCCGGTGATCAACGACCCGCGCGCGGTGACGAGAACCGGGCGGCTTGCCAATGTCGAGCGGCTGCGCGGCATTCCAAATCTGGTTGTGCCGCGAATCGCAAAAGTGCCGCGGCGTCGTCTCGCCCATGGGGCGACTGCCGAGACGGTCGCCGCGCATGGTTTGAGCCTTCCGTTGCTCGTTCGCGCGCCGGGCTTCCACACGGGCCGGCATTTTGTACGCGCTGAGACGGCGGATGCGCTTGCTGCGGCGGCCGAAAGACTTCCGGGCGATGAAACGTGGTTGATCGAGCAGCTGGACGCGCGAGACGCCGACGGGATGTTTCGCAAACTTCGAGTCATGATCGTTGGGCGCAAGCTCCATCCGCTGCATCTCGCGATTTCGCGCGACTGGAAGGTGCATTATTACAAGGCCGACATGGCACAATCTGCGGACAACCGCGCCAAGGAGGCGCCGTTTCTGCAGGACATGCCAAGCGCCGTTGGCGAGCGCGGCATGACGGCGTTGCAGCGTATTGCCGACACGCTGCAACTCGATTACGGCGGCATCGACTTCGCGGTCGATGCGCGGGGCGACATCCTGTTTTTCGAGGCCAATGCGACGATGGTTATGGCGCCGCTCGCAGCGGACGCGAAGTGGGACTACCGGCGGGCGGCCTTTGACAACGTGTTTGCCGCTGTGCGCACGATGCTGCTGCACCGCGCACACGAGCGCGCGTAGCGTAGATCAGCGGTTTTATCAGGAGGGCTGGCGAAAATACGGCCGGCTCTTGATCTTGAGCAGAACCACCGGGCTTGCCATCAGGAGTGCCCCCAGCACCAGCGAACCGAGCAGCGTACCGACGCCAAGTGCACCATCCTCGGCGGCTCGCCAATAGCAGGCGACGCCAACCGGCCAGAACAGCACGACGGCGGTGAACAGGCCGGGCGAGAAGCGGCCGTGCGTCCGTATCACGGGAAGGATGTGGAAGAAGGTCGCGTTGATCAGCATCACGGCCGGAAAGCTGAGCGCCAGCAGCGGGCAATGCGCGGCGAGGTTGGCGGCGGCGATGCCGAACACGATCACCACCGAATTCACCACGTAGAAATCGCTCCACTCGACCGGCAGTTTGATGACCGCACGCGCCCAATCGCGCCAATTGAGCTGATATTCTTCGAGAATATGGATGGCGTAGCAAAACACGGCGAGCCATGTGAGGTCGGTCAGCGACATGGCTGCTGTCCCGCCGCGGCGCGTCGCTGATAAACGGCGTAAACCGGCTCCCACATTTTGGCTTGCACCGCCGCCGCGATCTGTTCGGCGGTCTTGGGCGCTGCGAGCCCTTCGGCGATGGCCTGCTTCGCCACAGCGAATGCAACGTGAAACGAGATTTCACGCAGCTCAACGAGCGGCGGAAGCAGATTGGCCTGTGGGTCGCGCCGTGCCGGTGATCGTTCGGCAACGGTGCGCGCTGCTGCAAGAAACATGGCGTCGGAGATGGCGCGCGCCCGAACCGCGATGGCGCCGAGCCCGATGCCCGGATAGACGTAGGCATTATTGGTCTGGTCGACGCGAGCTTCGCGGCCCTGGCGCCGCGCCGGCGGAAACGGGCTGCCGGTACCGATGACGGCGCGGCCATCGGTCCATTCGAGAAGGTCGTGCGGCGTCGCCTCGCTCCGTTCCGTCGGGTTCGACAACGGAAAGATGATCGGGCGGGGCGCATGGCGCGCCATCGCGCGCACGATGCCTTCGGTGAAGGCATGCGGCTGCCCCGAAGTCCCGATCAGCACCGTCGGCTTTGCATTGGCGATGACGTCGGCAAGCGCGATGCGCCCTGGTGTTTGCAATATCCAATCGGCAACGCGGTTGCGCGGCTGCGCAAACGGCGCCTGAAACGGCTGCAGGCCCGCCATGTCGTCGGTGAGCAGGCCTTCGCGATCGACCAGATAGAAGCGGTCGCGCGCGTCGCGCTCGCTGTCGCCGGCCTCGATCATGGCGCGCCGCAGCAGCGCGCAGATGCCGGTGCCGGCTGAGCCGGCACCGAACACCGCGATACGCTGGTTGCGCAACGGTTCGCCCGTCACATTGACGGCGGCCAGCAACGTGCCGACCGCTATTGCGGCGGTACCCTGAATGTCATCGTTGAAGGTGCAGAGCCGATCGCGATAGCGCGCCAGCAGGCGGTTGGCGTTGCGCAGCGCGAAGTCCTCCCAGTGCAGCAACACGTGCGGCCAGCGTTCGCGCACGGCATCGACGAAGGTCTCGATCAGCGCGTCGTATTCGGCTCCGCGCACCCGCTCGTGCTGCCAGCCGATATAAAGCGGGTCAGCCAAAAGCTCTTTGTTGTCAGTTCCGACGTCAAGCAGAATCGGCAGGGTGGTCGAGGGATGCAGCCCGGCGCACGCGGTGTAAAGCGAAAGCTTGCCGATTGGAATGCCCATGCCGCCGGCGCCCTGATCGCCGAGCCCGAGGATGCGCTCGCCGTCGCTGACCACGATGGCTTCGACACCGTCGAAGCGCGGATGCGCGATGATGCGGCGGATGGCGTCCTTGTATGGCAGGCTCAGAAACAGGCCACGCGGCTTGCGAAATATGTGGCTGAACAGCTGGCAGCCGAGCCCGACCGTCGGCGTGTAGACGACCGGCATCAGCTCTTCGATATTTTGCGTCAGCAGTGCGTAGAACAGAACCTCGTTGCTATCCTGAAGGCCGCGCAGGAACACGTAACGATGCAGGTCGCTGGTCTGGCTGCGAAAAGCGTCGAGCCGGCGTTTGACCTGCATGTCGAGCGGCGTGACGCGCGGCGGCAGCAGGCCGTGCAGGTCGAATTCATCGCGCTCCGCGTCGGAAAAACCGGTGCCTTTGTTGAGCAGCGGATCGTTCAGGAGTTCGTAGCCGCTGAGCGCGGTCTCGACGGTACGGGGCGGGAGTGCTGTCTTCTGTTCCGGTGATGACATCCCGCCAGCGCCACTACGTTGCCGGGCTGGCCGCCGCGCCCATGACGGGTCGGCGGCCGGTCCCGAATGCCACGCCCTTGGCTTCAACGCCCAGCGCGGCCAGAATCACGATCGCGACCGCCACAATGCCAGCAACCAGCGCCAGCGCGAAAGCGTAATCGTTACCGTAGTGCACGGCGATGCCGGCCTGCAACGTCGCATTGATCGAGGCAATGAGGTTGCCGATCTGGTAGGTGAATCCCGGGAACGTTCCGCGCGCCTCGTCGGGCGACAGTTCGTTCAAATGCACCGGAATGACGCCCCAGGCGCCCTGGACCATGACCTGCATCAGGAACGCGCCGACGGCGAGCCATACGGCGCTGGTCGAAAACGCCCACAGCGGCAGGACGACGAGCGACAGCACGGCGGCAAGAATGATGGTCCGCCGCCTGCCGAAGCGTTCGGACAGCGAACCGAATGAGATGCCGCCGATGATGGCGCCAATATTGTAGATCACGGCGATCAGGCCGACTTCGTGGGGGGACATCTTGTGCTGGACCTGCAGGAAAGTCGGATAGAGGTCCTGCGTGCCGTGACTGAAGAAATTGAACGCGGTCATCAGCACGATGGCATAGAGGCCAAGACGCCAATGTGACCGCAGTACCGTCCATGTATTGCCGCTGCGAGCCGTGGTCGGCCGCCAGCTCGGCGATTCCGGCACGCTGCGCCGGATGTAGAACACGAGCAGCGCGGGAATGACGCCGACCATGAACATGCCGCGCCAGCCGATATACTGAAACAACAGCCCGTAGACGATCGAAGCGAGAAAATATCCGGTCGGATAGCCGGATTGTAGCAGGCCGGATACGAAGCCGCGGGCGTGGGGCGGGATCGATTCCATGGTGAGCGAGGCGCCGACGCCCCATTCACCGCCCATGGCGATGCCGAAGATTGCGCGGAGCACCAGCAGGGCGGTCAGGTTGGGCGAAAATCCAGAGGCAAATTCGATGGCCGAATAAAGCAGGACGTTGACCATCAGGATCGGCCGGCGCCCCCAGCGGTCGGCGGCGCGACCGAAGATGTACGCCCCGATCGGCCGCATCGCCAAGGTCAGCGTGATGGCCCAGGTCACCGCTGTAATGTCGGTTGTGAATTCCTTGGCGATGTCGCGGAGCACAAACACCAGGAGAAAAAAGTCGAAGGCGTCCAGCGTCCAGCCGAGGAAGCTCGCGGCAACGACGTGCTTCTGTTCGCCGGTCCAACCGGACAGCGCTGCAATCCGCATGATCGATCCTCCAATGAATCTTTGGAATCATCGATGCAACGCGAGCGTAAGGCTGGATGTTCCGGCGGCAGTATTGTCATCCGGCCGCCGGCAGGTGCGGTGGCAACCGGCTACGGATGATCCTGCGCCACGTCGATCAGTGTGCCGTCGGGATCGGCCAGTTGCAGGATGCCGTGCGGGCATTTCTGCAAGAGTTTGAGCCGAGCCTCGCCTTCCTGGTCGAATGGAATCGGCTTGGCGGCGAGCTGGATATTGGTCTTGGTCACCATCGCCATGTTGTCCGAAAACGCTTTCAGGTCGGGCACGCGAAAGCCGATGTGATCCATGCCCGGCTGTTCGATGCCGGCGCCGTTGAACGACGATATCTTCCACGGCAGGATCGCCATGGTCATGCGGCCGTCAGTCAGGTGATAGCCGCCTTCTTCCGAGGGCAGGTTGCGCGCTTCCAGCTCGAACACGTCGGTATAGAAGTTGGCGAGCCGTTCCGCTTCGCGCGCGCGGATGGCGAAATGGCTGAACGTCGTCTCCTGTTTCCATTCGCCCTTGGCATAGACTTCGGCACGGTTTTCGTGACCCGGCTGGGACAGGTCGAAATAGTTGCCGGCCGGATCGTGGGCGCTGTAGCTCGCGAACGGCCGGTTGCCCGGCCGCTTGACGATCTCGATGTCCGGGTACTTTTTCGCCACTTTCTGACGCACCTTTTCCAGATCCTCGACCTCGATGCCGAAATGATCGAGACCTGCCTTGCGGCCGCCGCGGCGCGGAATGAGTGTCATGCCGACATAGCCGTCGCCGACCGAAATGGCGCCAATTTCGCGCGCTGTGTCGCCGGACACCTTGAGCCCGAACATGGCGCGATAGAACATGCCAAGGAGCGTGTAGTGATCGCTGGTGATGGCGAGATGATTGAGTTTGCCGAACATGCTTTCTCCTGCGGCGTGGGTGGCGTTCAATTGACGAGGTGCGCGAGGCCCGGCATCACGATGCGATCCGGAGTGATGGTGCCCTTGATGTCGCCCAAGGCTTTCATGGCATTGATCACGTTCTGCAGGCGCGACCGCGAGACATCGCTGTTGGGAGCGAAATAATTGATTTTGCGCAGAAAGTCATAACTGCGCTCGACCGGAGGGCGGGGCGATTTCATTTCCTTCACCAGAATGTCGACCGCCTCGACCCGATGAGCGGAGTCGTTGAACCAGGCCACGCTCTTGTCGAGCGCCGCGAGCAGATTTTCCAGCGTATCGTGGTGTGCGCGGGCATAGGTTTGCGACACGTCGGAGGCCGAGAACGGCAGGTCCGGCGCATAGGTGAGGACCAGTCCGACATTGCGGAAACCGGCGTCCTCGGCAAACAGATTGACCGGAGGCGCCAGCATGGTGGCGTCAACCGCGCCCGACTTGAGCGCGGCAAATCGGCCGGCGGTATTGCCGACGACGGTGATGTCATAGTCGCCGTCGTGCAAGCCGTTCGCCGCCATCACGCGCTCCAGATAGACGCGATTGATGTCACGCAAGCCGCCGATGCAGATGGTCTTGCCTTTGAGGTCCTTGATCGAGGCGATGGTCGGCTCGGCCAAGAGCTCGTAAGGCGGAACCTGGCCGATGAGCCGGATGATGCCGACGGGCGCGCCGCGGTCAACGGCGTGGATCGGTTCAACCACGCCGACGTCGCCGACAATGTCGAGCGAGCCGGCGGCAAGCTGCTGCACGAGCCCAGACGGGGTCGACACGTAAATCAAGTCGAGCTTGATGCCGGAGGCGGCAAAGAACCCCTTGTCGATGCCAATATACCAAGGCCAGGCGATGGCGTTGGGCGCGCCGACCAGTCCTGTCTGGACGGCGGTCTCAGCGGCCGCTGCCGGCCAGGCGTGCAGGCCCGCGCCTAAGGCGCCGCAAACGGCGAGCACCCGGGCAATTCTGCCGCCTTCCATGAGCCGTCTTCCCGATTTTTGGCGCTTCTACTTCAAGCCTAGCATGCGGCCGGCAGCAGCGCCTACATCATGGCGGACACGATATTGACGGTCAGCGCCAGCACGGTGACGTTGAAGAAGAACGCGACGACACCGTGTACGGTCGTCATGCGGCGTATCGCTTTGCTGGTAATCTGAACGTCGGAGACCTGCGCCGTCATGGCGACGACCAGCGAGTAATAGAGAAAGTCCCAATAATCCGGCTCTTCATTGCCGGGGAAATCGAGGCCGCCGGTCCGGTCATCCCTGCCTTCGCCATAATATTCGTGCGCGTAATGCAACGCGAAGATCACATGCATAAACCCCCAGGACAAAAGTATGGTCACCGCGCCGAGTGTCACCCGGTAGGCACCGGGCGCATGGCCGAGTTCGGATATCACCGCGGCTAGACTGGCCACCGCCGATGCCGTGGTCAGCACCAGAAGTGCGATCGCGCCTTCATCCTCGACACACGCTCTCTGGCGGATGCGGTCGGCTGTCCAGCGCTCCATGATCCAAAAGATCAGGACCAGGTAAAGCGCGACGCCGCTGTCCCAGCCGACGAGAATGCGTGTCGGAATGCGCCAGGGGGTGGCCAGCAGCAGCAGCGCGACCGCGAGCCCGAACATTGCCGAGACGAACAATCGGATGTGCAGGTGCCAGAATCGGGCGAACGCCGTTGCTTTGCGCAGCTCACGCAAGCCCAGGCTTGCACCGGCCCGTCTGGTTTTTGCCAAAGGATGTTCCCGTTATCGGCCAAAGGATAGTGATCTTGGCGTCTTATTTGGATGTCTGGCAACCCCAAATCCTCTCCAATCGTCCCGACAATGTCACTGCGACTGACTCGGGCCGACTTGGCGGATCCTCGATCTATCCGAGCGGCGTGCGGCGTGGCACGATCAGGTTGCCGACGAAGCTCTGCACGGCTTCGTCATTCTGATTGTAAGTCGTGGTCCGCACCCGGATCAGGCCCCGGTCGTTGCGCGATTTGGATGGGCGCACTTCGAGAATTTCGCTCTTGGCGTAAAGCTCGTCGCCCGGGCGCACCGGCCGCTGCCAGGACAACTCGTCGAAGCCCACGCCGATGATGCCTCCGGCCGGCTTGAACTCGCCGTCGGCCATGAGCCGCATGGTCAACGCTGCGGTGTGCCAGCCGCTCGCCGCCAAACCGCGGAACACGGAATTTTTCGCGGCCTCCTCGTCAAGATGGAACGGCTGCGGATCGAACTGCCGGGCGAATGCCTTGATCTGGTTGGCGTCGATCTTGAGCCGGCCGGTGTTGTAAATCTGCCCGACGGCGAAATGTTCAAGATACTGGACTTTACTCGCCACGTGGTTCATCGCACGGCCTGTTTCTCGCGGGACGCGCGCGCCGCGCTCGGTGCCTTGGCGCCGCGAAACCAGGCTCCGCTAGCAACAGCCGCGGTGTTGATCAACCCGAAAGCTGCGAGTGCGATTGCCAGCGCAACGAAGACGCCGGTCAGGCTGCCAGTCCAGCGCAACGCCAAAAAGCCGCCGGCGGCCGCGATGACCAATCTGGCAAAATTGGCAAGCAGCGGCCACAACAGGCGGCCCGCGCCTTGCGAGGCGAAATAGAGCGCCATGCCGAGGCCGAACAGGCCGTAAACCGGGCCAACGGCGTGCAGATAGCGCGAGCCTGCGTCGATCATCGCGGGATCGCTGTCAAACAGCGCCAGCCACGCGCGCGGTACTGCTGCGGCGGTCAGCCCGATGGCCTCGCACAGGCCGGCAGCGATCGCGGCTCCGATCCAGGCGACGCGCAAGGCGCGGTCGCGACGTCCGGCGCCGATATTCGTTCCAACCATGGCGACGAGCGGACCACCCAACCCAAACACCAGCGGGATAAGCAGATATTCGAGCCGCGAGCCGGTGCCGTAACCGGCAATCGCGGCGGCGCCGAACACGCCGACGAAACCGGTGGCGATGGCGATGGTGAGATTGGTTTGAACGGTGATGAGGGCGGCGACCAGACCGACGCGGAGAATGTCGAGAAACAGCGCCCAGCGCAGCCGCACGCCGGCAAAGGACAGCCGAACGACGCTGCGGCCCGAGCGCAGATACGCCGCAAGGACGGCGCTGCCGGCCGCATAGTAGATCAGCACCGCGACGGCGCCCCCGGCGACGCCAAGCCTCGGAAACGGCCCGAATCCGAAGATCAGGCACGGTGACAGCGGAATCAGCACCAGCACGGCGACGCAGGTGACGATCGCCGGCGTCGCCATGTTGCCGCTGCCGCGAATAACGTTGGCGAGCGAATTGAACAACCACACCAGAATCGCGCCGGAAAAGACGACCGCCGAGTAGGTGGACGCCGCGGCAAGCGACGCACCGCTGCCGCCCATCGCTGCATAGAGCCAGGGCCCGCCAGCGAGCAGCGCTACCGTAAAGATGAGTCCGAAGAACAGGCCGATCAGGAGCGCATGGATCGCCAGTGCATCGGCGTCGGCGCGGCTGCCGCGGCCGAGAGCGCGCGCGATCGCCGAGGAGATTCCGCCGCCCATGGCGCCGGCGGACATCATCTGCATCAGCATCACCACGGGAAACACCAGCGCGACGCCGGCAAGCGCCGCGGTGCCAAGCTTGCCGACGAAATAGGTCTCGACCAGCCCGACGGTGGTCTGCGCCAGCATCACCAGCATGTTGGGCGCGGCGAGACGGACAAGGGTAGATGCGATCGGACCGTCAAGCAGCGCGGCGGTGCGTGGATCGTAGCGCGGTTTCCCGGCGCTTACGCCGGTCGTGAGCTGATCGGACTGCGAGCCGGGGATAGTCAAACTCACGGAGGACATGTTGGGAATCCCGGTGCCGGTCGAGCGGGTGGGGCCGCGTTGCCTGGACTTCTCAGCGAATCTGAAAATGCCCTTGACCGAAATCACTGGCCACGACAGCGCGCAGCATGTCGCGCAGGCTTGCGGCGCGTTTGGCGCCAAAGGTGTCTTCGAACCGCGCCTGCGCCTGCGCCCAAGCCTTGCGCGCCTTATCGAGGCGTTTCATCCCGGTCTTGGTCAGATGAAGCTCCTTGGCACGGCGGTCGGCGGCGGAGGCCTCAATGCTGATTAACCCGTCGCGTTGCAGCGGCTTGATGTTGCGGCCGAGCGTGGTGCGGTCGGTGACCATCGCTTCGGACAGCGCGTTGATCGTCATCGGGCCGAGCCGGTCAAGCTTTGCCAGGATCGAGAACTGATTGCCGCGCAAGCCCGACGGCGCCAGGAACTGGTCGTAGAGCTGGGTCACGTGCCGGGCCGCCGAGCGGACGGCGAAGCAGTTGCAGTCGGCTGTCTGGGCGGCCATCGCCGGGCTCCTTGTCGATTATCCAAGGAACTCTGGATCGAGTGTTCCTTGATAAGCGTGCATATGCGCATAATTAGGCGCAGATGCACCTATGTCAAGAGCATGGTCGAGGGGTGCGGCGGCGCGCGCGATTATTTCTTCTGTGCCATTACGGACGCGATATGGGCGACCTGCGCGTATTGCTCGTTAATCGCGCCGGTGTACGCGTCGACGTCCAATGGCGTGGCCGGTTGCCCGGTGAGCGCCAATCTTTCACGGGTCGTTTTATCGTCGAGCGCGGCGAGTATGTCGGCCGCGATCCGCCGGCGCAGTTCGAGCGGCATGCCGCGCGGGCCGAGCAGGCCCAGCACCGGGCTGGCGAGGAGCGACGGGTAGCCTGATTCCACCACGGAGGGAATGTCCGGCGCGATGGGCGATCGCTCGCGCGCGTTGATCGCGATGTACTTGATCTTGCCGGTCTGGGCGTAGCTGCGCATTGCGGCGTAGGACTGCATGGACAACTGGATTCGGTTCTCACCGAGGTCCAACGGCGACTTCGTAATGTCGCGGTAGGGAACCTTGGCGATCGCGAGCCCGTTTTCCTTGACGAATCCGTCCAGCACGAATTCGGAAAATCCCGGGGCGACCGCGTAGCTTGTCTCCTTGGGCTTGGCCCGCGCCAGCGCCACGAATTCGCGCAGTGTGGAGATGCCGAGACTGGTCGGTACGGCCATGGCAATCTGCACCTGGGCAATGCCCGCGATTGGCGTCAGGTCGGCTTCCGGATTGAAGGAAATATTCGGGTGCAGTTGGCGCTGCACGACGAACATGCTGCTCGGCCCAAAGAACAGCGTATGATCGTCCTTGGCCGATACCACGGTCTGCAGCGACAGCAAGCCGTCGCCTCCGGGCTTGCCGTCGATGATGACGGGTTGGCCCCATTTCTTCTGCAATTTGTCGGTGATGAGCCGCGCGGCCGTGTCAGCTCCGGAGCCTGGACCGAACGGCAGCACGAAGCGTACCGGACGCGTTGGCCATTGTTGAGCCAGGCTTGCGG
Source organism: Xanthobacteraceae bacterium (assembly GCA_035546235.1). Classification (GTDB taxonomy): domain Bacteria; phylum Pseudomonadota; class Alphaproteobacteria; order Rhizobiales; family Xanthobacteraceae; genus BOG-931. The sequence continues at coordinate 31,025 of DASZWK010000034.1, read as the reverse complement.
TCGCGGTCACCGCGTGAATCGCCAGCGCGAGCGCGGCGATCATAATCAGGCGAAACCAACCCTTGGTCATGACTTTTTCCTGTTCGGCGCCGTTAAAGCGCTGCCACTGTTTCCACTTCCAGCCAATACGCTTCGTCGGCGAGGCGGCTGATGATGAGCAGCGTGTGCGGCGGATAGGCGCCGTTCGGAAACATCGCCGGATAGGCCTTGGCCCGCCAGGCGCGGTAGGCGTTGGCGTGCTCGGGCCGCAGGATGTAGGTGCGGAACTGCACGACATTCTTCCAGTCGGCGTTGACCGAGCGCAACGCGGTGTGGATGTTTTTGAACACCTGTACGCATTGCGCCTCGAAATCGCCTTTGCCGACAGGAGTGCCATTCGCGTCGATCGGCGTCTGGCCGGCGAGAAACACCAGCTCCTGCGTCTTGGCATAGGCGACGTGGCTATACGGCGCGGGCTTGCTCATGCCATCCGGATTGAAAATCTTGATCTCGGCCATCGGACGTTTCCTTCTTCGTCGTTGTAAGTGCATTAGACAGTTAGCGGTCGGCGAGCCCCATGGCCACCTTCGCCTTGGTGATAATGCCGGGCGGGGTCGCGATCGTGTCGTGAACGATTTGCGTCACTTCATCGGCGCTCATCGGCTCGATGGTAAAGCGGATTTTGGCGGTGTCCGCCAGGAACGCCGGGTCCTTCATTGTCGCGGCAAACGCATCGCGCAGGATCGCGAGCCGGGCCGCAGGCACACCGGGCGGCGCCACATAGGGCTGGCCCAGTGCCGGTGAGGACGAGATCAGCTTGAAAATCAGACGCTGCTCGTCGGTCTTGGCGAGTTCCGTCAGGAGCGGCACATCCGGCAAGACTTTGTCGCGGCGAACGCCCGCCTGAACGAGAAACGCCACCTTGCGGGCGCTGATCCAATCGGGATGCTGGCTGGTGATAGAGCCGAGGCTGAAGGCGCGCGCCTGCACTTCGCCGCGCTCCATGCCGAGATTGACATCCTCGGAGGTGCGATAGCCGGTCACGATCTTGAATTTGGTGCCGAGCAGCTTGTTCACCACCATGGGCAGCAGCACGATGCCGGCGCCCGCGCCGGTACCGCCGAGCACGATCTGCTTCTCCTGCGCCTGCGCGATGCTGGTAATGCCGGCCGTGTGCCAGACCAGGATGACTTCGTTCTGGGGGCCGGTCGAACCCAGCCAGTTGAACTTATCGGCATCGTAGCGGATGCCGCCGGAATTGAGCACCTGCTGCAGCGGCATGGCGCTGTGAATGGTGGCGATCGCAGTGCCGTCCTTCGGCGCGATGTTGTACATGTAGTTGGTGGCGAGCACGTTGCCGCCACCCGGCATGTTCTCCACGATCATGGTGGGATTGCCGGGAATGTGACGCGGCATGTGGCGTGAAAACAACCGCGCAACCGTGTCGTAGGTGCCGCCGACACCGGTCGAGGTGATCAGCGTAATGGTTTTGCCTTTGAAGAACGTGGAATCGCCTGGCGGCTGGGCAAAAGCGCTCGCCGGCAGCACCGCAACCGCGGCGGCGCGTTTCAGCCACGCACGTCGCGAAATTTTGCTCTCGCCGGCCACTGATGCGTCCGCCCCAGACGGGATCAGGCGTAGCGCGAAAAATCGTGGCCCTCTTTGACCACGAATTCGAGCAGGAACGGCGAGCCCTTTTCGGTCACGTCGACCGCTTCCTTGAGCGCGCCGACGATGTCGCCGGGCTTTTCGACGCGCCGCGCGGCAACGTTGAGGCCTTCGGCCACTTTCTGATAATTGCCGCCAACCGTCATGGAGCCGTATTTGGCGTCGGAAATCTTCAACACCTCGCGCTCGGCGCCCATGACGCCGTTGTTGAACACGACGGTGAGAATGGCGATGCGATTGCGCGCCGCGGTTTCGATGTCCATCCCGGTCATACCGAACGAGGCGTCGCCCATCACGTTGACGCAGAGTTTCTTCGGTGCGGCGAGCTTGGCGCCCATGGTGATGCCGAGGCCATAGCCGAGCTGGGTCGACTTGCCCCAGCCCATGTAGGAGCCGGCCGCCGTGGTTTCCCAGAACGGGATCATCTGCTCGCGCGGGCTTCCGGAATCGTGCGTCATGATGACGTTGTCGCGGTCGAACGTGCGCATCATGTCGCGGATCACGCGGTACTGGTTGAGCGGCGTCTCGTCGGAGTTCAGATGCTTTCCCCACTCGTCGAGCCACGCCTTCTTGCCGGCAGCGATTTCTTCCTTGAGCGAGGCGAGCGCATTGCCGCCGCCCGGGCCTTTCTGGCGGGAGACTTCGGCGATCATCGCGTCGACCACAAGAGCGGCATCGCCGACCAAAGCATGGTCCGCGCGATAGTCCTTGTTGATGTCGCCTGAGTCATTGGTCGAGTGAATGACGGTTTTGCCCTTGGGCACCGACGGCCCGAAATTGGTGACCGTAAGACTCGAGCCGATCGCCATGATGACGTCGGCTTTTTTGAGAAAATCGGCATACATCTTGGAGCGCGAGCGCGTCGCGCCGCCGAGAGCCAGCGGATGGCTGTCGGCGATGGCGCTCTTGCCCGGATTGGTGGCAATCACGGGCGCCGGCAGCATCTCGGCAAGCGCCGCGAGCTTGTCGCCGGCCTCCGCGTAATGCACGCCCTGGCCGGCCCACAGCACCGGGTTCTTGGCCGCGAGCAGCATTTCGACGGCCTTTTTGACGGCGTCGGGATCGGGCGCGCTCCTTTGCACCGGCACCGGCGTATAGTCGAGCGCGCCCTTGAATTCCGCTTCCGCGACTTCCTCCGGCAATTCGATCAGCACCGGGCCTGGCTTGCCGGAACGCATGGCGTGATAGGCGCGCCGCAGCAGGTCGGGCAATTCCTGCACGTTGTGCGCCAGCGCCGACCATTTGGTGACCGGCCGATAGACGTCGGCGGCACGAAACACCGGACGCACATATTGCCGCGCCAGCGGCAGGCCCCCGGAGATGACCAGCATCGGCACGTTCTCCGAAAACGCCTGGGCGATGCCCGGAAACGCGTTCTCGATGCCGGGGCCGGCCTGGGCGCCGAACACGCCGTTCCGCTTGCCGCGCTTGACGCGGCTATAGCCGTCAGCGATTCCGACGCCGACGCGCTCCTGCCGGCACAGGATCGGGCGAATATCGATCGCCGCGCATGGCTCGATGACGGCATTGCGCGGATAGCAGGAGAAGAACTCGGTACCCTCAAGCTTGAGAATCTGGGCAATCACTTCGGCGCCGTTCATGACAGTTTGCTCGCTATCTCGTGGAGGGTGACGATGCGACGTGGCCGGGCGGAAACGGGGGGTAACGCACTATTCGGCGGCGATCGGCGTGTCGCGGCCGATGAATTGCTCCATGGCGTCGATGAACGGCACGTCTTTTCTTGCCTCGAACCGGCCGGAGCGCACCCGGTAACTCGCCGGATTCATGCCCGGCAGCGGCTTACCGGCCGCGTGGTCCTTCAGCGTCTGCAACAGCAGCCGCCTGATCTTGACGATCGCCGCGTCCGAGGCGAGCAGGTGCTCGCTGGCGCGGTCGGCGATCGGTCCCATCGACTCCTGGATGGCGCAATCCTGCGTGCCGAACCCCTTCATGCCGGTATACGACTTGCCGCTCGCCTGCAGCTCGCGATCGATCAGATAATCGTTGCCGCGGTTACGCACGGCGTGATCCGTGCCGGGAATGTTTTCAGTATGGATGCCAAACCCGGCCTTGGTGCGCGCCAAGTCTTCCTCGGTGAGCGGCCGCGACGGATGAAAGTCGACGCTGTAGAGCATCGTGTTCTCGTCGTCGATCGGCGCCCAGACGTGGGCGGCGTGCGGGATCGACGAGATAATCTTGTGGAACGGCGACAGCATCACGTTCATGTTCCACATGACGATGCCGTCGCCGCGCTCGCGGCCGGTGCCAACCACGAAGCCGAAGTCGGTCGGAATGACTTCATAGAGCGAGGCGACGATGCGGCGGCTGGGATCGCCCTCGGCGCCATGCAGGAAACTCAAATGCGTGGCATCGAAGCCGCCTTCCAGCGCCTGCAGCCAGTTGCACTCCTGGATGTGCCGCGTTGAATAGCGCTGCGCAGCCGGCAATAGCGTCCATTCCAGCTCGGGAAATTCCGGCTTGTGCTCGGCCGGACCCATATAGGTCCACACCACGTCGCCGCGTTCGATGCAGGGATATGACTTGACCGCAAGCTGCTTCTGCGCGTTCGCGCGGTGCGCTTCGCTCATCTGCGGTACGCAGGGCAGGTCGACGCAGTTGCCGTCAACGTCGAACTTGATGCCATGATAAACGCAGCGCAGTCCGTGCTCCTCGTTGCGCCCATAAAACAGCGACGCGGTGCGGTGTGGGCATTTTTCGTCCACAAGGCCAACGCGGCCGCCCGTGTCGCGGAACAGGACGAGGTTCTCGCCGAGGAGACGCACCCGCAGGGGTGGCCCGTCGGGCTTGGCAATCTGTGCCGTAAACGCCGCGGGAATCCAGTAGCGGCGCATCAGCGCGCCCATCGCCGTCCCGGGGCCGACGCGCGTCAAAAGCTCATTTTCGTGCTGCGGGAGCAAGGGCGGACCTCCATGGCGTTGTCGCGCGAGCGCCAACTCGGCTTTCGATAATTGTGGCGCGCCCGGGCCGGCATTGCAATTCGCCCGCGCGATGGCAGCGCTGCGTCAGGGCACGTGGCGTCCCAGCAAGTGGGCCGCCTTGTGGGCGACCTCGGCGGGCGTGCGATAGACTTCTTCGATGAAGCTTGCGATCTGGCTGCCGCGCATTGGCGAGAAACTTAAGGCGGATTTGGCGAGATCGGCGCGATACGCCGGATCGGCCATGGTCTGGTCGAAGCCGCTGCGCAAGGCCGCGACCCGCTCCGGCGGCGTGCCGGGCGGCGCAGCGAGTGGACGATCCATCACCAACCAGCCGAAGATGAGCTGCATGATCTGCCGCATTTCGGCGGTTTTGGCGTAGTCGGCAATCAGCGGTACGCCAGGCAGGCGCGGATCGCTCTTGAGCGACGTCTGTACCAATATCGTGGCATTATCCTTGGTGATGCCGAGGCTGTGCAGCGAATCAAGGCCAAGCCCGCAGAAGCCCTCGATCTCGCCGCGTTCGTAGGCGAGCCGCAAGCCCGAGCTGCCGTTATAGCCTTTGACCAGCTTGAATTTCGTGCCCAGCAAAGCGTTGAGCACAACGGGAAAATCGTAGGTGCTGGTGCCGGCCGCGCCGGTGACCATCTCGCGCTTGAAAACGTCGTCGAAGGTTTTGATCGCGGATGTCTTGGAGGCGATGCAGACGTCGCTTTCGGCGGCAGGCGCGCCGATCCAATTGAACTTGCGCGAGTCATATTGGCTCGGCACGCCGCCGATCACCGGATCGACCACGATGCTGCCGGCGAACAGGCCGATCTCGGAGCCGTCCTTCGGCGACACGTTGAACAGCCGATTGGCCGCGTTCATGCTGCCCGCGCCCGGCATATTGTGGACGACGATGTTGGGATGGCCGGGGATGTGACCGGCGAGGTGCTTGGCGATGATCCGCGTGTAGAGGTCGGCGCCGCCGCCGACGTTGAAGCCCTCGATCAGGTTGAGCTCACGTGCCTGGTAGAACGCGGCGGCGTCCGCTGCGCGCACGGCCGGGCAGGGGAGCATTGCTAAGGCGAGACCGGAAATGGCGAGAGCGAGTGGTGGACGAAGAAATTTTTGCATTGCGTCCCGTGTGTGTTCTTGTCGCTGGGATACCGGGCCCGGGGGCCGTGGAACGAGTCAGCCTAGCACGACGAAGATCACACAATGTACGCGGCATTCGGTCGGCCCCGGTTTCTTCCTGGCGCCGGATAGACTATGATCCGCACCACTTGCGGGTGCCGCTGGATGCAATCGAGGCAGGACATGATGCGTATTCTTTCGCTGTGCGCCATCGCGTACCTCGTCTTCATGGCGACGCCGGCGATGGCCGGCTGCGATCTGGCGAGCGAGCATTGCTGGCTGCGCGCGCACCGCGTCATGACTCATAAGCAAAATCACATCGCCTATCTCGAGGCCAACCCGGACGTCGATGACGGTATCAAGGGCCGGATCATCACCCACCTGCACTACAAGGTGCTGCATATCCGCGCTTACATCGGCCCGCGCTGGCCGCACTGGCCGACGCCGTGCTGTTACAGCCGGCCGCGGCTCTACGTCCGCTGAGAATTTGCCCTGTCATGCTCCGCGAAGGCGGAGCATCCAGTAACCAAAAACGATTTCGGCGATTACTGGATCGTCCGCTTTCGCGGATGATGGCATGGAGGTGTCGCGCTCACTCCGCCGGCGCTGGCGGCGCCGCGCCGTACAGCCCGGGCATGAGCCGGGCGCGCAGCTCCTGGGTCCACTGGCCGAGCCGATCCAGATAAAGGTACAGCACCGGCGTGGTGTAGAGCGTCAGCAACTGGCTGATGATCAGGCCACCCATGATCGAGATGCCGAGCGGACGGCGGATTTCGCCGCCGGCGCCGAAACTCAAGGCCAGCGGCACGGCGCCGAGGATCGCCGCCGAGGTCGTCATCATGATCGGGCGGAAGCGCAACACGCAGGCCTGATAGATCGCGTCGTACGCGCTTGAATTGTGCGACCGCTTCGCGTCGATGGCGAAGTCAATCATCATGATGGCGTTTTTCTTGACAATGCCGATCAGCAGAATGACACCGATAGTGCCGATGATGTCGAATTCGGTGTGGAACAGCATCAGCGCCAGGAAAGCGCCGACGCCGGCCGACGGCAGCGTGGAAAGGATCGTGATCGGGTGGATGTAACTCTCGTAGAGAATACCGAGCACGATATAGACAGCCGCAATCGCCGCCAGGATCAGCACGATCTCGTTGTTCGCCGACTGGGCGAACAGCTGCGCGGTGCCGGCGAGGCTGCCGTGGATCGACGCCGGCATGTGCAACTCGTTGACCGCGTTATTGATCGCCGCGGAGGCCTCGCCAAGCGAGGCGCCGGGCTGCAGGTTGAACGAGATCGTCGAGGCGACGAACAGCCCTTGGTGCCGCACCGAGAGCGGGGTGTTGCCGGGCTTGTAGCTGCTCACCGCGGACAGCGGCACCATCGTTTCCTTGGTGGTGCTCACGGCTGCGCCTGACGACGTGGCGCCCTTGCCGGTATTGGCGAGCGCATTGATGGCGGCGTTGCGCGCGGAATTGTTGTTGGCATTGGCCGCCGCGTTTGCCGCGGTTGAAGCAATGCCGGGTGTGACCGTCGCGGTCACGTTGCCGCCCGGCAGGTTCGAGGTCGACGTGCCCGACGCGCCGCCGCCGGATGTCGAGATCCAGATGTCCTTGAGCGACTTGGGATCGCGCGTATAGCGCGGGTCGATTTCCATGACGACGTGATATTGGTTGATAGCACTGTAGATCACCGATACCTGCCGCTGGCCGAAAGCGTCATAGAGGGTGTTGTCGATCTGGGCTGGCGTGATGCCGAGTCTTGAAGAGGTGTCGCGATCGATCACCAGATCGGTCTCAAGCCCCTTTTGCTGCTGATCGGAATTGACGTCGGCAAGAACAGTGGAACTGCGCTCCAACGCCTGGACGAGTTTCGGTGTCCAAGCTTCCAGCTCATCCGGATTATCCGACTGCAGCGTGTACTGATACTGGGCGTTGCTCTGCCGGCCGCCGGCGCGAATGTCCTGAACCGGAATTAGAAACAGGCGTCCGCCGGGGACGCGCGCAAGCTGCGGCCGCAGCCGCGCGATCACCTGATCGATCGGCGGCCGTTGTGTGTTCGGCTTGAGCGATACGAACACCGAGCCGGTATTGATCTGGCCGAAGCCGCCGCCGCTGCCGACCCCGGTATAGCCGACCACGTGTTCGACCGCGGGATCGGCCTGCACGATCGCCGTCATCTGACGCAGCTTCTGCGTCATCGCCTGGAACGATACGCTTTGGTCGGCCTGCAGCGCGCCAATCAGGCGCCCGGTATCCTGCTGCGGGAAATAGCCCTTGGGGACGATGTAGGCGAGCACGAAATTGAGTGCGATCGCGGACAAAAAGACCACGAACACAAGGCGGCTATGGTCTAACGCCCATACGAGCGAGTGCTCGTAACCTTCGAGGACGCGCGCAAAGAATCTGTTGCGCCGCTGCGCCTGCTCACGCGGCCGCGCGCGCAGAAACAGCGCCGACAGCATCGGCGTGGTGGTGAGCGAGATGCAGAGCGAAATCAGGATGGCGAGCGACAGCGTCAGCGTGAATTCGCGGAACAGCCGACCGAGAATCCCGCCGAGCAGCAGGATCGGCGTGAACACGGCGACCAGCGACAGGCTGATCGACAGGACCGTGAAGCCGACTTCGCGCGCGCCGCGCAAAGCCGCCTCCATACGCGGCATACCTTCGTCGAGGTGGCGCGAGATATTTTCCAGAACGACGATGGCGTCGTCGACCACAAACCCTGTGGCGATGGTCAGCGCCATCAGGGAGAGAATATCGAGACTGTAGCCCAACAGATACATCGCGCCGAACGTCCCGAGCAGTGAAACGGGCACCGCGATGCTGGGGATGAGCGTGGCGCGGATATCGCGCAGAAACAGATAGACCACCATGGTGACGAGGATGACGGCGATCACCAGCGTCATCTCCGTGTCGCGCAGTGACGACCGGATCGTGGTCGAACGGTCGATGGCGATCGAGACGTCGATGTCGGACGGCAACGCCGCCTGCAAATGAGGCAGCTCGGCCTTCACGCCGTCGATGGTGTCGATGATGTTGCCGCCGGGCTGGCGATACAAGATGACCAGCACCGAAGGTCGGCCGTTGGACAGGCCGAGGTTGCGCACGTCCTCGACGGAATCGTTGACGGCGGCGACGTCGGACAGACGGACGGCGGCGCCGTTGCGGTAGGCGATGACCAGCGGCAAGTAGTCGGCCGCTTTCGTCGCCTGATCGTTGGTGTAGAGCTGAAAGCGCTGCGTGCCGTCGTCGATCGAACCTTTCGGACTGTTGGCGTTGGCCGAGGCCAGCGCCGCGCGCACGTCTTCGAGACCGATGCCGTATTTGAACAACGCCTGCGGATTGAGCTCGACGCGCACTGCGGGCAACGCCGAGCCGCCGATGATGACCTGGCCGATGCCGGAAAGCTGCGACAGCCGCTGCGCCAGCACGTTGCTGGCGGCGTCGTAAATCTGGCCCTGGGTCAGCGTCTTCGAGGTTATCGCCAGAATCAGGATGGGCGCGTCGGCCGGATTGACCTTACGGTAGGTCGGGTTGCTCCGCAGCGCGGCCGGCAGGTCGGCGCGCGCCGCATTAATCGCTGCCTGGACGTCGCGGGCCGCGCCGTTGATGTCGCGGTTGAGGTTAAATTGCAGCGTGATACGAGCCTGGCCGATGCCGCTCTGCGACGTCATCTCGCTGACGTCGGCGATCTGGCCGAGATGGCGCTCGAGTGGCGCGGCAACGCTGGTGGCGACCGTGGTTGGGCTCGCACCTGGAAGCTGCGCGCTGACCGAGATCGTCGGAAAATCGACTTGCGGCAGCGGCGCCACCGGCAATCTGGAAAAACCCAGCGCGCCGGCAAACGCGATGCCCAGCGTCAGGAGTGTCGTGGCCACCGGCCGGGCAATAAAAGGTGCGGATATGTTCATTCGGCCGGCTCCGGGCGGCCGAGGCGGCCGGCCGCCGGGCGCCCGGTCAGGCGCACGGCCAGCCGGTCGAAATACAGATAAATGACGGGCGTCGTGAACAGCGTCAGCATCTGACTCAAGATCAGGCCGCCGACCAGTGTCAGGCCGAGCGGATGGCGCAGCTCGGACCCCGTGCCGGTGCCGAGCATCAGCGGCAACGCACCGAGGATCGCCGCCATGGTGGTCATCATGATCGGCCGGAAGCGCAACATGCATGCCTGATAGATCGCCTCGCGTGGCGGCAGGCCTTCAACGCGTTCCGCTTCGAGCGCGAAGTCGACCATCATGATGCCGTTCTTCTTGACGATGCCGATCAGGAGGATGATGCCGATGATCGAAATGACGTTGAGGTCATAGCCATACAACATCAGTGACAACAGCGCGCCAACGCCGGCCGACGGCAGTGTCGATAGAATCGTGATCGGGTGGATGAAGCTCTCGTACAGAACGCCGAGCACGATGTACATCGTCACGATGGCGGCCAGAAACAGAAACACCTCGTTGCCGAGCGAAGACTGAAACGCCGCCGCCGTGCCCTGGAACGCGGTGATGAAGCTCTCGGGCAGGCCGATGTCGGTTTCCGCTTGCTGGATCGCGGTGATCGCCGAATCGATCGAATAGCCCGGGGCGGTATTGAAGGAAATCGTGGTTGCGGGGAACTGGCCGTAATGGGTGATGACCAGCGGGCCGGTCCGTTGTTCGACATGGGTAATCGCCGACAGCGGAACCTGGCCGTTGGTGGCGGACGATGATGACGGCAAATAGATGCTCGACAGCCCGGCGAGCGAGCGCTGCAGCGTCGGATCGAGTTCGAGAATGACGCGATACTGGTTGGACTGCGTATAGATAGTCGAGACGATGCGCTGACCGAATGCGTCATACAGCGCGTTGTCCACGGTGGCCGGCGTAATACCGAAGCGGCTGGCGGTGGCGCGGTCGATGACCAGATCGACCGCAAGCCCCTGCTGCTGCAGATCGCTGACGACGCCGGAGAGCTGCGGCAGCCGGTTCAGGCGGTCCACCAGCTTCGGCACCCAGGTAGCGAACTCCGTCGCGTTGGCATCTTCGAGTACGAAATTGTAGGGCGCGCGGGTGATCGTCGAGTCGATCGTCAAGTCCTGCACCGGCTGCATGTAGAGTGTGATGCCGGTCACGCCTGAAACTTCGCGCTGCAGGCGCTGGATAATGGCGCTCGCCGACAGGCTGCGCTGGTCGTGCGGCTTGAGCGTGATCAGAAATCGTCCGGTGTTGAGCGTCCGGTTGGTGCCGTCGACGCCCACATAGGAACTCAAGTTGACGACGTCCGGATCCTTGAGCACAGCCTCGGCGAGCCGGCTCTGCAGCTTCGCCATCTCCTGATAGGAGACGCTCTGCGACGCTTCGGTGATGGCCTGAATGAGGCCCGTGTCCTGGACCGGGAAGAAGCCCTTGGGAATTTCGTAATAGAGCACGATCGTAAACACGAGCGTCAGCACCGCCACCAGCAAGGTCAGCGGTTGGCGATCCAGCACCCAGTTCAGCGCGCGGCCGTAGCCGCCCGTCATGGCGTTGAAGATGCGTTCGGAGCGCACGTCGAAGGCGCTGCGCGCGGATTCCGGACGGTGGCGGATGAGCCTGGCGCACATCATCGGCACCAGCGTCAGCGAGACCACGGCCGAAATCACGATCGTAATGGCGAGCGTGATGGCGAATTCGTGAAACAGCCGGCCGACCACATCGCCCATGAAAAGCAGCGGAATCAGCACCGCGATCAGCGAGATGGTCAACGAAATGATCGTGAAGCCGATCTGCTCGGAGCCGCGCAAAGCCGCGTCGAGCGGCGACATGCCGCTTTCGACATAGCGGGCGATATTCTCGATCATGACGATGGCGTCATCGACCACGAAACCTGTGGCGATGGTCAGCGCCATCAGGGACAGATTGTCGAGCGAGAAGCCGAGCAGATACATGGCGCCGAACGTGCCGACCAGCGACAGCGGCACCGACAGACTTGGAATGATGGTGCCGGGCAGTGTGCGCAGAAACACGAAGATCACGATCACCACCAGGACAACCGCGAGCGCCAGCTCGAATTCTACGTCGGCGACCGAGGCGCGGATGGTGACGGTGCGGTCGCTCATGATGGTGAGGTCGACGGCCGCCGGCAGCGTGGCGCGCAGCGCCGGCAACAGCCGTTGGATGCCATTGACGACCTGGATGATGTTGGCGCCGGGCTGGCGCTGCACCGACAGGATGATGGCCGGCGTGGTATCGGTCCAGGCGCCGAGCTTGGTATTTTCCGGCCCGCTGATGATGCTGGCGACGTCGGACAGCCGCACCGGGCCGCCATTGCGATAAGCGACAATCAGGTTGCGATACTGATCCGCGCTGGTGAGTTGATCGTTGGCGTTGATGGTCGAGGCCTGCGCGGTACCGTCGAAATTGCCCTTCGGCGTATTGACATTCAGCGTGCCGATCGTGGTGCGAATGTCGTCGATGGAAAGGCCGTAGGCGGCGAGCGACTGCGGATTGAGCTGAATGCGCACCGCCGGACGCTGGCCACCGCTGATGCTGACCAGTCCGACGCCGTTGAGCTGCGAGATTTTCTGAGCGAGGCTGGTTTCGCTCATGTCCTCCAGCGTCGTCAGCGGCAGCGTCTTCGATGTCACCGCGATGGTGAGGATCGGCGCGTCGGCCGGATTGACCTTGGAATAGATCGGCGGTGTCGGCAGGTCGCTCGGCAACAGATTGCCGGCGGCATTGATCGAGGCCTGCACCTCCTGCTCGGCAACGTCGAGCGAGAGATCAAGGCTGAATTGCAGCGTAATCACCGAGGCGCCGGCCGAGCTTGCCGAGGTCATCTGGTTGAGACCCGGCATCTGACCGAATTGCCGCTCAAGCGGCGCGGTGACCGACGAGGTCATCACTTCCGGGCTGGCGCCTGGATAGAGCGTCTGCACCTGGATGGTCGGATAATCGACCTCCGGCAAAGTCGACAGCGGCAGGAACGTATAGGCGATGATGCCGGACAGCATGATCGCCACCATGAGAAGCGTGGTGGCGACCGGACGCAGGATGAAGGGTTCCGAGACGTTCATCTCATCGATTCATCGTTGCGCATGGACGCGGGCGTTCAAAGCCCTGCAGTCCGCTACTGGCCTGTACCGCCGCCTTGCCGCCGCGAACGGCCGCCGCCTTTGCCCTTTTGTCCGCCGTCTCCGGCAGGAACGGCCGCCGGCGCGACTTGCTTGCCGTCGACGCTGCTCACTCTGACGTGCAGTCCGTCGCGCAACCGGTCGGCGCCGTCGGTGACCACCTTGTCGCCGGCCGCAAGCCCGCTTTCCACGGTCGTCATGCTGCTGCCGTGCGGATCGACATAGGTAGGACCGACGGTGATCTGCCGCACCGCGACGGTGCTGTCGGCGTTGACCAGATAGACGTAGGTGCCCATCGCGCCGCCCGTCGTGGCGCCGGGCGAGCCACGCTGGATGGCGGCGGTCGGGATCGTCAGCGCGTTCTGCAGCGTCTTGACTAAAAGCTGCACGTTGACGAATTGGTTGGGGAACAGCGCGTTATCGGCATTGTCGAACTGGGCGCGCACCCGCACGGTCCCCGTGGTGGTGTCGATCTGGCTGTCGACCGCCATCACGCTGCCGACGGCAAGCTGCTTGATGTTGGCGCGGTCGAACGCAGTGGCCTGAAGTTTGGTGCCGGCATTGAGCTGCGGCAGCACATCCGGCAACTCGTCCTCGGGAATCGAGAAGATCACGGTGATCGGCTGCAGTTCGGTGACGACCGCCAGGCCGGTTGCGCTGCTCGGTTGCACGTAGTTGCCCGGATCGACGAGGCGCAGTCCGATGCGGCCGGTGACCGGCGAGACGATGTGGCAATAGGCGATGTTCAGGGTCTGCGCGTCGATCAGGCTTTGATCCTGTTTGACCGTGCCCTGATACTGCTGGACGATGAAGACTTGATCCTCGGACTGCTGGCGCGCGATCGAATTCTGCTGCGCGAGCGTCTGATAGCGCTTGAGGTCCATCTGCGCCTGACTGAGCAGGCCTTGATCGTGCGCGAGTTGGCCTTCGTACTGTGCCTTCAAGATCAGATAGGGCCGGTCGTCGATCTGCGCCAGCAACTGGCCCTTCTGCACCGTCTGGCCCTCGATGAAAGCGACCTTGGTGAGATAGCCGCTGATCTGAGACTGCACGGTAACGGTGGCGATCGGGGTCACGGTGCCGAGCGCATTGACGATCACCGGGACGTTGCTGGTCACGACCGTCGAAGCGCCGACGGATTGTGTCGCATTGACCGCCACGCGTCCGGTCGGCGCCTTGCCGGCCGTTACCCAGCGACCGATCTGATAAGCGCCGAGCGCGAGCAGGACGACAATAATCAGCCCGATGCCGATGCGGGTCGCCGTATACCGGCGCGCCTTGACGGCAGGCTGAGGCGCAGTTCGCCGCATGCTCGGCGGCAGGCCGGGCGTCAAGTCATCGTCAGTGGTGCGCGTTCGCTCGTCCATTTTGCGCGCTCGTTAGGCCGCAGTTTCCCGCATACACAGTTGCAGCTGCCGCAGTATTAAGCGGGCGCCGCCATATAATGTGACCCGGCAGGCCGCACCTAATGAATATTTGCCAATGTTTCCGGCGGAAAGGTTCAAAGGCGGCCCCGACCAAGGGCCGCGTCAAACTACGAGGATGCCCGCCGCAAAATCGCCCCCCGTATCCAGTCTCCTCGGAATCCGCCTAAAGATCAAGGGCTTGGACCGTATTTCGGGGCTTCCGGTTCCAAACCAGACGGCTATTGGGTCGGCAGTTGCGGCAGGAGGGAGAAAGACTGCTGGAGTTCCTTTTGGGTCGGCAACAGCGTCGTATCCCAAGTACCGCCGAGGTCCTCAATCAGGGTGACGCTCGCCTGGTAGAGGTTTTGCCGGGTGGCCAGCGCCGATTCCTCGTCGCCCAGCAAGGTGATCTCCGCCGTCACCACCGTGGTGAACGCCACCGTGCCGGCCTGGAACTGATTCAGATACACGTTGACGGCTGTGCGGGCGTCCCGGGCTGCGGCCTCCTGGACCGTAAGCTGTTGCGATAGCAGACGAAGAGCTGCGAGTTCATCCTCGACGCCCTGGAATGCGGTGAGCACGGTCTGGCGATAGGTCGCGACACTCTGCCAATAGGTGGCGCGCGCCGCATCAAGCTGCGCGGAGTGCAGCCCGCCATCGAAGATCGGCTGCGAGGCGGCGGCGCCGAGCGACCACACTTCGTTGGCGGCGCTGAATGGCAATGGATTCTTGCCGATCCACTGCAGCACCCCGGACAGACTGATGTCCGGGAAAAACGCCGCCTCGGCAACGCCGATCAGCGCGTTCTCTTCCTGCATGGTGCGCTCGGCTTGCGCGATATCGGGCCGCCGTTCGAGCAAGGTCGAGGGAATTGTCACCGGGGCGCGCGGCGGCGTGCCGGCCAGGTCGTGATGGCCGACGGTCAGTTCGGCGGGCGGGCGGCCGATCAGCATGGCGATGGCGTGTTCATACTGCGCGCGCAACACGCCGGAATTTATTTCCTGCGCCTGCGCGGTTTCGAGCTGGGCCTTTGCCGTGGCCACATCGCCGCTTGTTACCGAATAACCGGCGTTGAACTGATTCTGTACGATCTGAAGCGTGCGCTTGTATTCCTCGACCGTGCGGGCGAGGAGATCGTGCAGGGCATCCATCGCCAGCAGATTGAAATAGGCGGTGGCAAGCAGGGCCTGCTGGGACAGTTTGACGTTGGCGAGATCGGCGGCGCTCGCTTGCGCCGCAGCCGTATTGGACTCGATCTGCCGGCGTACCTTGCCCCAGACGTCGAGGTCCCAAGTGCCATTCAGCGACGGCGTGTAAGTCGTGGAGTAGGTGCCACCCCCGCCGCCGCCACCACCACCGGCGCCGAAGCCTCCGCCACCGCCGCCGCTGACGTTGGGGCCGCGCCGCGTTCGCGTGGCCGAGTAAGAGCCGGTCAACATGGGAAACAGTGAGGCCTGCGCCTCTCTGATGACGGCGCGCGCCTGCTCGTACGCCGCCGCCTGCACGGCCACATTCTGATTCGAGACTTCGACTTGTCGGATCAGCACATCGAGTCGCTTGTCGCGATAAATCTTCCACCAGTCGCCGCGGTCGAGCGCGTCGCTCGGCCTGGCAAGCTTCCAGCCCTTCAGTTCCTTGAATTTCGTCGGCACTGGCGCGGCTGCCGGTTTGTAATCCGGGCCGAGCGCGCATCCGGACAGGACAATTGCCAAGCTCGATGCAGCTAAAACGGTCGCGGCGATGGGACGGACAACGCGCCGTACCCAGCCAACGCCACGCAACCCCGCATGGGCCAACGCCTGCACTGTTGATAACCCGCCGCTGACGACCCCCGACCAAACGCAGACGCTACGCTATCCACAACTAATTCAGCCGCGTTTCGCTGGGAACGCAGCCAAATCGGCCCGCCGTATCGATCCCCCGGCGTTCACGTTAACGATAAGTATGCTGCCCCACGCATCGGCGAATATCAACCGCGCTAAGTCGTAGCGGCGCCGGGGCCGTCCTTTCTGTGGGATAATGTGATATTCGGGCGACAGTGGAGCGGGCTCGTGTTCCTGTGCTCCGATGATGTGGCTGCGCTCGTTTGGCAACGAGGGAGGCGCGAATGCCATACACTTATACGCTCAGGAGCATCATTCCGGCGACGCCGCAGCAGATCTACGCGGCGTGGCTCGACAGTCTCGCCCACTCGGCCATGACCGGCGGCAAAGCCAGCATGTCGGACGAGATCGGCGCCGCGATTTCAGCCTGGGACGGCTATATCACCGGCCGTAATCTCCACCTGGTTCGGGGAAAGCGGATTGTGCAGTCCTGGCGCACCAGTCGATTCACCGATGCGCACGCGGATTCGATCGTCACGATCACTCTGAGGGCGGCCGCGAGCGGTACCGTGCTTATGCTTGAGCACAGCAACGTGCCGGATGATCAGCGCAACTACGAAGACGGTGGCTGGGAAGAGAACTATTTCGCGCCAATGAAGGACTATTTCACGGACCGCGCGCGCCAAAGTGGCGAAAAGCAGCCATGGCTTGCCCCGGCGAAGAAGAAGACACGGGCAAAGCGCGCACCGAGCGCCACGACACCAAAGAAAGCACGCGAGGCGCCGCGGAAAAAGCAACGGCATGCGAAGCCAATGACGCGGCGTGCCGGAGTGCCAAAAACCAAGCGTCGCAGACAAACGCAGCCGGCCAAGAGGGTAAAACAGGCCACCCGCGCGGCGCGCAAAACGGGACGGTGGCAACGCGTGCGCCGTTGACGGCGCCTTCGTGCTGCCGACCATACGTTGGTCCGCAATTTGCTTTGCAAATCGGGTGAAATGATACCGGGGCGAAGATTCCGATGCGCAAGACATGCCGCAGTGCCGTCGCTTTGGCTTTGTTCGGGGCGCTGGCGATATTCACGATACCGGCGCCGCGTGCCGTTGCGCAGACTTGGCCGTCGCGCACGATCAAAATCGTTGTGCCTTACGGCCCAGGCGGCATTTCGGACGTTGTCGCACGCATCACAGCGGACCGGCTCGGTGCGATGCTTGGCCAGCGCTTCATTGTTGAAACCCATCCGGGCGCCAGCGGCGCCATCGGCACCGAATATGTCGTGCGCTCGCCGGCGGACGGCTACACGCTTTATCACGCCGGCGGCGCCGAATTTTCCGTCGTGCCGCTGATGCAGAAACTCAACTATGATCCGGTCAAGGATCTGGCGCCGATCAGCATGACGGCCGTCAACGGCATGGCGTTCGCGGTCAATCGCGATCTGCCGGTGCGCACGCTCGCCGAATTCATCGCCTATGCGCGCGCCAATCCGGGCAAGATCAACTACAGTTCGGTCGGGCGCGGCTCGAGCAGCGACCTGTCGCCGGCGGCCTTTGCGGCGCGCGAGGACCTTAAACTCGTCGGCGTGCCCTATACGGCCGCGCCGCCCGCGATCCTGGCTTTGGTCACCGGCACGATCCAGCTGTTCTTCGGCAATGTTTCGGACGTGGTCAGTTCGGTGCGTTCGGGCGAAGTGCGGCTCCTTGCCGTGTCGACGCCGAAGCGCATGCCGCAATTTTCGGACGTGCCGACCGTTTCAGAAACAGTACCCGGTTTCGTCATGACTGCCTGGAACGGTTATTTCGCCCCCACAGGCACGCCGCGCCCGGTCATCGAGCGGCTGTCGAAGGCGCTTAGCGTCATATGCGCCGAACCAGACATCAAACAAAAAATGGCCAATCTGAGCCTTGAGGCCACCAGCAGCACGCCCGAGGCTCTCGCCGCCGCGATCCAGGCCGACCTGCCGGTCTATCGCAAGGCCGCTGAGGCGGCCGGGATCATCAGCAAATAACGACAGGTGTTCGATTTCCGCCGTCGAGTGGCGCGGCATGCTCAACGTATCTTTTGCCGTTGATGGTCCACCCCTGGTCATTGAGGCCTCCGGTCGTTTCGACTCTCTAACGAGGCATGGCGATAATGTATCCCAGCTCGGATTGGCAGCCGCATCATGGCGTGGCGTTTTGCCGATTGGTGCAAGGCAAGGCAACTGCCATTGTTTGTCTGAAACATTACAAATTGTTATCGTACGAGCTGCGAATCCGGATCCGACAATGCCGAAAATGAAGCACCAGGAACTGCTGAAGGGGCTCATCCGGCTGCATATTCTGCATCACGCCTCCAAGGCCACCTTCTACGGGCAGTGGATGATTCATGAACTCGCCCGCCATGGCTACACGCTCAGCCCCGGCACGCTGTATCCGATGCTCCACGGTCTGGAACGGCGTGGGTATTTGAAGTCGAAAGTCGAACGCTCCGGCCGTACCTTTCGCCGCCTCTATCGCGCAACGGCGCGCGGGCGCGAGGCGAACAAGATCGCAAAGCTCCAGGTCCGCGAGTTGATCGGGGAACTGCAGCGCTCGCGGGTCCCGGAGTCGTCCTCTTAGCCGTCATTGATGCTGTCCTGCGCGGTGCTTAGGGGCAATTTGCGCCGATATCGGCAGCAGGCCGATAACAGGATCCACGCAATGTTTCATCGCGCGGCCCGTTGACAGGCAGCGCTTGAATCATACTATCGGGTTCCGATATCGACAATCGATAGGGTTGGTTCGGCAGCGTCATCCGGCTGCCGCTTCGTCCGGTTATTGACAGTCGAGGAGGACGTTCTCAATGCGCGTAGACTTATCCGGATGCGGTGCCGGCTTGGACGAGAGCGGCAAGGATTTGCTACGGCTTGGGCCTCTCGCTGAATCCCTCGGCTACGATGGGCTGTGGCTCAACGAAGAGCATTTCGGCCAGAACAGCCGCACTTGTCTATCGCCGATTCCGCTGGCGACCGCGCTGGCGATGCGCACGCGCACCATCCGTATCGGATTCTCGGTTCTGGTGTTGCCGCTGTTCGAGCCGATAAGGCTGGCCGAGGAGATCGCCACTCTCGATGTGCTCTCCGAGGGTCGTGTCGATATGGGTGTCTCGCGCGGCAACACCAGCCGGTATTTCGAAGCCTGGGGGCTATCCTACGACGATCGGTCGGCGGCCTTCGCGTCGTGCTTCGACAGGCTGATCCGCCATTGGACTGAACCGAAGGTCGCCGTCGGTTCCCGCACGGAATCCATCGAACCGAAATGCGTGCAGCGGCCCCACCCGCCGGTCTATGTGGCGACCTATCGCGAAGAGGGTGCGGCTTGGGTGGCGGAGCATGGCTGCACGCTGTTTCAAGGCAGCCAACAATCCGTCGACAGCCTGCGCCGCTGCATTGGCGCCTTCAAAAATGCCGGCGGCGATGCAGCCAAAGTGCCGGTCGGGCGTTTTGTCGTTGTCGGTGAGACCGATGAAGCGGCGCGCGTTGCGGCGCGACCCGCCGCCGAGAAGCTGACTGCCGGCTACCGCCGCACCGGCGAGCAGGTGAAGCGTCGGATTTCCACCGAGGACGAGCTCGATACCGAACGCTGGATGAACGAGGTGGCGATCATCGGCAGCCCTCAGACCGTCGCGACGCATATTGCGGCGCTCCATGCCGAGCTAGGATTCGGGAGCATCCAGCTTGTGACGGGCTTTCTTGGCAATCTTCCCCAGGCGGACGTCATCAGGACGATCGAATTATTTGCCAAAGAAGCAAGACCGCGCCTGCAGGCGATGCCGGCGCAAGCCGAACCGGGATTGGCCGTTGCGGGATAATGTTTGCTGGCCCTCCAGCAACTGCATTGCGTCGTTTGGTGTATCGGCTCAGGGATAGGGGCGCGGAAAGATAGGAATGCAACCCATGTCGATCAATCGCCGCTCGCTGTTGAAAATCGCCGCGGCAGCGCCGGCCATATCCGGCGGACCGCTCTTGGCGCAAGCCGCGGCAACCCCGCCGGCCGAAAAGGCCGACTACACGATCCGCATTGCAACCGGACTCGTTGATCTGGCCGATGACCACATCGTGTCGACGACACTTTACAACGGTCAGTTTCCCGGTCCGCTGATCCGGCTGCGGGAAGGCAAGCGCGTCGTTGTCGACGTCCATAACGACACCGACACGCCAGAGCTCCTGCATTGGCATGGCCAGATAATCCCGAGCGATGTCGACGGCGCTGCGGAAGAGGGCACGCCATTCATTCCCGCGCATGGCGTGCGCCGCATCGCTTTCGTGCCAAAGCCGGCGGGGTTCCGTGTTTATCACACCCATGTGATCGCCGGTGCCGACCTCAACCGCGGCACCTATACCGGACAAGCGGGGCCGGTCTATATCGAGCCGGCGAATAATCCGGGCGCTTATGACCGCGAGGTCTTTCTGGTGCTCAAAGAGTTCCTGCCGACGTTCAGCCGCGGCGGCGATATGGCGATGGATTTTCTGGCCGGCGATCCGATCAAAGAGCTGCAGGACATCGGCAAAAAGGCCGACGATCAGTTCAAAGGGCCGAAAGGCTATGAAGTCGGCTACGACCTTTTCAGCATCAACGGCAAGATGCTTGGCCACGGCGATCCGGTCCGGGTCAAGGAGGGCGAGCGTGTGCTGTTTCATGTCCTCAATGCCAGTGCCGGCGAAATCCGCAGTCTCGCGCTGCCCGGCCATGTTTTCAGAATAATGGCGCTCGACGGCAACCCGGTGCCGGCCCCCGCCGACGTGCCGGTGCTGTGGCTTGGCACGGCCGAACGCATCTCGGCCATCGTGGAGATGAATCGTCCCGGGGTCTGGGTGATGGGCGATCTCGCCGATGACGATCGCGGACATGGCATGGGCATCGTTGTCGAGTACGCCGGCGCCATGGGCGAGCCGCAATGGACCAAGCCGCAGCCCTACAAATGGGACTACACGATTTTTGGCAAGCCGGGCGCCACGGCGGCATCGCCTGATGCAACATTCGATGTCACGGTCGTCAAGCACAATGGCGCAGTCGATGGCTTTAACCAGTGGATGCTCAACGGCGAAGCTTTCTCGATGCAGACGATGAAGCCGGCCTACACCGTGCACGAAGGGCGCCGCTACCGGTTCAAGTTCCACAACGCCAGCGACGATATTCACCCGCTGCACCTGCACCGGCACAGCTTTGAGCTGGTGCGCGTCGGCGGCAAGCCGACCGCCGGCATTGTGAAAGATGTCGTCATGCTGGGCGGCTTTCAGGAAGTTGAGTTCGACTTCGTCGCCGATAATCCCGGACCGACTCTGTTCCACTGCCATCAGCAACTGCACATGGATTTCGGTTTCATGGCGATGGTCAACTACGCATGACGAACGAACCCGTACGCACCGTCGCCGACGCGTCAGGCGTAACGGCCTTGGGCAACGACGCGGAAACTCGGCATCCCGGCACGCCTGCCGAAGTGCTGCGGGTTTTTTTCAAGCTTGGGGTTAGCTGCTTCGGCGGGCCGATTGCGCATATTGGATATTTTCGTGAGGAATTCGTTGTCCGCCGTCGCTGGCTCGACGAGCAGGCCTTCGTCGACCTTGTCGCGCTGTGCCAGTTTCTGCCCGGCCCGGCCTCCAGCCAGGTCGGGTTTTCGATAGGCCTCATGCGCGGCGGCTATCTTGGCGGGCTTGCGGCGTGGACCGGCTTCACCTTGCCGTCCGCCATTATCCTTGTTCTGTTCGCCTACGGCGCCGGCGCGCTGAGCGGCCCGATCGGATCAGGATTGCTGCATGGCCTCAAGCTCGTCGCGGTCGCGATCGTCGCGCAAGCCGTCTGGGGCATGGCCCGGACCTTGTGCCCGGACCGCGAGCGGGCATCGATTGCGGTGGTCGCGGCCCTGATCATTTTGTTCAGCACGTCGTCCGTCGCGCAGATCGGGGCGATTGCTATCGGTGGAGTGGCCGGACTTTGGCTATGCCGGGGCGCAGCGGCACCGCCGCCGGGAGGCCACATGATTCTGCCGGTCTCGCGCACCGCGGGACTGGTCGCGCTGGGTGCATTCTTTGTGTTGCTCGGCGGCCTGCCGATCTTACGGAGTCTGTGGGCGGCGCCGGGGGTGGCCTTGTTCGAAGCATTCTACCGTTC
This sequence comes from Xanthobacteraceae bacterium, assembly GCA_035546235.1. Lineage (GTDB taxonomy): Bacteria > Pseudomonadota > Alphaproteobacteria > Rhizobiales > Xanthobacteraceae > BOG-931. The sequence goes on along the minus strand of DASZWK010000034.1, from coordinate 8,886 downwards.
GGGCGCACTGGTCTTTGGCGGCGGTCACGTCGTCCTGCCGCTGTTACGTCAGGCATTCGTTGCGCCGGGCTGGATCAGCGACAACACGTTCCTCGCCGGTTATGGCGCGGCGCAGGCGGTTCCGGGGCCGCTCTTCACTTTTGCCGCCTATCTCGGCACCGTGGTCAGCCCTTCGCCACATGGCGTTCCTGGCGCAGTTCTTGGTCTGATCGGTATTTTTCTTCCCGGTATATTGATCCTGCTAGGCACGCTGCCGTTCTGGGACAGCTTCCGAAAACGAGCTGGCGCGCAGGCCATAATGCGCGGCGTCAACGCCGCCGTCGTCGGTCTGCTTGCAGCCGCGCTTTACAATCCGGTCTGGACCAGTTCGGTCACTAGCCGCGGTGATTTCGGCGTCGCGCTTGTCGCCTTCGTTCTGCTCATGGTCTGGCGCGCGCCGCCGCTGCTGGTCGTCATCGTCAGCGCACTTGGCGGAGCGGGCCTCGCGCTCGCAACTGGCTGAGGCGCGATGAGCAGCGCGGCATTTCAACGTTACTTTGTCGGCCTTTCGCGGAACACGTTCCTTCTCGCGTGTGCCAGTTTGTTCGCCGATATTTCGACGGAAATGCTTTATCCGGTTTTGCCGGTGTTTCTCACGCAGACACTCAAGGCAAGCGGCAGCATCGTCGGTCTGATCGACGGCTTTGCCCAGGCCACGCAGAACATCGTGCAGGGCTTTGCTGGGACTCTCTCGGATAGGCTTGAGAGGCATAAGGCCGTGGCGCTCGTTGGTTATTTTCTCGCAGCCACTGGCAAACCCTTTATGGGCCTTGCTTCCGCCTGGCCGACAGTGCTCGGCGGCCGACTGCTGGACCGCTTCGGCACAGGCACGCGCTCGGCGCCGCGCGATGCGCTGATCGCCTCTTCTGTTTCGGAGGCGGACAGGGGACGTGCATTCGGCCTTGAAGGCGTTGGTGATAACGCCGGAGCCTTTCTGGGACCGCTGTTGGCAGTTTTTCTGCTCTACTGGATTCACGTCGATATCCGTTCCGTGTTTTATCTGGCTGTCATTCCCGGGTTGCTTGCCTTCTTCATGGTCATGCTGGTGAAAGAGAGGCCCACCGCCCTTGCGGCGAAAGCGAAGATCGACGTTAGCCTGCGGCAGTTTTCCACGGATTATTGGAAATATCTCCTGGTGACCGCCCTGTTCGGTCTCGGCAACTCCAGCAACGCGTTTCTTATTCTGCGCACTCAGGATATCGGCGTTCCCTTGGAGGCTACGATCCTGATTTACGCCGCGTTCAATTTAGTGGCCGCGCTGATTTCTTATCCGGCTGGATCGCTGTCGGATCGGTGGGGCTCAAGAAATGTTCTGCTCGTTTCATTTGTTATTTTCTTCATCGGCTACCTGGGCTTCGGATTGACCCGGAATGCGATTTTGATCGGTGCATTGTTTGTATTCTATGGCCTGTTCCAGGGAATATCGCGTACGGCCGGAAAGACGCTGGCGTCGAGCTTCGTCCCAGACCGGCTGCGCGCCAGCGGAATTGGCTGGTACAACACCACTGTTGGAGTGCTGCAACTCGTCGCGAGCCTGGTTGCGGGCGCGCTTTGGGACCATGTCTCGCACGCCGCCGTTTTCTACTACGGCGCGGTCTTTGCTGTTGTCGGTGCTTTCGCGTTGTGGCTATTGATCCCGGCGGAGGATTAGCCCCGAACGTGCCCGCCGGCGGAGGGGACAGCGAAATCAGTCCGCCTTGATACCGGCGTTTGTGACGACTTTGGCCCACTTGTCGGTTTCGTCGGCGCAGAATTTGCCGAACTTGGCCGGTGTCATCGACTGCGGCTCGATGCCGAGGGCGGCGAGGCGGCTTTTGGCGTCAGCATTCGAAACAATCGCGTTGATTCCGCTGTTGAGCGTCGCGATGACTGCGGCGGGGGTGTTCTTGGGCGCTCCAATCCCCAGCCACGCGCTTGCCTGATAGCCCGCCACGAATTCGTCGATGGCGGGCAGGTTGGGCAGAACGTCCGAACGCTTCGCTGTCGTCACCGCAAGGGCGCGGATCTTGCCGGCCTTTACCAGAGCCAGCGATCCGGCGACCGCGATGAAGGCGACCTGTACGCGCCCGGAGAACAGGTCGGGGTAGAAGCTCGACCGGTACGGCACATGAACCAGGTCGACTCCAGCCATCTGCTTGAACAATTCGCCGAACACATGAGGCGCGCTGCCGTTGCCGCCGGAAGCCATGTTGATCTTGCCGGGATTGGCCTTGGCATAAGCGATGAACTCACGGACCGTTTTCACGGGAAGCGACGGGGTGACCGCCATCAGAAAGGCGTTGTCGCCGACGAAGGCGACCGGCTCGATATCGTGCAGAAAGTTGAAATTGAGTTTCGGGTAGAGCGTGGCGTTGATCGCATTTGAGAGGCTGGAGAGCAGAAGCGTGTAGCCGTCCGCGGGCGCCCGCACGACGGTTTCGGTGGCGACATTCATGCCGGCGCCGGGCCGGTTCTCGATGACGAACGGTTGCCCAAGCCGCTCCGAAAGCCATTGCCCGAAAAGACGCGCGATCGTATCGGGAGACGTACCCGGCGGTGTTCCTACGACCAAGCGTACAGATCGGGTCGGGTAGCCTTGTGCGTGTGCTGCGCTTGGCCTCTTGAAGGCCAGGGTCGAGGCGGTCGCCAGATGCAGAAGCTGGCGGCGGGACAGGCTCATTTTCTCATTTCCTATCTACGCGACTGCAAAATTCAACGATGTGAACGGCCATTGAACCCATCGTCATCTACGGCGTTTTGGTCTTGCACGCGCTCAGTGGCAACCGGCCGCAATGGGGAAGATGGACGCAGTGATTTTGCCGGTTTCTGACTGCGACAGCAACGCATCGGTACGCGTGGCGTCTAACCCATTCTGGGCGCGTGCACCCTCCACCAACGGCGATCACATCAGATCAATTCTGCAACGCGGCGCCGCCGCAATGCATCCTATGCCGCAGCTTGTTACAGCACCGGAACTCGATGTAAGCAGTGTTGCGATTGGCCAGGCGAAAGCAGCATGCGAAATGACGGGTGAATCGGCAGAGCTGAGCGTTTTGATGTCGGGTGGTTTTTCCGGCGCGTATGAGCGGCTGTTGCCGGAATTCGAACGCACGACCGGGATCAGCGTCACCACCGGATCGGGGGCGTCGCAGGGCACGGGGCCGCAGACGATTGCCGCACAGCTCGCGCGCGGCGTCCACGCCGACGTCGTGATCCTTTCCAGGGAGGGCCTTGGCGACCTGATCGCCGCGAACAAAATCGTCGCCGGCACCGACGTCGATCTCGCCCAAGTCCCGCTCGGCGTGGCGGTACGGGCCGGGACGGCGAAGCCCGATGTGCGCACCGTCGAGGCCTTCATACAGCTTTTGCTCAAGGCCGACATTATTGCGATGCCGGCAAGCACCAGCGGCATCTGGCTTGAGGCCGATCTGTTCCCGCGGCTCGGCATCGCCGGCAAGGTCAAAACCAGGCTTGCGCCGCGCGGCAGCGATGCAACCCGCATGGTCGCCGCCGGAGAGGTCGATCTTGCGGTCATGCCGGTGAGCGAAATCCTGGCCGCGACGGGCGTGGCGTTCGCGGGCGCCATCGCGCCCGAGATTCAGTTCGTGCAAACTTTTTCGGTGGCTGTCGTTGCCGGTTCGAAGGCGATTGAAAGTTCCAAACGGCTGATCGGGTTTCTTTCCTCGGCTCTGGCTGTCCGGGCCATTCGCGACAGTGGAATGGAACCGATCGCCGGCGCGCGGTAGCGACAAGCCGCGACGAAAAATCCGGACGCAGCGTCTCCTTGTCGACGCCTCACACCCGTCATGTGTGCGGTTTTGCGCGTTGACGACTCAAACCGTCAAAGCCAATGTCCTCATATGATGGGATCCGTCTGAGGGGGAATACCGTGAAAGTGGGCCGTCTCCAACAAGTGTTTGCTGCAGTCGTCGCGGTCGTCTGCTTTGGGCTGCCATTCCACGGCTCGAAGGCTGCCATGAACCACCGCCAGTTCGCTGCCATGAAGCATGGTGCGCCAACAAGTTCCGCCCGTTCGGCAGTGGCACGTGGAAAATATCTCGTCACCTTCGGCAGCTGCACGGATTGCCACACGCCGGGCAGCTTCTTCGGCAAGCCGGACATGACCCGTTTCCTCGGTGGGTCGGATGTCGGTTTTGCAATTCCCGGATTGGGAGTTTTTGTCGGACCGAACCTTACGCCGGACAAGAAGACCGGACTGGGCAGCTGGACCGACGAGCAGATCGTGGCCGCATTTACGACGGGAAAAACGCCCGGCGGACGGATGCTGGCGCCGGTCATGCCCTGGCACGCTTACGCCAATCTGACCAAGTCCGACGCGCTGGCGATCGTCGACTATCTCAAGAGCCTGCCGCCCGTATCGCATCAGGTCGGCGGACCGTATGGTCCAAACCAGACACCGGCCGAATTCGTCATGGTCGTTGTGCCGCCTGCGGTTTACAGCGGCTTGCCGAAGCCCGGCGGTGCGGCGCCGGCTGCACCGGCACCCCCACCATCCGCGCCGCCGGCGCAGCCGGGCAAATGAGCCAGGCACGCCTGCCAGGCCGCTTAATGCAATAAATTCTCGCGCAGCGTCGGGCCGGCATAGCGCTTTTTGGCGAGCCCGCGCCGCTGCAACTCGGGCACCACGTGGTCGACAAATTCCTGCAAGTTGCCGGGTGCTGAAAAACCGCGCGCCAGCATGAAGCCGCCGTTGGCGCCGGTTTCGAAATGCCATTGTTCGAGCTTGTCGGCGATCTGTTTCGCCGTGCCGCCGGCGACCAGAATTCGTTCGGTCATGAAACGGCGGCCGAACTGCTCGACGGTGAGTGTTGGATCGGTGGTTTTCAGAATTTCCTCGAAGCTGCCCCAATGCACGTTCTGCGCTTTGACCTCGGCGGCAACGTCCGACAGCCGCATGTCACGGCGGAAGCGCGAGAAGTCGAGCCCATACATCGACGATAATTCGATCAGGCCGGCTTCCGGCGGAATTGAATCGAGATAGTGCTCCTCCATCGCCTGGGCCTCGGCTTCCGAACCGGCGACCTGGATGCGCACCGACCACAGGATGCCGCAGTCTTCCGGCTTGCGGCCGAATTTGGCGAGCCGCGTGTCGAGTTCGGCGCGATGCGCCTTCATGCTCGGCAGCGTCCGCCGCGTGGAAAACTGCAAGTCGGCGTAATGCGCGGCAAGATCCATGCCCGGTCCGGACTGTCCGGCCTGAATGATGACCGGACGCCGCTGCGGTGACGGCAACGCGGGCAGGGGGCCGCGCACGCTGTAATACTCGCCCTCGAAATTGAGGAGATGCACTTTGTCGGGATCGCCGAAAATTCCGCTTTCGCGGTCGAGCTTGATGGCGTCGGGTTCGATGCTGTCCCACAGCAGGCGGCAGACCTGCAGGTGCTCCTGCGCGCGCTCGTAGCGCACGTCGTGCTCGATCATTTTTTTGTAGCCGTAGTTCGCCGCCTCGTTCTTCGAGCGCGATGTCACTGCGTTCCAGGCGATGCGGCCCTTGGTGACATGATCGAGCCCGTTGAACACACGCGCGATATGAAACGGGTGGTGATAGGTGGTCGACATGGTGATGCCGAAGCCCACGCCCTCGGCGACGCGCGACATGCACGGGATCATCGGCATCATGTCGTGGCGCGGCCATTTGGTGCCATAGCGCACGGCGGTGTGATGATTGCCGCCGTAGTCCTCCGGCGTGCCGCCGGAATCGCCGAAGAACAGCATGTCCATGATGCCGCGCGCCGCGGTGCGGGCGATGTCCTCGTAAAATTCCGGGCTCGAGTAATACGGATAACCTTCCCAGGAGCCCGGCAATTTCCACAGATAATCGGTGTGGTAGTGCGACAGGTCGGCGGCGAGATGGATGAGCTTGGATTGGGACATGACGGCAACCTTCGAGCGCGTGCGGCGTCGGTCCAAACACTAATGATAGAGCGTTGGCGCCGTCTACTACGCGCCGGTCGAACGGCTGCATCGAACCTGTGCAAATCCGACGCGCATCTGCGCGTAAATCAGCCTTGTTTCGGTTGCGCTTCTATGACTCAATTTCAAGCAGGCCCGCTCGGCAGGGGAGATGGACGTGCGGAAGCTCGCTATCGGCCTGTTGCTTGCTGTCACAGCCGCGATGTCGGCTCACGCCGTTCCGAACGCCGTTGCGGATTTTTATCGCGGCAAGGTCGTTACCCTGTATGTCGGCTATGGTCCCGGCGGCGGCTTCGATGTCATGGGCCGGCTCCTTGCCCGCCACATGGGCAAGCATATTCCCGGGCATCCGGCCTTCGTCGTGCAAAACATGCCGGGCGCCGGCAGCCTGTCGCTGGCGAACTATCTCTATAATCGCGCGCCGGCGGACGGCACCCAGTTCGGCATCATCGCCCGCAACCTGCCGCTGATCGCTCTGGTCGGCGGCGATGCCAACCTGCGGTTCGATCCGCGCAAATTCACTTGGATCGGTTCGTCCTCCGATTTTTCCGACGATGGCTACGTCCTCATTGTCCGCAAGGATTCTCCGGTCAAATCGCTCGCCGATGCGCGGCGCGCCGATGGGCCGTTGCTCGTGCTTGGCGGCACCGCAGAGGGCTCGGGCAGCGCCGACGTGCCGAAGATTTTGCAGGATACGCTCGGCATCCGCATGAAGCTCATTCTCGGCTACCGCGACTCGGCAGCGCTGTTTCTCGCCATGGAGAATGCCGAGATCGCCGGGCGCACCGTGGAATTGTCATCGGTGCGCGCCACGCGTCCGCAATGGCTCGAACCCGGCAGCGACTATCGCATTTTGCTGATGTACGCGCGCAAGCAGCGCAGTCCGCAGTTTCCGGACGTGCCGACGGCGCGCGAGTTGGCCCCTAACGCCGCGGCGCGCGAACTGATCGAGTTCACCGAGACGCCATTGCTGACCATGGCGTGGCCGTTCGTGGCACCGCCGGGCGTGCCGGCCGAACGGGCGGTCGCGTTGCAACAGGCTTTCATGGCGACCTCGCGCGATCCGGATTATCTCGCCGACGCCGCGAAGCTCAAGGTTCCTATTCAGCCGGTGAGTGCAGCGGACATCAACCGCGCCATCGATACGCTGTCGAAGGCGTCACCGCAGGTCTTCGATTACGTCCGCAAATTGATGGTGACGAAGAAGGGCGGTGGCTAGCGCAGGCGAGCGTGTGCTCCGAGTGGGTCTCTCAGCTCGCCGTTGCGATTTGCGCCTGTGTGAAAAGCAGGAAAGTGATGCCGGGCGGGTTGGACACGCGCGTCGCCCCCGGCGCGCGTCGCGGCGGCCTCACTTTCCTCCGGATGACAATGGCGCAACCGGCGGATACTGTCCTCCACCGTTTGGTGGAGATGCTGTGAGGCGGTACGACGATGAGAAACATCCTGTGAGCGGATATCGTGAGCGGGCTGGCGATGAAGCCGAATTATCCTGGAAGAAGAGTGGGGCGATTTTCCGTTCTCGGGAGAAGTTCTCGGACCTCGTCGGGCAAATTTACGATTGTGTTCTCGATCCCGGTCATTGGGAATCCGTTCTCGCGTCACTCTGTGAGCAATTCTCGTTCGCGTCGTCCATGATGGGGGTGATGCGCTTTCCCGGCCCGCAGCCGATTTGCCAATATGCGGTCGGCGTCGAGCCGGAATTTCTCGCTCGAGTTCCTGAGTTCGGGCCCGAGATGACCGAATTGTGGGGCGGCCTTGAGCAGATCCAGCGCTATCCGGTCGATGAGCCGATCGTCAACTCGCAGGCCATTGATCGGACGTTGGTGGCCGAAAACCGCTATCTCAAGGAATGGGTCGCACGCGGCATGGCGGACGCGGTCGTCCTGTTCATCGTTAAAGACGCAACTCTTGTCGGGAACATCGGGTTCAACCGTCACCAATCGGCCGGCGCCATCAGAAACGAGGAAGTCGAAGGTCTGCGATTGTTGGCTCCTCATTTTCGGCGCGCGGTGATTATCAGCAACCTGTTCGATATGAAGAGTATCGAGGCGGCGACGTTCGGCTCCGCGCTGGACAGCTTCGCCTTCGGCATCATCCTTGTGGACGATGCGCTCGGTATCGTTCACGCCAATCGGGCGGCGGCGGACGTCCTGAAAACAGGAGATTTGATCCGGTCCGACAAAGGGCACATTAGCCTTCTTGACCGCTCCGCCAGTGCGGCGCTCGAGCGCGCCGTGCGTCGAGCGGCAAGCGACGAGGCAAGTCTCGGACCGATGGGGATTGGCATCCCGGCGTGCCGAACTGGCGAGCCTCGCGTGATCCATGTGTTGCCGCTTCGCAAGGACACGACGCGAGGAAGCCTTGTCCAGCGCGCGTCAGCGGCGTTATTCATTACTCCGGCGGCGAGTTCGCCGCGTATGCCGGTCGATGCGCTGGCGCTGATCTATGACCTCACGCCCGCGGAGTCCCGCATCTTCGAAATGATAGCCGGTGGCAGCACCCCGGCGGCGATTGCCCGCGCGCTTGGCATCGCGCCGAGTACGGTCAAGACCCACATGCTCCATCTCTTCCAAAAAACCGGCTGTACGCGTCAAGCCGAGCTTCTCAAGCTCGCGGCAAGCTTATCGGCGCCGGCGTAGTGCAAGCGCGGCCGATACGCCGCCGGTGAAGCACCAAGCCACCACGCCAGGCGTCGACGACCGTCAGCTCGCGAAAAAGCTTTCGACCGGCGCGCTGCGGGGCAGGCGGCCGACTTCGACGAACATGTCCATCTGCCGCTGGGCGAGCCGCCGTTCGTTGTCGGTGAAGGTGAATTCCATGCGCGGGTAGCGCGCCGAAATGAGCAACGTCTCGCGGTCGCCGCCGTATGATTTGATGAAAATGTCGGCGACCTCCTCGATGTTGCGCTCGCTGTAGGCGAAAGACTTGCGGAAC
>DASZWK010000033.1:0-14548 GCA_035546235.1 Xanthobacteraceae bacterium | reverse complement strand
AAAACGCGAAAAGCTGCGCAGCCCGAGGCCGTAGGCGACCGGCGTCAGGTTCACGACGGTGCCGCTCTGCGTGAGCCTCGGGTCGGCTGTGAGGATCAGCGACCTTGCCTGTCTTGAAATTTCAATCCAGCAATCGAGCCTGCGTCCGATGGCGCTTCTCGAATAGATCGATTTCTTGGTCGTCAGCAGCGACGCGCTGATCGCGGCAACATCGACGCAGCACACCAGAACGACAAGTGCTTTCGCCAGCGGCGGCGCCGAGCGTATCTTGAAGAAATCCGGCCACTGTCCGCCCCGGGCCAGATAAAGCGCCGAGAGGCTCAGCCACGCAGAAAGAACGAAACCCTGGTAGTGGTAGCCGAAGAACTCGTGCTGCGCGACGAGGCTGGCGAACGGCACCAGCCAGATCAGAATGGCGAAGCCGACGAGTCGGGGGCTTTTTCTCGTCAATCCAGTGCCGACGGCCGCCGCAAGGACCAGAAGAGCAATCGGTATCGCGGGATTGTAGGCCGCAAACTGCAAGCCATTGTCGAGAAAGGCACCGAGACGAACCGACAGGTTGTTCTCCTGAAACTGGGCGGCGAGCAGAATATTTTCGAATTCCCCGCGCAGGACAGTGGCGTAGGCGAGCCCGGTCGCGGCGGTGGCGATGCCCGCGCTGACGATGACGCGGCGGATGCGCGCCGCGTCACCCGTGGCGAAAGCGGCCGCCAGCACAAAAAGGAAATCGAGCGCGGTGACGCCCTTGATGGAAAACAGCAGGAACAGCACGATCCCGCTGCACCATTGGGCGCGCGCGGACGGCGACAGCGCAAGGCCGATGCCGAGAACGCAGAGCAGAACCGAGATATGCGTGTCTTGCGCCCAGGACCATATGACGGCCGGAACGAAACACAGCGCGGCGAGCGCCAGCGTTTCGGCGCGATCGCGCAGCGACAGGCGCGACACGACGCCCGGATGGCGCCGCAAAAGAAATGCCCAAGAGGCGCCGCTGAGAACGCCGACCGCCAGCGCGATGAATATCGCGTTGAAGATGGCGATGCGAATGCGCAGCGTGTCGCCGGCAACAAACCGCGACAGGCCTTCGGCAAGATACAGAAACGTCTTGTAGCCGATGCCGCGCGACAGCCACAGGTCCGACAGGCTCATGGGAAAATGGCCTTGCAGCGCCTCGAGATCGGCCCAGGCGAGGCCCGTGATCATGTCCGCGCCGGGCGGCAGCACGATCAGATAAACGGTCGTCAATGCGGTGACCGCCCACAGGATGACGGCGTAATGCTCCAGGGTGGCGATGCTTGCGCGGGCGAGCCCAACGCCGAGCGCTCCACTTTTTGTCGCTGGCCCCTCAGCGAGGTGCGTCATCGATGCCGCTCGTTTCGTTCGATCTCGAATCGGTGAGCGGAATCTATTCTACCGGGCGCGGGAAGACAGCCGACCCGAAGGGAGCCGTTCGTTCGCCCTCGCGCAGGCTTGCAAGCGTGGCCGCCGGCGGGCCTGGAAAGGAATGCCCCCAAGCCTCCGAGAATCGGCATTTTTGTGATGGCCAACACAGTGGCGGCGTGGGGCCGTCGCTAGCCTCCTGACTTGAGAAGGGCAATCACGCCCTTCCAGGAAACAGGAGCTGACAATGATGACGAGCCTGAAAACCCTCTTGGCCCTCGCGATGGTGGCGTCCACTCTGACTGCGGTCACCGCCGACGGTGCATGGGCGGCGTGCAAACGCGGCAACCCGAACTGTCTGCCGAGCGGCGGCGGCCCCAAATTCTGCGGCGGCACGACAAATCCCTGCCGGATCGATTCCGGTCTCGGCAGCGCGTGCAAGGGAAGCGGCGCTCAGTGCGGCCTCATAAACCTGCCAGGCCGGTAGCCGGGTAATTGCTGCGTTTATACCAACGGATCTTGCTAATGCTCTCGTCATGGCCGGGCTTGTCCCGGCCATCCACGTCTTTGGAATGCTCAGCGATTAAGACGTGGATGCCCGGCACAAGGCCGGGCATGACGCGTGAATATTTGCTGCCGGGGGGTACATCACCCCTGCGGCCGCTGGCGCTTCATCTGCAATTGGGCCAGGAACGGCACCAGCGGGTGCGCGCCCATCTTTACGATGGTCGGCAGGTCGAGCTTGATCAGCGCGTCGTGCTGCTCGGGCGGCAGCGAGCGGCGGCCCAATCATGCTGCCTTAGCCACATAGCGTTTGACCTTGATGGCCCGCGCACGCTTGCTGATCTGCGCAGCGTCGTAGGCCGCTTGCATCCGCAGGAGGTGGCCGACATCAGGGCCGAATGCCTTGTGAATCCGCAACGCCATTTCTGCAGTCAGGGCTGCCTTGCCGTTTATGAGATCGGACAACGTCGCCCGCCGCACGCCCAGCGCATCCGCCGCTTTGCTGATGGAAAGCCCCAGCGGCTCAAAAATGCCATGCTGGATCACGCGGCCAACATGGGGAGGGTTTTTCATCGGCATGTTCATTTCCCGTGATAGTCTTCCAAATCGATATCCTTCACGTCTTCGCCGTCTACGCGGAACGTGATCCGGTAGTTGCCGCTCACCCAAACGCTCCATTCGCCGCGCCTATCGCCCCTCAATGGGTGCAGTTTCCAACCAGGAAACAGGCCAACTTGCTCGATGCGCTGTGCCTGCTCGATCGCGTGGAGAATGTCTTCCACCTTGGCAACGAGATCGGGCCGAATGCCGCGACCGGAGCCCGTTTCATAGAGACGCCTCAGCCCCTTGTTGCAGGAAGCTCCGGATGCGCATCCTACAATGTACGGCATGACCGTACAGGTATCAACATCATCGCACGTCATTGCGAGCGAAGCGAAGCAATCCAGTTCTGCAGCGCCGCACTGGATTGCTTCGTCGCTTCGCTCCTCGCAATGACGGCATCACCCCTGCGGCCGCTGGTGCTTCATCTGCAATTGCGCGAGGAACGGCACCAGCGGGTGCGCGCCCATTTTCACGATGGTGGGCAGGTCGAGCTTGATCAGCGCGTCGCGCTGTTCGGGCGGCAGCGTGAAGCGGTCGGCGAAGGCGGCGGCGTCTTTGATGTACTGCGCGCGCATATCGGCGTCGTGGGCGAGGCCGTGCAGCGCCGAGGTCAGCTCGACCAGTTCGGGCTTGATCGACGGATAGTGCGCCTCGCGGTGCGCTTCCGCGTTGCCGCCGATCCAGGCGAGCGAGGCGTAGTTGTGATGCCAGCTCGGGTCCATCGAGACGACGTCGGTCTTCCTTTCGCCGAGCGCGCCGGCGGCGCAGGCCCAGCAGCGCAGCTCGATGTTGCCGGTGTCGTCGAGCTCGTTCTCGTCGTAGCCGATCAGCGATTTCAGATTGCCGGCGGCGAGTTTTTCCAGCACGCGCCGGTCCCAGGCGAGCTCCGGATTGGAATAGCGGTCGGTGCCGGGGAAATGCGACATGCCGCCCGACGACAGGATGACGGTCTTGAGTCCCATCGCGGTGACGGTGCGGGCGATGGCCTGGCCGAACTGATAGCAGCGCTCCATGGTGGGTTGCGGCGGCAGGTAGGCGTTCACATAGATCGGCAGCACCGGCCCGGTGTGGCCCAAATGGGTGAGCGGAATGCCGATGGCGTAATCGATCTTGGCGGTCGAGGTGAAAGCCGGGTCGAAATTCTGCCGGTAGAGCTGGCGCACCAGCTCGAAGCCGATCTCGCTCGGGATTTTCCAATGGAATTTCCGGCCGGCGAAGTCGCCGGTGGCTTCGCCGCCGACGTGGATGGTGAACGGCGGCGCGGTGGTGTGGAAGAACTGCTCGGCATGGTCGTTGGAAAAAATGATCCAGAGATCCGGGTCGAGCGCGCGCAGCCGCTTGCCGACATCGGCGGCGACGTCGCGGACCTTGGCGACCAGCGCCTTGTCCTCAGTGTCCGGCATGGTGAAGAACTGGGGCGCATGCGGCAGCATGGCGCCGCCGATCACGGTTGAATTCATGGTTGCGACATCATGGTGTTTCTCCTTTGGCGCCGAAGCTATCGCGCAGGATGAGGAACAACAAGGCGGCGCAGTGAGGCGGCCGCCCTTGCGGTCACGTCGAAGTCGCAGCTTTGGCCAACGCGGCGAGAAGACCCGTCATGGCGTGACGCGGCGCGTCGCTTGCGGCGCCGAGGCCGTGGCGCCGCGCGATCCAATCCGGTTCGTTGTAGGACAGCCACGTCTTGCCGGCCTCGTCCTGCCAGACCAGACATTTCAGCGGCAGGTCGATGCCGGCCGTCTGCTTGTCCGCCATCAGGGGCGTACCGCCGCGCGCGTTGCCGAACAGCACGACCTCGGTCGGCCGCAGCGCCATGCCGGCCGCCGCCGCACCCGCCGCATGATCGATCCGGGCGAACACGGTCAGGCCCTTGGCCTTGATCTGGGTTTCGAGCCGGTCGAGCGTTTCCTTCGGGCCGAAACTGCTTGCGACACTCGTCAATCCGTCGACGGACATGGCGGATTCTCCTGATGACCAGACCCAATTCAGATTAGCGCATTGTGCGGCGCATCGCAGCGTTGCTCCACCGCGCTTCACAGTTCGGACGCTGAGTGTTACCCGTCACGTCACCGTCACCCTGAGGTGGCCGCGTCGCGGCCCTCGAAGGGCGACGGCCCGGGCGCCTCGGCCGCATCCTTCGAGGGCCGCCTGCGGCGGCCACCTCAGGATGACGGGAAGAAATTTTACAATGGGTGACGTGCCGATAACGATTGCGTGCGGCAATTACGACCGCACGCGCGCGATCCGCGACGGGCGGGTGAAAGTCGAGGGCTGTGACGTCACCTATCTGCCGATGTATCCTGAGGAGATTTTTCACCGCGCCTTCAAATTCCAGGAATTCGACGTCTCCGAGATTTCGTTTTCCAGCTACATCCGCACGGTCTCGGCCGGCACCGCCGGCTATATCGGCGTGCCGGCGTTCGTGTCGCGCATCTTCCGCCATTCGGGCATCTACGTGCGCAAGGGCGCCGGCATCGAGAAGCCGGAAGATTTGCGCGGCAAGCGCATCGGCGTGCCGGAATATCAGATCACCGCCGTGGTCTGGATGCGCGGCATGATGCAGCATGAATACGGCGTCAAACCGTCGGAGATCCATTGGCGCAGCGGCGGCCAGGAGCAAGCCGGCCGCGAGGAGCGCACGCCGCTCAAACCGATTCCGGGCCTCGACCTGAAAGCCATCCCGCATGACAAGACGCTGGTCGGGATGCTGCGCGACGGCGAGCTTGACGCGCTGTTCACGGCGCGCGCGCCGTCGTCGTTTCTTGCCGGCGAGCCGCACATCGCGCGGCTGTTTCCCGATACCCGCAAGGCTGAAGTCGCCTACTACAAGAAGACCAAGCTGTTTCCGATCATGCATCTGATCGGCATCCGCAAATCGCTTGCCGAGAAATATCCGTGGCTCGCGACCAGCGTCTACAAGGCGTTCTGCGAGGCCAAGGCGCTGGCGATGATCGACCTGCGCGATGTCAACGCGCTGATGGTCACGCTGCCGTGGCTGGAGGCCGAAACCCACGAAACCGCCGCCATCATGGGCGACGACTTCTGGAAATACGGCATCGACGAGAACCGGCCGGACATCGAAGCGCTGGCCCAGTACATCCACGAGCAGGGGCTGGCGGACCGCAAGGTCAAGATTGAGGAGCTGTTTCACCCCTCGGTGTTCGATATTTCGAAAGTGTGACGGTGCCATGAGAAATCGTCATTCCGGGGCCGAGCGAAGCGAGGAGCCCGGAATCCATAACCCCAGCGTCGTGGATATGGATTCCGGGCTCGCCGCTGCGCGGCGCCCCGGAATGACGGATGGATGAACTCATGAAAAGCGACCATCGCGTGATCGTTTCCGGGTGCGGGCCGGTCGGCGCCGTCATGACCTTGGCGCTGGTCAAGAAGGGCATCCCGGTCACGCTGATCGAGCAACTGCCCGACGCCGCCGAGGATCAGCGCGCCGCGACGATCCATACGCCGACGGTCGAGATGCTGGTCGATCTCGGCCTGCAAGCGGAGATGTTTTCCGACGCGGCCTCGGGCGGCATGCAGGCGCCGCTGTTTCATTTTCGCGACCGCGCCACCGGCGACCTGATCGCGGTGTTCGATATCAGCGTGCTCAAGGGCGAGGTGCCGTATCCCTACGTGGTGCAGTGGGAGCAGTACAAGCTGGTCCATGCCGCTTTGCCTCATATCAGGGCGAGCGGGCTCGGCGAGGTACGTTTCTCGGCGAAGCTCGTCGGGCTGACGCAGAGCGAGGATTTCGTCGAGGCGACGATCCAGAACGCTGCGGGCGAGACCGAGACGCTGCGCGGCCAATATCTGATCGGCGCCGACGGCGGCTCGAGCGCGGTGCGGAAGCTTGCCGGCATCGTGTTCGAGGGCTTCACCTGGCCGGAGCGGTTCATCAAGATCGGCACCAGTTTCGATTTCGGCGCGACCGGGCAGGGGCTTTGCACCCGCAACTATTTTTTCGATCCGGACGAATGGCTCAATCTGTTCAAGGTCAAGGGCTATGGCCCGCCGGGAATCTGGCGCGGGGTATTGCCGATCCCGGAGTCGGAGACCGACGAACAGGCGCTGAGCATGGAGAGCATCCAGCGCCGCCTGCAGCGCATCCACCGCAAGAGCGGCGACTATGAGATTCCGTATTACGCGCTCTACGCGGTGCATCAGCGCGTCGCCGAGACCTTCAACAAGGGCCGCGTTCTGCTTGCCGGCGATTGCGCCCACGTCAACAATCCGATCGGCGGCATGGGCATGAACGGCGGCATCCACGATGCCGTCAATCTCGCCGACAAGCTCGCCGATGTCTGGTTCGGCCGCGCCGACGCGAGCCTGCTCGACCGCTACACGCGCCAGCGCCGCCGGGCGCAGGTCGACTACGTGCAGGCGCAGACCATCGAGAACAAGCGCAAGCTGGAAGAAAAAGACCCGGCGATCCGCCGCAAGCATCTGGACGAATTGCGGCGCACGTCCGAGGACATCACGCTGCACAAGAAGTTTCTGTACCGCTCGTCGTTGATCGACAGTCTGAAGTCGGCGAACGCGGTGCAGTGACGCGGCGGCAGGTCGCTAGACGACCCCGTGAGTCTTACGACGCGCGCTTCGGCAAGCGTTTGATCTCGGTGCCTGCGGCTTTTTCCGCTACACGAATATCGTACGCGCTCTGCAGATTGAGCCAGAATTGCGCGCTGGTGCCGAACCAATGACCGAGCCGCAGCGCGGTATCCCCGGTGATTGCGCGCTTGCCATGCAAAATCTGGGTTATGCGGTTGGCAGGCACGCACAACTGTCTTGCGAGCTCGCTCGGTGTAACTGCGATCTCTGTAAGCTCTTCGGCGAGGATTTCACCCGGATGAATAGCGGGTCTGGTCATGAGGTCCTCAATGATAGTCGACGATTTCCACATTCGATGGGCCAACGGCGCCGGACGGCCACACGAAGCAGATCCTCCATTGCATGTTGATCCGGATGCTGAACTGGCCCGCGCGACTGCCCTTGAGCATTTCGAGACGGTTGCTTCGCAGTGCGCGCAGTTCGTCAAGACTTGCGGCGGCATCCAGAATTTCCAGCCGCCGATAAGCCTGTCTTGCAAAGCCATGAAACTCGCGAACCAAACGGCCTTCGGCAAACGCCCTGGTGCGCGACTCCCTATAGCTAAGGATCATCGAGGAATAAGGTTAGTTGTTTTTACGCGTTACGTCAAGCGTACAACCCTCATTTCGAGAGCGTCAAGAGCGCGCCCCACTTCTCCTCGATCTCTCTCGCTTCCTCAACAGTCAGCGCCGAGGCCGGCGGAAATTTGTCGCGCCAGGGAAACGGCTTGCAGGCGTCGATGATGGCCTTCGAGTGTGAGGTGACGCCGCGGTCCTTGTCGGCGGGCGGGATGCGCGGATCGAGCGCGGAGCTCCACGCTTGGCGGATGATGTCGATGTTGTCGGCGGGCTCGCAGCGGGTCGTCACCGCCCACATCACGTCGGCGAGATTGGACGGATCGACGTCCTCGTCGACGACGACGACGAGCCGCGCCATGTAGCTGTGCGCCGCCGCCACCAGACCGGCGCGCTTTGCGTGTCCGTCGTAGCGCTGGCGCAGCGCCACCACGGTCATGAGCTGCGAGACGTGTTGCCACGCGCCGGTGACGTCGGTGACGCCGGCCGCTTCGAGATTGCTCCAGATCGTCGCGGCGCGGAACGGCAGGCCGAAATGAAAGCGCGGCGGTTTCATTGGCGGCGACCCTAAAAGAATGGGGTCGTCGCGAAAGTGGATCGCCGTCACCTGCATCACCGGACCGGGGCGCGCCTCGGCGGCGTAGTAGCCGGTGAATTCGCCGAACGGGCCTTCCGGCAGGGACACGTCCTGCATCGGCAACAGCCGGCCTTCGAAAACCATCTCTGCATGAGCGGGGAGCGGCAGCCCGGTCTGCGGTCCGGCGCAGACCTCGATCGGCGCGCCCTTGATGGCGCCCGCAAAGCTGTATTCCGAGCTGCCGTCCGGCAGATATTCGAAGCCGGCGATGAACAACGCCGGATCCTCGCCGTGCACCACGGCGACCGGGCAGCTTTCGCCGCGATCCCAATATTTTCTGGCGATGATCGCGCCATGCCGTCCGCCATGGTCGAACTGTACGGTGACTTTGTCCTGTCCGTGGACTTGAACGCGATAGATCGATGCATTGATCCAGCCGGTATCCGGATCGCGCATGACCACAACCGAACCCGAGCCGATGAAAGGTCCGCCGTCGTGCCTGTGCCAGGTCGGCGCCGGAAAGCGCGCGATATCGATATCGGAGCCGGCGAGCGTGTTTTGCAAAAACTCGGCGTCGCCGACCGTAACGGGAGGCAGCGGGCGCAAAGTCTTGCGTTTCTCCATCCACGCTTTGAGTGCGTCGAGTGGCCGCAGTCCCGGGTCCAGGCCCAGCGCCAGCGCCGCCCGTTGCACATTGGTGGTGGCGTTGGTGAATACCCGCATGCCGTGCCGGTATCCCTTGATGTTATCGAACAGGAGTGCCGGGCAATCGGCCCGTCCGGCCGCCACTTCGGTGATACCGCCGATTTCGAAGAGCGGATCGGCGCCGTCGATGCGGCGCAATGCCCCCAGCCGGTCGACAAAATCGATGAACTCGCGCAGGTCTTTGTACATTGTGTTGAAACCGGGCGGTCTTTGCCGCGTTCACGTGAAGAATTCCCGAAACGGAGGCGCTGTCTTGCCACCGGGACCGTGTGGCGACGCTATGTTGCGCTGCCAAACGGCCGTTTTAACCACCTTAAGCTGTTCTCATCTTCCATAAATTCAGTATAAGTCATTGCTCGCCGGGTACCCAGTCTATGCATTCTGTTGCTCATCTCATCCACGCGTATGGTTTGCTTGTCGTCGCCGGTTTCATCGGGCTGGAAAGCATGTGCATTCCGCTGCCCGGCGAGACAGCCTTGATTGTCGGGTCGGTTATCGCGGGTCGAACCCACGAACTCAACATCGTCGAAGTGATCCTGACGGCGGCGGTGGCATCGCTGATCGGCCGCATCATCGGTTACGCGATCGGCTGGCGTTTCGGATATTGGCTGCTGCTGCGCTACGGCGTCTATCTTCGCATCACCGAAGCACGGATCAAGCTCGGTCAATATTTGTTTCTCAAGCACGGCGGCGTGATCATTATCATTGCCCAATTCGTGCCGGTGATGCGTGCCATCGCGGGCGTGCTCGCCGGCGCCAACCGGATGCCGTGGCGGCGCTTCGTGCTGTCGAGCGCGGTCGGTGTGAGCCTGTGGTCGGTGGCATTCGGAATTGGCGGTTATACCTTCGGCGTGCAGTTCGCGCGGCTTGCGCGGTCGTGGTGGATTTTCTCGGGGCCGAGCGGTTGGGCGATATTCGGCATCGGCGCCGTCATTGTCATTTCGATCCTGACCATATTCGTCGGCCGACATGAGGCGCAGTGGACCGCAAAGGCCGAACGCGCCCTACCGGGGCCGCTCCGAGTGCGCTAAAGAGACGGTATGCCGGCATCCTGGTCGACGATCGATTGCGATGTGCATGCCAACGTGCCCAGCATGCAGGCGCTGCTGCCGTATCTCGACGAGCAATGGCGCGACAGCGTCATCGATCGCGGCCTCAATTCTCTGGAATCGATCAACTATCCGCCGAATGCGCCGCTTACGGCGCGTGCGGATTGGCGCGGCAAATCCGGTGCGCCCGCCAGCAGCGTCGATACGTTGCGCGCGCAGGCGCTCGATCGCTGGAATATCGACATCGCGATCTGCAATTGCCTCTACGGCGTGCAACTTCTGTTCAGCGAGGACATGGCGGCGGCGTTCGCCAAGGCGATCAACGACTGGGTTGCCAAGGAATGGCTCGATCGCGATCCGCGGCTGCGCGCCTCGATCGTCGTGCCGATGCAGAACACGGATTACGCGGTCGCCGAAATCGAACGCTGCGCGCCGGACAACCGCTTCGTCCAGGTGCTGGTTCTCGCCATGGGCGAGGCGCCGCTCGGCCGGCGCGAATACTGGCCGGTATTCGAGGCCGCGCAGCGCCATGGCCTGCCGATTGGTATTCACGCCGGGTCGAGCTTCCGCCATCCGGTCACCTCGCTCGGCTGGCCGTCGTGGTACGCCGAGGATTATTGCGCGCAGGCGCAGGGCTTTCAGGCGCAGGTCGCGAGCCTCGTCTGCGAGGGTGTGTTCACCAAATATCCCGCGCTCAAAGTGGTGTTGATTGAATCCGGCGTCACTTGGCTGCCGGCCTTCCTGTGGCGGCTGACAAAATTCTGGCGTGGCGTGCGTGCCGAAGTGCCGTGGGTCGAGCGTCCGCCCTACGAGATCGTGCGCGATCACGTCCGGCTCACGATCCAGCCGTTCGACGGACCAAATGAGCCGGAGGCGGTCGCGCGGCTGGTCGACCAGCTGCAATCCGACGACATGCTGCTGTTCTCGTCCGACTTTCCGCACTGGCAGTTCGACGGCGATGAGATCATGCCGGTCGGCATTCCGCAGCGGCTGAACACCAAGATCCGGCGTGACAATGCACTCGCCACATATGGCCGCCTCGCCGAGGCTGTGGCTTAGGCGGCGCGCATGGCAAGGCACGTCATCGCTCCGCTGAAGGAATTTCCAGCAGGCTCCCGCAAGCTCGTCGATATTCGGGGGCGGCCCATCGTCGTCTTCAATGTCAACGGCGAGTTCTTCGCGCTCGCCAACCGCTGCCCGCACCAGGGCGGCAGCCTGTTCAACGGCACCCAGGTCGGGCTCCTGGAAGCGAGCGAACCGGGCTGCTACCGCTACTCGCGCCGCGGCGAGATCGTGCGCTGTCCCTGGCACGGCTGGGAGTTCGACTTGCGCACCGGCAAGTCCTGGTGCGAGCCCGACCGCGTGCGGGCACGGCAGTTTTCCGTCTCAGTTGCGCCCGGCGCAACGCTGGTCGAAGGGCCATACGTGGCGGAGACCTTCCCTGTTCGCGTCGAAGATGATTACGTCGTGCTCGAAGCGTAAGGGCACGGGGTCAGAGCGGCATGGCGCAACGAGGAGCGGGGCGAGGACGGTTGCGGCTTGCCGCGGATATCGGCGGCACCTTCACGGACATCGCGGTTTTTGACGAGAAAACCGGCGAACTCACCTTCGGCAAGGCGCTGTCGACGCCGGCGCATCTGGTCGAAGGCATTTCTGCGGGCGTTGCCAAGGCCGGCAGCGATTATCATTCGGCGGCGCTGTTTCTCCACGGCTCGACCATCGCCATCAACACGATGCTGGAGCGCACCGGCGCGCGCACGGCGCTGCTCATCACCGAAGGCTTCCGCGACATCTACGAGATCGGGCGCATCAACCGGCCGGACGCCTATAACTTGTTTTTCCGCAAGCACGTGCCGCTGATCGAACGGGCGCTGCGCTTTGAAGTGCACGAGCGGATGCTGGCGGACGGCGAGATCGACACCCCGCTCGACGACGAGGAGATCGCGGCGCTCGGTGCGAAGCTGGAAAAACTCGGTATCGAGGCCTGCGCCATTCTGTTTCTCAACTGCTACGCCAACGCCGATCACGAACAGCGCGCCAAGGCGATCCTCGAAAAAAATCACCCGGCGATGTTTGTCTCCGCGTCGAACGAACTGTCGCAGGAATATCGTGAGTTCGAGCGCTGCTCGACCGTGGCGGCGAACGCCTATGTGGGACCGAAAGTGCGCCGATATATCGGCGAGATCGATGCGCACATGCGCGCGGCGGGATTCTCCGGCTCGTTCCTCGTCGTGCAATCGACCGCGGGGCTCTACGAATCCGCGCAGGCGCAGAAAGAATGCGTGCGCATGCTCGAGTCCGGTCCGGCCGCGGGCGTCATCGGCACGCAAGCGCTCTGCCGCATGCTCGGCATCGACAACGCCATCGCCTTCGACATGGGCGGCACCACCGCAAAGGCCGGTGTCATCTACCACGGCGAAGCATTGACCACCGGGACGGCGCTGATCGGCGGCTACGAACAGGCGCTGCCGGTGCAGATCGCCATGATGGACATTTTCGAAGTCGGCACCGGCGGCGGCTCGATCGCGCGGGTGGTCGAGGACGCGCTGCGGGTCGGTCCGCAGAGCGCCGGCGCGTCGCCCGGGCCGGCCTGCTATGGGCTCGGCGGCCGCGAGCCGACGGTCACCGACGCCAATCTCGTTCTTGGGCGTCTCAATGCCGAACGGTTTCTCGGCGGCGAAATGAAGCTCGACGTTGCCGCCGCCGAACGCGCGCTTGCCGAGCGGATCGGCGAGCCGCTGGGCTTGAGCGCCGTTGAGGCCGCCGATGGCATTTTGCGTATCGCGGCGACCGCGATGTCGTATGCGGTCAAGGGCGTCACCACCGAACGCGGCTTTGACGCCGGCGATTTCGTGCTGGTGGCTTACGGCGGTGCCGGTCCCTTGCACGCCGTCGAAGTGGCGCGCGAGATCGGTATGCGCAATGTGATCGTGCCGTTTGCTCCGGGCGTGTTCTCGGCCTACGGCATGCTGTTCGCGGATCTGCGCTACGACTTCGTCCGCACCTGGTTCACGCCGCTTGAGGATGCGTCATTTGAAGAGATCGAAAGCGTCTATGGCGCGCTGGAGCAGCAGGGACGCGACGCCATCGCGGGTGCGTCGGTGGCGCCGCAGCGCGTCACGGTAAAGCGCGCGGCCGACATGCGCTATGTCGGCCAGGAACATGCTGTCACCGTCGATCTGCCGATGAGCGTGTTTCGCCGCGGTGACCGCAAGGCGATCAAACGGCATTTCGACGCCATGCATGCGCAGCGCTATGGAACATCCGCGCCGGCGGAGCGCGCCGAGATCGTCAGCCTGCGCTCGACCGTGACCGGGCTGATGCGCAAACCGCCGCAGCGCAAGATCGCCCGCGGTCGCAAGGCGCCGCCGGCCGCTGCAATCGGCGGCAAGCGCAAGGTCTATTTCGGCGGGCGCTTCCGGCCAACGCCGGTGTTCTGGCGCCCGGCGCTCGTCGCCGGCAACCGCATTACCGGTCCGGCGTTGATCGAGGAATACGCCTCGACGACGCTGCTTCTGCCCGGAGATGTGCTGGAGGTCGATGCGTTCGGCAACCTGGCGATAAGGCTTGCCGGCTGATGTTTGGTCCCGGCCCAATCGATCTGATCGAAAGGCGGTCGCGCGGTTATTCCGGACGGCTGGTCGGCTCGGCCTGTTGGGTCCGCAGAATTTCCGCAAATTCGCGTTCGAGCCGGACGAGCGCCGCCAACAGTGAGGCCGGCGGCGCGACCAGCGGGCAACTGGGCACCGCTTTCGTGCCCGGTATCTCGGCAAGATGGCTCTCGTCGGGAAAATGTTGCGCGTATTTGCTCGCGTCGAGCATCAGCCGCCCCCCTCACCGAATCGCAGTGTTTCAGGGACGCTCTGTTCGGCCGGCAAGTCAAGCTGAAGTTGGGCGATTCCACCGGATTTGCCTGCGACGCCGGTTCTCCAGCCGCCGCGCAGCCGCCGCCCCGGTGTTGCGCTGGGTCGGCTATGCCGGCACGACGGCGATGCCTTACAACTCAAAGGCCCCCCGCAGCAAAGCGGGCCGGGCGGGCGCCTGACGGGAAGCGAAATTCATGACACCAAGAAGCATGGCACCAAGAAGCAAAGCCAAATCGCGTGCGCGAGGCAAGATCGACGCCGTCGTTACCGAGATCGTGCGTAACGGCGTGATCGCGGTGACCGAGGAAATGAAAACCAACCTCATGCGCACCGCCTACAACATCATCATCTATGAGGCGCTCGATTTCACGACCGGCCTGTTCACTCCCGAGGGCGAGACTGTCTCGATCGGTATCGGGTTGCCGATGTTTATTCGCGGCATGGCGGAAACCGTGAAGGCGAAAATCCGGCATTTCGGACGCAAGGCCATGCGGCCCGGCGACATCTACGTCACCAACGATTCCTACATCACCGGCAGTCATCTCAACCACATGACGTTCACGCTACCGATCTTTCACAAGGGCAAGCTCGCCGGATTCTCTTGTTGCATGGGACATTGGCTCGACATCGGCGGTCCGATGGGCGGCATGACCACCGATATCTTTTCGGAAGGCCTGCAGGTTCCGATCACGAAGTATCAGGACC
>DASZWK010000032.1:0-1674 GCA_035546235.1 Xanthobacteraceae bacterium | reverse complement strand
GCCGGCGCGGTCCGCGTCGTCGATTGCGAGATCGCCAACGTCGCCGGGCCGGCGATCAAGCTTGAGGGCGTGCAAGGCGAGGTCAGTGGCAACACGATCGGCACGAGCGATACCGCTATCTTCTGCCTCGATGCGCGCGGCGTGCGAATCTCGGACAACACCGTTCGCGGCATCGGCAACAACGGTATTCTGGTCTGGCGCAGCGCTCCCGGCGATGACGGAACGCTCGTCATCGATAACCGCATCGAAAATATCGCCAACAAATCTGGCGGCTCCGGACAGTACGGCAACGCCATCAACGTCTTTCGTGCCGACAACGTCATCGTACGCGGCAATCGCATCCGCAATGCGGCGTTCTCGGCCGTGCGCGGCAATGCGGCATCCAACCTGCAGATCGTCGACAACACCTGCACCGGCCTTGGCGAGGTCGCGCTTTACGCCGAGTTCGCATTTCAAGGCGCCGTAATCGCCAACAACATCGTCGATGGCGCGGCGATGGGCGTCTCGGTCACCAACTTTAACGATGGTGGCCGGCTCGCCGTGGTACAGGGCAATCTCATTCGCAATCTGGTGCCGCGGCGCCCTGCGGGCACCGATCCGAACGACGATGCCGGCGTCGGCATCGGCATTGAGGCTGACACGCTGGTCGCCAGCAATGTGATCGAGAACGCGCCGCACGTCGGCATCACCGCCGGGTGGGGCAAGTATCTGCGCGATGTGTCCATCACCGGCAACATGGTGCGCACCACGGGCTATGGCATCACCGTATCGGTTGCGCCGGGTGCGGGTACTACACTGATCACGAACAACCTGATTGCCGCCGCGCGGCTCGGCGCCATCGTCGGCATGGAATGGAAGAAGCCGGTCGCTGACCTTACCCGGGATGGCGCAACGCGCTATGCGCAGCTTTCGTTGAGCGGCAACCAGGTGCGCTGAGCGCGGGTCTCGCCCGCCTCGGCTCTGTTAGGCTCATCAAAACAAACCAGCAGCGGACTAGCCTAGCGCGTCCGTCACGCTCAGCCCGCCAACCTCAAATCCATTCCAATTGCGCAAAACCGGGTGAATAAAGCCCGCGAGCGCGGCGCGCTCGGCCGGTTCGAGCGGCAGGAAGCGCGCGATAATCGCCGCCATCACGGCTTCGGAAGCACGCCCGCCGCCGTCGTCGCATTTGATCGCGATGCCGAGGCCCTGCTCCGGCAAGGCGCCGCAATACATGCCTTCGGCTCCGGTTTTCACGAATGCACGCGCACCGAGAAGCTTCATGATCTCGGTGCAAAACCGGCCGGTGCCGGCGACGTGCCACGGCTTTTGCGCGCAGGCGGCACGCAATCGCGCCGCGGCGGCGGCGCGTTCACGCGACAGGCCGGTCCCTGAACCAAATCTGGCGAATGCGTGCGCCAAGCCCTTCAACGGTATCGCCCAGGTCGGCACCGAACAGCCGTCAATAGCGCGGCACTCGGGCGACAAGACCGCATCAGCCAGCTCTTCGAGCACGCCGCGGACAGCCTTCTGCACCGGATGGTCGGGCAGCCAGTAGCCCATGTGGTCGATGCCCTGTCCACAGGCGACACACAGAAAGCCTGCATGCTTGCCGGAGCAGTTGTTGTGCAGCGCCGAAGGCGCGCCAGTTCCGGCGAGCGCGAACGCCGCGGCCTGATTCATCGGCCAATGCGC
>DASZWK010000031.1:0-4660 GCA_035546235.1 Xanthobacteraceae bacterium | reverse complement strand
CATCCACACAAACAAGCATTGCGTGGCCGCCAAAGTCCATGAGCGATTTGAATGCGGTCTATACATCCAATGCGTTTATGAACTTCGTGCTCGGAATTCAACGCCGCAACAAAACCGTCGCCTGAACCGGGGTGCGCCGGTGCCGCGCGATTCGCGCCTTAATCTGTTCTCACGTCCTTTTCGGCCACCTGCCGGCCACCCAATCCCGCGAAACAAACGTGAACGCTCGCGAACGAACGTGACGAAAGATGCCGATAATTCAAGGCTCGTCATCTCTGCCGCCTCGTTCGGGACGAGGGGGTCGCAGGTTCAAATCCTGCCACTCCGACCAATCCCCCACACAACAATCCCGCTCAATCAGTTTTTGACGTTCAGGGTGTTGGCGCTTGCGCGGGTGACGCTCGTATGCGTGGCCGTTATTCCAAAAAAATAAGGCCGCGGACGAATCCGCGGCCTGTTGTTCGTGACGGTGTGGCTGCGAGCGGCTGCGTTCAGAACTTATAGCTCAGCCCGGCGCGCGCGACGTCGATGTTCGTCCTGCTCCAGGAGAAGCTCGACGGGAATGCCGGGAACGCCGCCGCCGTCGCGGTGGCGCCTGCGCTGCTGTTGAGGTGATAGAATAGATACTCGCCGCGCAGCGACCAGTTATGTGTCAGCGCCCACTCGACGCCGCCGCCGACCACGAAACCATCGGAGGTGTTGCTGAACGACGTGCTGGCGAGATAGCCAACGCCCGGCGCAGACGCCGTGCCGCTGTAATGCACGTCGCCCCAGGCAATACCGCCGGTGGCGTAGGCCAGCACATTGGGCGTCACCAGATAGCCGAGCCGCCCGCGGAACGAGGCGAGCCAATCGACGGTCGAGTTCATGGTCGTGGCCGCACCGCCGCCGACCGGTGTGCCGGTGCCGAACACGGTCCAGGCCTGGCTGTTGGAGCCGTGGTCGTGTGTCCAGGTCCAATCGCCTTCGACGCCGAACACCCAGGTTGGCGCAAACTGGTAGTCGTATCCGGCGTGGACGCCGCCGAGGAAGCCTGAGCCGTCAAGGCTGCCGCTCGTGGGATTGACGCCGAACGCCGCCGCCGATGGCAGGCCGGTCCAGCTGCCATTGGTGTGCGACCAAGAGCCGCCAAGGTCGGCGCCGATATAGAAGCCGGTCCAGCTCGCCGGCGGCACCATCATGGGCGGCGCTTTGTACATCGGCGCCGACATCGGCCTCAAATCCGCGGCAAACGCTGGCGCAGCGGCCAGCACGGCGGCGGCGGCGATTCCGAAAAGAGCGATGTTTTTCATTTCTTTCCCCTGACACGTTGTCGTTCGATACCGCTCCAACGCGCGAGAGCGCATTTTAGCTGTGTCTTTCGCGTCACACGCTCCGGGATTCGATTTCGGCAATCTCGGACTGAAAGTTCCACGCCGCGGCTGGAAGCGCTGCGGCTCGTGCAGTTGCGGCCCCCGGGTGGGGGCCGTGCGGCAATCGACCCCTGTTGCGAGGCCGCGGAGTCTAGGCGATCATGGGGGCATGATTGGCCGATACGCCTGCCTGCGCGTCGGGGCCCGCGCATGACCGGTTACATCCAGGGCCGCAATGTCAGCCTGACCTTCCGGCCGCCAAATCGGATGCCGGTGCGGGCGCTGGGCAATTTCGATATCGATGTCGAGGAGGGCGAGTTCCTCTCGATCGTCGGGCCTTCCGGCTGCGGCAAAAGCACCTTTCTCAATGTTCTGCTCGGCCTGACCAAGCCGGATTCGGGCGACGTGCTGATGCACGGCAAGCGCATCACCGGCCCGGGCAGCGACCGCGCCATGGTGTTTCAGGAATTCGGGCTGCTGCCGTGGCGCACCGTCCAGCACAACATCGAACTCGGCCTCGAACTCAAGCGCGTGCCGGCCGATAAGCGCCACGGAGTCGCCGACCGTCTGGTCAAGCTGGTCGGGCTGTCAGGCTTCGAGCAGCATTATCCGCACGAATTGTCGGGCGGCATGAAACAGCGCGTCGGACTGGCGCGGGCGCTGGCGACAGATCCGGACGTGCTCTTGATGGACGAGCCGTTCGCGGCGCTCGATGCGCAGACCCGCGACCTGATGCAGGTCGAGCTCCTTCGCATCTGGCGCGAGGCAAAAAAAACCGTGCTGTTCGTGACCCATCAGATCGACGAAGCGATCTATCTGTCCGACCGCGTCATGGTGATGAGCAAGCGCCCGGGCCGGGCGAAAAGGATCTTCGTCATCGACCTGCCGCGGCCGCGCGAATACGAAATGCGGGTAACGCCGGAATTCAACGACCTGAAGCTCGAAATCTGGAACACGCTGAAAGACGAGATCGTGGTGTAGGAACGCTGGTCAGCGGGTCATGATTGCAGATGCACTGAGCACCATCGCATCCTTGGTGTCATCATCCGCGAAGGCGGATGATCCGGTATTCGCCGGCGGCGCGGTGGCTACTGGATGGTCCGCCTTCGCGGACCATGACAGGTCATCTCAAACGAAGAATGGCGGGCTTTAGCGATGGCAGCCGAGATAACCATCACGCCGTCATTTGCGATCCGCTACCGCAAGCCGCTGCTTGGCGGCTTGGCGATCGTGCTGTTCTTCGCGGCCTGGCAGGCGATCTTCCTCGTTGTGCCGTTCAATCCGCTGTTCATTTCGAAACCGAGCCTGATCGCGGCGGGTTTTGTCGATCTGATCGAAAGCGGCGACTTGGTGAATGACCTCGCAGTTTCCTCCGTGCCGTTTTTTGTCGGCCTCATCGCGGCCGCCCTCATCGGCGTGCCGCTCGGCATCGTCATGGGTTGGCGCGTGCGCGTCGGCTGGGCGCTCGATCCGCTGATGACCATCTTTTATGCCAGTCCGCTCGTGGCGCTGGCGCCGCTCCTGGTGATCTTTTTCGGCGTTGGCGTTGCCGGCAAGGCGATCATCGTGTTTTCCCTCTCGGTCTTCCCTTTCGTTTTCAATGCCTGCGCGGGCGTGCGCGCCGTCGACCGGCTCTTGATCAACGTCGTGCGCTCGCTCGGCGGCGGCGAATGGGATCTTTATCGCAAGGTCCTGTTTCCGAGCGTGCTGCCCTATGTGGTGGCCGGCGCCCGCATCGCGGTCGGCCGCGCGCTCATTGGGGTCCTGGTCGGTGAATTCTTCGCGGCGTCCGAGGGCATCGGCTTTGCCATCTCACGCTTCGGCGACATTTTCGCCATCGACCGCATGTTTGGCTGCATTCTTACCGTGATGGTGATCGCCGTGGTGCTGACCGAAGGCATCCGCTGGGCTGAACGCTCGGCGTTCCCTTGGCGCACCGGACAGTAAAGACAGGGCTGAACACATAATGGCTGACACCCAGACCCTTGAAGCGAAGGTCGCCGGCCGCGAGCGAGCCGATGCGGCGCCGGTCCGCGGCCTGTGGCGGCGCTTTGAGCCGATGGCCTACGGCACCGCCAGCATCCTCGTGCTGCTCCTGGTCTGGCAGTTCTGGCCTTATTTCTTTCCACTGAAGGCGGGGACAAAACTTTTTTTCGCGGTACCAAGCCAGATCGGCGGCACGCTCTGGGACATGATCGTCACCGGCTCACTGTGGGCGCCGCTCGGGGTGAGCGCCACGGCGTTCGCGCTTGGCCTCGCGCTCTCGATCGTCGTCGGGCTGCCGCTCGGCATCCTGCTCGGCCGTTCGAACACGCTCAACGCCATGTTCGATCCGTTCATTACCGCGTTCAACGCAACGCCGCGGCTGGTCTTTCTGCCGCTGTTGATGCTGTGGTTCGGCATCGGCCTGTGGTCGAAGGTCGCCGTCGTGTTCCTGGGCGCGCTGTTTCCGCTCCTCATCAATACCTATGAGGGCGTGCGCAACGCCGACAAGCTCCTCATCAACGTCGTGCGCTCGTTCGGCGCCGGCGAATGGGACATTGCGCGGCTGGTCGTGGTGCCGAACGCGCTGCCTTTCATCGTCGTCGGCCTGCGGCTCGCCATCGGCCGCGCCGTGCTCGGCGTCGTCGTGTCGGAATTTTTCGGCTCGCAGGAAGGCCTTGGCGTCGTCATGGTGCGCGCCGCGAGCGGCTTCAAGGTCGATGTCGTGTTCGCCGGTCTGATCGTGTTCGCGGGCCTGTCGCTGCTGATGACTGCGCTGGTCAAGGTGCTTGAAGACCGCATGAGCCGCTGGCGGCCGCAACACAGCAACGGGGACTGACGAGCTGGTTTCGTGCTCGCACCGTGCGTGATGTGACCGCCTCCACCAAATGGTGGATGGCAGCGATAGGCGTTCCTTGCAATGTGACGGGGCCAGCGGGGGCGACACTCGCGGAATGGCATCCGTTGCCGGCAGCGCCCGCCGATCCTTCGGGCGGCGGCGCTGCCGGCGTCCCGGTCGCCGCGGTGCCCGCATCAGTTCTTGATTCGCTCGCGCTTTTTCTCAGCGCGTGTCGCGCTGGAAGCGGCCGCGAAGCAAAAATCGCTCAAAAAGCCCTGTTGAATCAAATGGAAGCGTGCGCCGAATGATTCGGCTTGACTTGGCGCGCGCTAGGAATAAAAGCGCAGTCCTCTCGCTCCTCGTGCAAGGACGTCAGACGGTGACTCCGGCTGGCGGGAGCGGGATGCGGTGCCCGCGCGCAAAGGGTTCGTCCCCGTTGCACTCGGGCGGTATCGGACATCATGTCCGCCGGCACTATGACCGGCGT
>DASZWK010000030.1:0-12262 GCA_035546235.1 Xanthobacteraceae bacterium | reverse complement strand
GATCGGCTTATGCTTGGGCCATGGCAACTTCTCCGGCATCGACCCAAGCCGCAACGCTGCCGCTGTTTCACTTGTACGGCGATCCGCCGGACGATCAGGCGTTCGATTTCATCCACATCGAAACCATCGCGTCGCGCTCGTCGATCCACGACTGGACCATTCGCGGCCACCGCCATCGCAATCTGTTTCAGATCCTGCTGATCGAGCGCGGCGGCGGCACGATGACGTTCGACGCCGCGACGCTGTCTTTCGCCGCCCCAGCCGCTTTGCTGGTGCCGGCAACGATTGCGCACGGCTTTCGCTTCGAGCCGAATGTCACCGACGGCTGGGTGGTGAGCTTTACCGAGGACGCGGCCGGCGCACTGGCCGGTCAGGCAGGCGAAGCGATGCTGCGGCTGCGCGCGTTGGCGGCACAGCCCGTCATCCCGATAGCCGACGACACGGAGCGGGGGCGGCTTTCGGCGCTGTGCGTGGAACTCAACGAAGAGCACAGCTTGGCGCGCGAGGGCTATCGGCTGGCGATGCGCGGGCTGCTTGTGCTGATCGCCGTCGGCGTGGCGCGCCTCGCGGCAAGCCGCGCCCGCACCGGCGCGGTGACGCTGCGGCCGGCGGACGCGACGGTGGTGCAGCTGCGCAATCTGGTTGACGAGTTTTTCCGCACCGAGCGGCTGCTAGGCTTCTATGCGGACAAGCTCGGCATGACGGTCGACCGGCTCAACGATCACGTCAAGCGCGCGACCGGCGTCACCGCCGGCCATCTCGTGCGCCAGCGCCTGCTCACCGAGGCCAAACGCCAGCTCGTCTTCACCCAGCAGCCGATCCAGGAAATCGCCGAAGAACTCGCGTTCGCGGATGCATCGCACTTTGCCCGCTTCTTCCGTAAACAGGTGGGCACCACGCCGCACGAATTCCGCGATCAGCGGGGAGGGTGACGCCGCGCCGTCATTGCGAGCGAAGCGAAGCAATCCAGATCTGAGAGGCCATTCTGGATTGCTTCGTCGCTATCGCTCCTCGCAATGACGATGACGGCGCGCTTTTATTGCGGCTTATAGCCTGACGCTTTGACGATTTCGGCGTTGGTGGCGATTTCCTTGGCCACGAAGGCGTCGAATTCGGCCGCCGTCATCGGTGTCGGCTCTCCACCGAGATTGCGGATTTTGTCGGCGATGTCCTTGCGCTTGAGCGCAATGCTCACTTCGCGGTTGAGCCGCTCGACGATCGGCTTCGGCGTCTTGGCGGGCGCGAACGCGCCGATCCAGAAATTGTAGAGCGCGTTGGGCAGACCTGCCTCGGCAAGCGTCGGCACGTCCGGGATCAAGCCCAGCCGCTTGGTCGAACTGATCGCCAGCACGTGGACCTTATCGGCCTTGGCCAAGGGCAGCGCGTTCAAGACCGGCGCCGGATAGAGGTCGATGCGGCCCGCGACCACCTCGTTCATGCCCTCTGGAGTGCCGCGAAACGGCACATGTGTCGCCGGAAAGCCGGCCGCGAGCCGCAGCCGCTCCATGAACAACTGACCGGAACTGCCGGCGCCCGCGGTACCGTAAAGGATATGGCTGCCGGGTTTCTTGCCGGCCGCGATCAGGTCGGCGAGCACCTTGTACTTGGTGGCAGTGGCGACGACGAACGGAATGTCGGCAAGCTCGGAAATGCCGGCAAAATCGTCGGCGACGCTGTAGGGCAGGTGCGCATAGGTCGATGCGACCACCACGTGCGAGGTGGAATTGACCAGAAGCGTGTAGCCATCGGGGTCCGCCCGCGCCACCATGCCGGCGCCGAGCGTGGTGCCGGCGCCGCCGCGGTTTTCGACCACGAAAGTCTGTTTGATCTGGTCGCCGACCTGGCTGAACACCGTGCGGGCGATGATGTCGGTGGCGCTGCCGGCCGAGAACGGCACGATGATCTTGATCGGCCCCTTGGCGGGCCACTCCTGTGCCTTGGCGGCCGGCGCCGAAAGAACGATGAACGACGCAAGAAACAGAACGAAAGGCAGTCCCACTCGCCGTACCATGAATGCCTATCCCTCAAGCCTTGCGGGCGCTATGGAAGCGTGTCCCGCGCCGGTGGCCGATTTAAATGCTCCGCTCGCCTTTATACGGTCCGCCATCGGTCCGTCAAAATTTCGGTCAATCGCGCCGCGGTCATGTTGCGCTGTTGACCGGAGCGCGGCATGGCTAACGCGCTGTCGGGGGTGTAAACTGACGGTGGCGTGAGATGCCCGTTGGGGCAGAGGAATCGTGGCGGAGCCCGAGAACGAACTGCGGTTTGAACGCGCCTCTTCCAGCATCGAGGCGGTTTCCGAACGTGCCGAACGTTTGGCCAATCTGCTGACGCTGTCCTATGCGCCGATGCTGGCGTGGCGTCTGGACGGGCCGATCGAGTTCTGGAATGCCGGCGCCGAGCGGCTTTACGGATTTACGCCTGAGGAAGCGATCGGCCGCGACAGCCACTTGCTTTTGCGCACCAAATTTCCGGCCGGACGGGGCGATCTGACGTCGCAGCTTCGGGCCACGCACCAATGGTCCGGTGAGTTGCGCCACACCTGCAAGGACGGCCGCGAAGTCATCGTCGACTGCCGGATGCAGCTCCTTGGCGATGGCACGGTGCTGGAAGCCAGTCGCGACGTGACCGAACACAAACAAATCCAATCTGCGCTGCGCGAAAGCGAGCAGCGCCTGCGCTTTTTGGCCTCCATTGTCGAATCGAGCGACGATGCGATCGTCAGCAAGAACCTCGACGGCATCATCACCAGTTGGAATAAGGGTGCCGAGCGTGTCTTCGGCTACACGGCCGAGGAAGCGATCGGTTTGCCGATTACGATCGTGATTCCGGAAGAGCGGCACAGCGAAGAGACCGACATTCTGGCACGTATCAGGCGAGGGGAGCGGATCGATCATTTCGAGACGGTCCGGCAACGCAAGCACGGCAGCCGCATTTTTGTGTCGCTGACGGTCTCCCCCGTGAAAAATGCGGAAGGCAGAATTATCGGCGCATCGAAGATCGCAAGGGACATTACCGAGCAGAAGCGCACTCAGGATATGATCGCGGCACTCGCGCGGGAGGCGGAGCACCGCAGCAAAAATCTGCTCGCCAACGTGCAGGCAACCGTCAACCTGTCCCAGGCCGAAACGACTCAAGGCCTCAAACACGCCATCGAAGGACGCATTCAAGCCTTGGCGAACGTGAATTCGCTGTTTGTCGAGTCGCGATGGACCGGCGCCGAGTTGTCGTCGATCGCATCGCGTGAGCTTGCACCTTATACCGAAGGGACCGAAGGACGGGTGACGTTTGGCGGTCCGCCGATTTTGCTGGAGCCCAACACCGCCCAGGCGATCGCGGTGACCTTGCACGAATTGGCGACAAACGCAGCCAAGTACGGCGCGTTATCGGTAGCGAACGGCAAAGTCGCGCTGAATTGGACGCATGAGGCGGGTGAACCATTGAAGCTGCGCTGGGCCGAAGCCGGAGGCCCGACCGTCAAGGCGCCGACGCGCAAAGGTTTCGGCACCCGGATTATCGAACGGATGATCGCGCAGCTCAAAGGGACGACGAATCTCGACTGGCGTGCCGAGGGTCTGGTCTGCGACATCACCGTTCAGGTGTGATGCCGCGGGCGAAGCCCGTCTGAGCCGGGTGCAGCGATCGAGGCAAATTCGGATTGCGTCAGCGTTCCGTCTCGGTATTCTGGCACCGCGATGCCTTTTGACGTCTTCATTTCCTATTCCAGCAAAGACAAGATCGCTGCCGACACGGTGTGCGCGGGGCTCGAGACCGCAAGCATTCGGTGCTGGATCGCGCCACGCGACATTCGCGCCGGCACGGAATACGCGGAAGGTATTATCGACGGCATAGATTCGTGCCGCATCATGGTCCTCATTTTCTCGTCGAATGCGAATGCTTCGCCGCAAATTCATCGTGAGATTGAACGCGCGGTCAGCAAGGGTTTGACGATCATTCCGTTCCGGATCGAGGACATCACGCCGACCAAGGCGATGGAATATTACCTCGGGTCAATTCATTGGCTCGATGCGCTGACGCCGCCGCTGGCCGAACATGTCACGCAACTCGTCGCGCAGATCCAGGCAAACCTGCGGGTCGATGTCGCCGGCGGTGGCGCACCCGCAGGCCCGTTTGACAACATCTACCCTCCTGGTGGTTCGCCGCCCGGCGCAATGGCAAGACCGACCGGCGGAGCCCCGCGGCCGGCCACCCGGAAAACCGCTTTACTGACACTGATCGGCGCGATCGCCGTCTTGAGTGCTGCTGCGATTCTGTTCTGGTGGTCTCAAGCGATCGTTGTCACGAAGACGGCGGCGTTCGGCGGCAGCGGCGGCGTCGGATTTGATGATCTGGATTCAAATCAACAGCGTCTGCCGGTCTCTGCGCTGGCAATTACTGTGAACCTCAACCCTCAGCAAACAACGCAGCGCGTTATTGGCGGCGTGCAGGCGCAATGGGGCGCCCATGTCGGTCCGTTGCATGGCGGCCAGGGCCCTTACGCTCAACCGGTGACAGTGATCAGATTTGCCGATGGCGAAAAAGTGGGCAGGGTCGACGTGAGTTCCGGCAACTACACTTACAAGACCTCGGACAACGTGCCGCCGCTATGGGTTTCCGGCATCCAGATATGGACCAATCAAAGAGTCTATGCGGTTGGCGATCCCTCGTTTGGACATGTGAGCCAATGCATGTTGGCCGCGGATGAATTTTTGATCGGGTTTTTCGGCCGGGCAGGGAGTTTCATCGATCAGATCGGCTGTGTCGTTGGAAAGCACCGAAAACTGCTCTGATCGAGGATTGACGACTTTTCAGGAGCGATGCTGTCAACCGCATCGGGAACTAACCCAGCAAAAATTCGAGCACCGTGTCGGCGTAGATCTGCGGCTGCTCAAGGTTCGAGATGTGTGCGGCGTCGAGCACGGCGATGCGGGCGCCGGGCACGTGATCTTTGACGTATTCCCCGGCTTCAAGCGTCGTCGCGGGATCGTGCCGGCCGGCGATCACGAGCGTCGGCGCCATAATCTTCGGCAATAACGGGCGATGATCCATGTCGCGGATCGCTTCGCCGCAGCCGATGTAGCCCTCGATATTGGTGGCGACGAACATCTTGCGCATCTTGGCCATGGTTTGCGACGCGCGTTCGCGAAAGCTCTTGGTAAACCAGCGCTCCATGTTCGTATCGACAATGCCTGCAAGTCCGACGTCGCGCACCATCTTGATGCGGGCATCCCAGACCGTCGGGTCGGGGAAATGCGCGGATGTGTTGGAGAGGATGAGCTTGTCGATGCGGTCTCCCGCATTGGCGCCGAGCCACATGCCGACCATGCCGCCCATCGACAGCCCGCACCAATTGATCTTCCGGATCCCAAGCCCGTCGAGTACGCCGAGCACGTCGCGGCCGAGCCGCTCCATGGTGTAGGGCCCCTTGGGCGCGTCCGATTTGCCGTGGCCGCGCCGGTCGTAGCGAACGAGCCGGAAATGGCGCGTCAGCGGGCCCGCCTGCTCGTCCCACATGTGCAGGTCGGTGCCGAGCGAGTTCGACAGCATCAATACCGGCGCGCGTTCCGGCCCCTCGATCTCTGCATGGATGGTGCAGCCGTCATCGACTTTGATGTCGGGCATTGCTATTTCCTCCCTGAGTACGAACTTTCTAGCACCCTTTTTGGCGGACGGTCAGGGAGTGACGCGACATGGCTATGACGATGAATGGCGAGTATCAGCTTCCGGCGCCGCAACAGACGGTCTGGGAGGCGCTTAACGATCCGGCAGTTTTGAAGGCCTGCATCCCGGGCTGCGAGTCGCTCGACAAGACGTCTGACAACGGATTCCAGGCCGTCGCCACGATCAAGATTGGACCGGTCAAGGCGAAGTTTAAAGGCAGCGTCACCTTGTCTGACATCGATCCGCCGAACGGCTACAAGATTTCCGGCCAGGGCGAGGGCGGTGTCGCCGGCTTTGCCAAGGGTGGCGCCAACGTCAAGCTCGCGCCAAAGGACGGCGGCACGCTGTTGACCTACACGGTCGAGGCACAGATCGGAGGCAAGCTGGCGCAGCTTGGCCAGCGGCTGATCAATGGTGCGGCCAAGAAGGTCGCCGACGATTTCTTCGGCAATTTTGCCAAGGCCGTTAATCCGCAGTGATCCTGGGCCCATCGCCCGCCGGGGTATATTCCCCTTGTGAGCGTTGGCCCCGGCCCTGTCGCTATTTACAGCCGCCTTTGACGCAGGAACTCCCCTTGACCGCTGGCCAGCGGGCGGTTCAGAGTAATTCCAGCTTCCGCGGGTCGAATTCGGCAAAAACGCCGTGATTTTGCCCTCGGATGACGCCGGCGACCCAGGTCGGCCGCGAAATCAGGACGTTTGACCGGTATTTTTTGTCGAGGAGGAGCCCGATGGCAGCCAATACGGCAGCCGTTTCGCTGACGGTGAACGGCAAACCCGTTACCGTCGAAGTCGATCCGCGAACACTATTGGTGCAATTGCTGCGTGAGAACTTGCGGCTGACCGGCACCCATGTCGGCTGCGACACGTCGCAATGCGGCGCCTGCGTCGTACACATCAACGGCAAGGCGGTGAAATCCTGCACCGTGCTGGCGCTGCAGCTCGAAGGCGCCGACGTACTCACCATTGAGGGTTTGGCTGCGGCGGACGGTCCGCTGCATCCAATGCAGGAGGCGTTCCGCGAGAACCACGGCCTGCAGTGCGGCTATTGCACGCCCGGCATGATCATGACCGCGGTCGATATGGTGCGCCGTAAGGGCAATGACCTCGACGACCGCACTATTCGCGAGCAGTTGGAAGGCAATATCTGCCGCTGCACCGGCTACCACAATATCGTCAAGGCGATTGCCGCCGGCGCCCGCGCCATGCGCGGCGGCGGCGCGACGTCGAAGGCTGCCGAATAGGGCACTGCCGAACAGAGCACTGCCGAGTAGACACTGCCGAGAAGGGAATTGCCGGAGGGCAATTCCACGTTTCAGGGAGTGAATTGCCGGAGGGCAAGCCATGAGCGGAACCGGTATCGGCGCCGCGGTGCGCCGCAAGGAAGATCGCCGCTTCATCACCGGCACGGGCCATTACACCGACGACTTTACCCGGCCCGGCCAGGTGTTCGCCTATTTTGTGCGTTCGCCGCACGCGCACGCCAGGATCAAAAAAATCGACGCCGGCGCGGCGGCGAAAATGCCGGGCGTTGCCGGCGTGTTCACCGGCGCGCAGTTCGCCGAAGACAAACTCGGCAATTTGATCTGCGGCTGGACGGTGCTGTCCAAAGACGGCTCGCCGATGAAGATGGCGCCGCATGCGGCGCTCGCCGCGGGCAAGGCGAACTGCGTCGGCGACGCCGTCGCCGTCGTGCTGGCCGATACCCTCACGCAAGCCAAGGATGCGGCCGAGAAGGTCGTGGTCGACTACGAGGAACTGCCCGCCGTCGTCGATCCGGCCAAGGCCGCCGCGAAGGGCGCGCCGCTCATTCACGAGTCGGCGCCGAACAACACCATCTACAATTGGCATCTTGGCGATCCCGACGCGACCAATAAGGCGTTGCGCGAGGCCAAACACGTCACCAAGCTTGAATTCATCAACAACCGGCTGGTGCCGAATGCGATGGAGCCGCGCGCGGCGCTGGCGGATTACGATGCGGCGAGCGGCGGCCTGACCTTGTGGAACGCGACGCAAAATCCACACGTCGCGCGCCTCGTCATCTCCGCCTTTGTCGGCATGGCGCCAGAGAACAAGCTGCGTGTCATCGCGCCCGATGTCGGTGGCGGCTTCGGCTCGAAGATTTTCATTTATCCCGAGGAAGTCGTCTGCCTGTGGGCGGCGCGCAAGCTCAGCCGTCCGGTGAAATGGACGGCGGAGCGGTCGGAGAGCTTCATCACCGACGCGCACGGCCGCGATCACGTCACCAAGGCGCAGATGGCGTTCGACGGGGACGGCAAGATCACCGGCCTGAAGGTCCACACCACCGCCAATCTCGGCGCCTATATGTCGACTTTCTCGTCGGCGGTGCCGACGTTTCTATACGCAACGCTGTTGTCGGGTCAGTACGAGATCCCGCACATCTACTGCGAGGTCGATGCCGTCTACACCAATACGGTGCCGGTTGACGCGTATCGGGGCGCCGGACGTCCCGAGGCGACCTTCGTGGTCGAGCGCCTGGTCGAAGCCGCGGCCCGCGAACTCGGCACCGATCCGGCCACGTTGCGGCAGAAGAATTTCGTCAAGAGTTTCCCGTACCAGACCTCGGTCGCTTCGCTCTATGACGCCGGCGATTATAATGCGTCGTTGCAGAAGGCGCTGGAAATCCACGACTACAAGGGCTTCGCCAAACGCAAGCGCGAGTCCGAGCGTCACGGCAAGCTGCGCGGCATCGGGTTTGCGACCTATATCGAGGCGTGCGGCGTCGCGCCATCGTCGCTGGTCGGCCAGCTCGGCGCCGGCGTCGGCTTATGGGAATCCGCCGAGGTGCGGGTCAATCCGACCGGCTCCGTCGAGGTTTTGACCGGCTGCCATCAGCACGGCCAAGGCCACGAAACGACATTCGCGCAGCTCGTCTCGGACCGGCTCGGTCTGTCGATCGATCAGGTCAACGTGCTGCACGGCGACACCGATACGGTGCAGTTCGGCATGGGCACCTACGGCTCGCGCTCCGGCGCGGTCGGCATGTCGGCCATCGTCAAGGCGCTCGATAAGGTCGAGGCCAAGGCCAAAAAAATCGCCGCCCATCTGCTTGAAGCCGCCGAGGGTGACATCGTTTTCAAGGACGGCAAATTCACCGTCGCCGGCACCGACAAATCGGCGGCCTGGGCCGAGGTTGCGCTCGGCGCCTACGTCGCGCACAAGTTCCCAACGAGCGAAATCGAGCCCGGGCTGAAAGAGGGCGCGTTCTACGATCCGACGAATTTCACCTTCCCGGCCGGCTGTCACATCTGCGAACTGGAGATCGACCCCGAAACCGGCGACGCCCAGATCGTCAGTTGGACCGCGGTCGATGATTTCGGCACGGTCATCAATCCGATGATCGTCGAGGGCCAGGTCCATGGCGGGGTCGCACAGGGTGTCGGCCAGGCGCTGCTCGAACACACCGTCTATGACGACAAGGGCCAGCTGGTGACCGGCTCGTACATGGACTATGCCATGCCGCGCGCCGATAATCTGCCGTCCTTTCAAGTCGGCATGACAACGACGAGGTGTCCATCGAATCCACTCGGCATCAAGGGCTGCGGCGAGGCCGGAGCCATTGCCGCGCCGGCCGCGGTGATGAACGCCATCACCAATGCGCTCGGGACCGAGGCCATCGACATGCCGGCGACGCCCGCCACCGTGTGGGCGGCGCTGCAAAAGACCAGCAAGCTGCCGCGCGCGGCTTGAAGATTGAGATCGAGATAAACGGAGGACTGCAATGTACGCCTTTACCTTTCATCGGCCGCAGACGGTGCGGCAAGCCGCGGGTCTGCTCGGCAAGAACGAGGAAGCCAAATTGCTCGCCGGCGGCCATTCGCTGCTGCCGACGATGAAATTGCGCCTGGCCGGCCCGCCGCAGCTCGTCGACATGTCGCTGATCGAGGGCATGGCCGGCATCGAACAGAGCGGCCGTTCCATCACGATCGGCGCCATGACGCGGCACGACGACGTCGCCAATTCGCCCATTGTGCAGCAGCAGATCCCGGCGTTGGCGCATCTCGCCAGCATGATCGGCGATCCGGCCGTGCGCCACATGGGCACCATCGGCGGCTCGATCGCCAACAACGATCCGAATGCCGACTATCCGGCGGCGTGTCTTGGGCTCGGCGCCATCATCATCACCAACAAGCGCCGCATCAAGGCCGACGATTTCTTCACCGGCATGTTCTCGACGGCTCTGGAGCCGAGCGAGATCATCACCAAGGTAAGCTTCCCGATCCCGAAGAAGGCGGCCTACCAGAAATTCAAGAACCAGGCTTCGCGCTTCGCGCTGGTCGGCGTGTTTGTGTCGAAGCGCGGCAGCGAAAACCGCGTTGCCGTGACCGGCGCCGGCTCGAACGGCGTGTTCCGGGTGAAATCGTTCGAAGAGGCGCTGAAAAAGCGCTTTGCGCCGAAATCGCTCGAAGGCATGAGCATTCCGGCCGACGGCATGAACAGCGATATCCACGGCAGTGCCGAGTACCGCGCTCATCTCGTGGGCGTGCTGTCGCGCCGGGCGGTGGCGGACGCGAACGGCAAGCCGGCGGCTTGATTGGAACCAACAACGTGGGTTTATTATGCGTCATGCCCGGGCTTGTCCCGGGCATCCACGTCTTTATCTGCGAATAAGGAAGACGCGGATGGCCGGGACAAGCCCGGCCATGACGGTCTACATTGAGGATCATGAATAAGTCCCCACGAGCAATCCCGGCCTCCATCGATGCCACCGTCGATCTGCTAGGCGAGGCCGACTATTTGGCCGATCGTTCGCTCGGCACCGTGCTGTTTCTGGCCCTGAAGATGGGCCGGCCGATCTTTCTCGAAGGCGAGGCCGGCGTCGGCAAGACCGAGATCGCCAAGGTGCTGTCGGCGACGCTCGGCCGCCGCCTCATCCGGCTGCAGTGCTACGAAGGCCTCGACGTCGCCGCTGCGGTGTACGAGTGGAACTACGCCGCGCAGATGATCGCGATCCGCGTCGCCGAGGCCGGGGGCGAACACGATCGAACCCGGATCGAGCACGACGTGTTCTCCGAGCGCTTTCTGATCAAGCGCCCACTGTTGCAGGCGCTGGACCCCGACCCGGCCGGCGCGCCGGTGCTTCTCATCGACGAGATCGACCGCACCGACGAGGCGTTCGAGGCGTTCCTGCTCGAAGTCTTGGGCGACTTTCAGATCACGATCCCGGAGCTGGGAACGGTGAAAGCCGCGCATCCGCCGGTCGTGGTCATCACGTCGAACCGGACCCGCGAGGTGCATGACGCGCTCAAGCGCCGCTGCCTCTATCACTGGGTCGGCTACCCGAACGCCGAACGTGAACTCGCCATCGTCCGCAAGAAGGTGCCGGGCGTCAGCATGAAGCTGTCCGAGCAGGTGGTGGGGTTCGTCCAGGCGCTGCGCAAGCAGGACCTGTTCAAATCGCCCGGCGTCGCCGAGACGCTCGACTGGGCCGGCGCGTTGTCCGAGCTCGACGTGGTCGCGCTCGATCCTGCGACCGTTTCCGATACGCTCGGCGTTCTGCTCAAATATCAGGACGATATCGCCAAGCTCGAAGGTTCCAAGGTCAAGGAGCTGCTCGACGAGGTGAAGTCGGAGCTGAGAGCGGCGGAGTAGGGGCTGGTGGTTACGAACCGGTTCGCTCGCCTCTCTCCGCTTTTTAACTGTCGCCGCCGTCCACGCTGTACGTTTGAAAGTGTCCGCACTCGGCGCACGTGTAGGTGCGGAGCTCCGACGCACCGTCGCCAGAGTCAGGCGTTACGACCCTGAGCTTCATCGCTCCCGAGCATACGGCGCAACGGGCGGCCGCCATGGCTGCAAGTCGTTCTTTCGTCGCCACGTGTAGCCCTTTCTGCCGAAACGGCGTTCCCTTTGATTGACGCGCTCAGCCGCCTTCCCGCGTCACAGTACGACCCGACGCGGCGTCTGATCGCCGTCGTCCTTATGGTTATGCAGAAACCGCGCGATCTGCCCCTTTGGCGGGGCTGTCTGCCCGAGGTCGGCGAGGCAGGTCGCGT
The DNA here is from genome assembly GCA_035546235.1 of Xanthobacteraceae bacterium. Taxonomy (GTDB): domain Bacteria; phylum Pseudomonadota; class Alphaproteobacteria; order Rhizobiales; family Xanthobacteraceae; genus BOG-931. The sequence goes on along the minus strand of DASZWK010000030.1, from coordinate 588 downwards.
GTTCGAAGAGTTCCCGCTGGATTTTGGTCGGAAGAGTGCCCCATCGCATGATGACGGCCGCTCCCAAACATTCCAGAATTTTTCTGTCGTCCCGAGGAGCCGGGTCGAATTCCAGATTTGCGGATGACTCAGCTGGCAGCTCGAAGACCCCGTCATTTGATATTCTCGCTCCCAGATTGCTGAGAGCAGACATGGAAGCTCCGCCGTCGTCGTCCCACCGCGCAATGGCCGCGGCGTGGCGGCTCGCATCGGTTTGTTTTTTTCCTGAGGTCATCTTGCGTATATGGGGTGCCTGGCCGGCATTTACCATAGGACGGGCGGCCGTGGACGAACGTCACGCAATCGAATGGCCGCAACGGATTCGTCCTTTGATCGCGGCGGAGATTGAGGGATCGGCGTGGCGAACGCACTATGTCGAACGCCAAATGACTATTTTCGACTGACGCTTTTCTACTAACGCCTTTGCGTACCGATCCAACACGCGAACGTGTTCCTGCATCCTGCAACTTTTAGAACAAATCGGCGTTGATGTTATTCTCAGGACAAAATTTTTTGTTTGAGCCACTTTATAGGAGGCTTGCTTGCTTC
>DASZWK010000029.1:0-8103 GCA_035546235.1 Xanthobacteraceae bacterium | reverse complement strand
CGGCGCGAAACCGTCGAGCCCGTAGCGCGCGATGCCATCTTTCACCGCGATACCGAGATCGGCCAGAAAGATCGGCAGGCCGCCCTGGTTTTGCGAGATCATGCGGCCTTCGCTGTCGATCAGGCCGCAGCAGAAATCGCGCACCTCGTAGATCATCATGTTATAGGCCGACTTGCACAACGCGGTCGCCATCTCGTCCGCATAGGCGTTGACGGCGTTGCGCACCACCTCGACGGTGATTGGATCGATTTTCATGACTCGAAATCGCCGGCTCTGAGAGTAATGACAATATTGCCAAACGGATCGATCACGGCGCGGTCGCCGGGCGCGATCAGGGTCGTTGAATTCGCCTCCTCGATCAAGGCGGGGCCGGCGATCTCGGTGCCTGCCGCAAGATGCGGCCGCCACAGGATACGGGTCTCGACCGGCCGCGCTGCGTCGTCAAACACGACGGGACGCCGATACTCATCGCACGTGCCTTCCGGCTGCCACGGCTCTACCAGCCAGCGGCCGATCGCGTCCTGCATGCGCGGCACGGTAACGACGAGGCGCAGGTTGACCACTTCGATCGATTGATCCGGCGCGGCGTGGCCATAACGCTGATCGTGCTGCGCATGAAAGCGCATCCGAGTGCCTTCGGTGTTGCCGCTTAATTCACCGGCATCGGCGACCGCAATCGCAATCGTGTGTTCCTGGCCGCGATAGCGCAAGTCCGCAGCGAACGTAAATTCACCGTTGCTCAAACCGTCGCGCGTCAGCGCCTTTTCGCCGGCGGCGCGCAGTTCGGAAAAGGCGACGGCCGCGCCTTCCGAATCGATCCTGCCCAACTCCCCGATCAGCGTGCGCACGAAATCCTGGCGCCACTCGGCCATCAGCATGCCGAGCGCCGAGAACGCCCCCGGCAACTTCGGAATAATGACCTTCGGAATGGAGATTTCGCGCGCAATGGCGACGGCGTGCAGCGGCCCGGCGCCGCCGAACGCGATCATCGTCGCGTCGCGCGGGTCGATGCCGCGCTTGACCGACACGGCGCGGACCGCAAGCGACATGGCGGCGTCCGAAATCGTGGCGATGCCGAGCGCCGTCCGCATGGCGTCGAGATCGAGTTTCTTGCCGAGCGCAGCGGCGGCGGTTTGCGCACGGGCGCGATCAAGCGTCATGTGGCCGCCGAGAAAGCGCGTGTCGTTGAGCCGGCCGAGCAGCAAGTCCGCATCGGTCACCGTCGGCTCAGTGCCGCCGCGGCCATAGCAGGCGGGGCCCGGATCGGCGCCTGAGCTGTGCGGACCGACATGCAGGCCGCCGTGCTGATCGCACCACGCGATCGAACCGCCGCCGGTGCCGACCTCGACGATGTCGACGACCGGCAATTGCATCGGCTGACCGGTGAAGGCGTCACCGATGATGTAGCCTTCCTCGATCGGCGCGACACCATCGGTGATCAGCGACGTCTTCGCCGTGGTGCCGCCCATGTCGAAGCCGATGGCGCGTTCGATGCCGATAATTTGCGCGATACGCCCGGCGCCGATCATGCCGGCGACCGGGCCGGATTCCATCATCGCGACCGGCGCGCGACGCGCCTCGCCCGCCGACATGGTGCCGCCGTTCGAGCGCATGATGGCGATCTGCCCAGCAAAGCGGGACTTATCGGCAAACTCCTCCAGCCTGCTCAGATAGCGGCTGACGCGCGGTCCGACGAAAGCGTTGAGCACGGTCGTCGAAGTGCGTTCATATTCGCGAAATTCGCGCAAGATTTCATGGCTCAGGGTGATGAATACGCCGGGCAGCGCGCGCCGCAACGCTTCACCGATCAGAATTTCATGCGCCGGATTGCCGTAGGCGTGCAGCAGACACACCGCGACGGCCTCGACGCCGAGACTTGCAAGCATGCGCGTCAGTGCGCCGACTTCCGCCGGATCGAGCGGCTTGAGCACCTTGCCGGCGGCGTTCATGCGCTCGTTGAGTTCGAATGTCAGCTCGCGCGGCACCAGCGGACGCGGACGGTGAAAGAACAGATTGAACGCATCGGGCCGATTGCCGCGGCCGATGGCGTAAACGTCACGCATCCCGGCCGTGGTGATCAGCGCGGTCTTGGCGCCCTTGTGCTCCAGCACCGTATTGATGGCGATGGTCGAGCCGTGGATCAGCTCGTTCATGGCGGCAAGATCGCATTCGGCAAGCTTGAGCGCGTCGGCAATGCCTTCAGTCGGATCGGCCGGCACGGTCGAGGTCTTCGACGTGACGATGACGCCATCGCGATAGCCGACCAAATCTGTGAAGGTGCCACCGATATCGACGCCGATGACGGACGATTGCGGACGGACGGCGGACGGCGCGCCGGCCCCGGAAGCGGCAGCGGTTTCTTTCAACATGGCGCTGCTTTTATGCCGGTTTTGCCTGCCCTGTCATCCGTTGCCGCAGAGCTTGGCAAACGCCGCAGCGAGCCGCCCGCATTCCGCGCTTCCCGTAAAGGCGTCACGGCACAGCAACAGCCACTCGTCGACTCTTTCAGCACCCAGCAGCGCATCGAGCACGCGGTGGCCCTTCTCCTCAATATCGGACGGTAAGAGCGGATTCTCGGGGTCGCCCGCGGCCGCAATGACGCGGTTCCGAAACGTCTTGCTGCCGCTTTGGACTTCGACATCGGCGGGCCAATGCAATGGGTAGAACGCCTCCAGCTCCTTGTCCGGCACGACTTCGACCTTGGCGGACAATTGCGCAACCGCCGCGTCAATGGCCGGAGCGCTGCGATCGACGTCGAACAACTGCATCGGCGCAAGCGTACAGAGCGCGATCTGGTGTGCCACGCTCACGAATGTCGATTGCCGCGAGCCCGGCTCGACCTTGGTCGAGAGCATGCCGACATAGGCCGGCGGGACATATACCCGTACACGGCTGATGGCGTCGGCACGAATCTGTTCGGCCTGGACGATCGAGGAGAACGCCTGCACAGCGGCAACACCTTGCTTCGCCGAACAGAACGGCTTGATGCTCAGTTCGGAATAAACTGATCCCTGGCCCAGTTTGTCGGTAAGGCGCGAAGAGTCCAGCGCAATGCCGTGAGTCTCGCTGAGCCAATCCCGATCGAGCAGCCCCGGGTCACCGTGATAGTCCGCGCGCGCCGCTTCCGCCGCGGCGACGCCGCCCGCGATCGCCTGGCCGTACAGAAACCAGCGCCCGGACGGCGCGCCGTGAATATGCCCGACACCGCCCGCGGTCAGCATCGCGGCGAGCGACAGCGCGTGGCTGGTACGCTGTGCGTCGAGCCCGAATAACCGCGCCGCCGTCGCGGCTGCCGCGACCGGCGACACCAGATAAGTCGGCCAGATGCCGCGGTAGAGGATTTTCGGCCCGCTTACCGCCATGCCGAGGCGCGCCGCGATTTCGGTCCCGGCCCAGATCGCGCTCGCAATCTCGCCGGAATCGGCGGTCGCGCCCTGCGCCGCCAGAAGAAGCGCCACCGGAACGACACCCGCGCTCGGCGTAACGCAGGACTGCAGATGAATATCGTCGATTTCAGTGAGCCGGATCGTCGCCGCACAGCGTCCGATCCGCTCGGCAAGCGAACGCGCCTCGCCGAGGCGTTGCAGCGCTTTGCCCTCGGGAATGCTGCTGCCCGCCAGCGCCGCCAGCACTGTATCGGTGAGATGCAGCCGAAGCCGCTCCTGCTCGGCCGCCGGTAAGGCCGACGCTTTGATGCTTGTGACGAAGGTTGCAAGTTCGCCGATGACACTCACGGTACGATTGCCCTGCCCGCTGCTGATTGGCTATCCATGAGCCTCTCATAGCAAACTCGCCGGTGTCAGCACATGCCAACCGCCCTCAATGAGACCCACGATCCGGCCCGGCGCAGCTTTGTCGACAGCGCCAATGTCCCGGGCTGCGATTTTCCCATTCAGAACCTGCCGTTCGGGGCGTTTCGCCCGGGTCACGGGCAACCGCCACGGATCGGCGTCGCGATCGGCGATCGCATCCTCGACGTCGCGGCCGCGGCTTCATCGCTCGACGGGCTTGCCGGCGACGCGGCCCGGGCGTGCGCGGCGACGCGGCTCAATCATCTCATGATACTTGGCCCGCAGGCGTGGTCGGCGCTTCGTCTGGCGCTGTCGCGCGGCTTGAGCACCCAGTACGCGAATGCGGATTTCCGCCAGCAGCTCGTGCCGATGGCGCAGGCGGAAATCGAGCTGCCAGTGACGATCGGCGATTTTACCGATTTCTTCGCATCGATCTTTCACGCCACCAATGCGGGGCGGATGTTCCGTCCCGACAATCCGCTGATGCCGAACTACAAATATGTGCCGGTCGCCTATCACAGCCGCGCCTCCTCGGTCATTCCAAGCGGCACGGCGTTCAAGCGCCCGCGCGGCCAGCGCAAGGGTCCGAACGATGCCGAGCCGAGTTACGGACCGTCACGCAATCTCGACTTTGAGCTGGAGCTTGGCTGCTACATCGGCACGCCAAGCAAGCTCGGCGAGCCGGTGCCGGTCGGCAAGGCCACAGACCACATCTTCGGCTTCTGCCTGCTCAACGACTGGTCGGCGCGCGACGTGCAGGCCTGGGAGTATCAGCCGCTCGGCCCGTTCCTGGGCAAGAACTTCGGCACTACGGTATCGCCCTGGGTGGTGACCGCCGAAGCCATGGCGCCGTTTCGCACGCACGCCTATACGCGACCTCAAGGCGACCCGGCGCCGCTGCCTTATCTCGCCGATGCCGAGGACCAGGCGAACGGCGGTCTCGACATTAGACTTGAAGTCTACCTCGCCACCGAAACGATGCGGCGTGCCGGCACCGCACCGGTGCGCATCACCCAGACCTCGTTCGCACTGATGTATTGGACCGTGGCGCAGATGATCGCGCATCACACCTGCAACGGCTGCAATCTCGTCACCGGCGATCTGATCGGCTCCGGCACCGTATCGGGGCCGGAGAAATCGAGCTGGGGCAGTTTGCTTGAACTCACCGCCCGTGGCCGCGAGCCGCTCGCGTTGCCGGGCGGCGAAAAACGCGGCTTCATCGAAGACGGCGACGAGATCACCTTCCGCGGCTACTGCGCGAAGGATGGCTTTGTCCGCATCGGCTTCGGCGAATGCCGCGGCGTGGTATTGCCGGCGGGGTGACGGCTCAGTTCGCCGGCACCCATTTCTGCAGGCGTTTTCCGGTGTCGACCTCGCCGGTATAGAAATTGCCGCGCGAGTCGAACGCACCGACATGCACCCAGTGAAATTCGCCGGCGTTGCGGCCCGGGCTGCCGAAGGAGCCGACGACCGCGCCGTCCGACCGGCGCACCGCCTCCATGACGTTATTGGTGCCGTCGATCAGCATGAAATAGTCCTGCGTCTTGTCGAGCGGCGAGAACGCCATGCCCCAGGTCGAGCCCGAGCCTTGCGTCTTGGCGTCGAACACGAACTGCCGCACGTAACTGCCGTCCTTGTGGAACACCTGGATGCGGTTGTTGATGCGATCGCAGACATAGACCAGCCCATCGTGCGCCAGCCCGATGCAGTGGACCGGGTTGCCGAATTGCGGCGAGTCCGGATTGTATTTCGGCAGATCCTGGTCGGTCGGCGGCTTGCCGTAAGCGCCCCAGATGCGCTTGATCGCGCCGGTGTCGGCATCGAGCACCGCGACGCGGTGGTTGCCGTAGCCGTCGGCGGCGTAGATTTCATTGGCGGCCGCGTCGAACGCGAAGCCGCCGACCTCACCGAATTGCGTCAGATCGGTGCTCGAAGTGAGCGGACCGCGGCGGCCGAGCTGTTTGACGAACTTGCCGTCGGTGGTGAATTTCAGCACCATGCTGTCGTCCTTGCCGTTGCCCGACAGCCAGACGAACCCCTTGTTGTCGACGAGGATTGAGTGCTCCTGCGCCGGCCAATCGTAGCCCTGATTGTCGCCCGGTCCGCCCCACGCCTTAACCACATCGCCAACCTGATTGAACACCAGCACCGACGGCGCCGGCACGCAGCATTTCGAGCGCGGCGGCTTGAGCGCCGCGCCCTTCTCGTCGGGCGTGAGCGAACGCGGCCGTTGGAACACCCAGATATTGTCCTGCGCGTCGATCGCCATGCCGCCGACCTGGCCGATGATCCAGTTGTTCGGCAACGGCTTTGGCCAGAACGGATCGACCTTGAATTTCGGACCTTCGGCAAGCGCGGGCCGCGCCAGTGCAAACAGCAGCAAACTCAGAATCGCGGCCGCTGCGCGCATCCTCAAACGAGCGCGCGTCATATCTGTCCCGCCCTTTCCGCGCCCATTCGCAGCTTGCATATCCCGCCGGGTGCGCGGATATAGCATAGCAAGCATCGCGCACCGATAAAGCCGCTGGAAGAGAGGCGCTGTGAACACGTCCGAACAACGAAAATTGGCGGAAGATTTTCGCAAGCTGCACCGCGCGCCGCCGATCCTGCTGCTGCCCAATTCCTGGGACCCGATGAGCGCGCGTATCTTCGAAGCCGCGGGCTTTCCGGCAGCGGCGACGACCAGCGGCGGCCTTGCCTGGGCGCTCGGCTATCAGGACGGCGAGAAGGCGCCGTGGCCGGAGGTGGTCGCGGCGACGCATCGGATCGCCAAAGCGATACGCGTGCCGCTTACAGCCGATATCGAAACCGGCTATGGCGCGACGCCCGACGCGCTCGCGCGCAGCGTCACCGACATCATTGGCGCCGGCGCTGTTGGGGTCAATCTGGAAGACGGCACGCCAAATCCACAAGAGCCGGTGCGGACCATCGATGACGCAGCAGCCCGCATCCGCGCCGCGCGCGCAGCCGCCAGCGCCGCGGGCGTGCCTGTTGTGATCAATGCGCGGGTCGATCTTTATCTGAAACATGTCGGCGACGAAGCGACGCGCTTTACCGAAACGGTGCGGCGGGCCGAGGCGTATCTGGCGGCAGGCGCGGACTGCATCTTCGTGTTTGCGGTTGCCGATATAGACCTGATCAAAAAGCTCACCGCGGCCATCAAGGCGCCCGTCAACGTCGTCGGACGCGCCGGCGGGCCGGGGCTCAAGGCGCTTGAGGCCGCCGGCGTGGCGCGTGTCAGCATCGCGTCGGGCGCGAGCATGGTCGTCATGTCGACGATCCAGCGCATCGCCGAAGAACTGCATCAGAAAGGTGAGTTCGACATCCTCAAAGCGTCGATAACGCGCGTCGAGGCACAAAAACTGTTCGCGAGGAATTAAAGGAGACGATCGATGACCATGAAAGCCCGCATGGATTTCCGCAAAGCGTCGCCGCAGGGCGCCAAGGCCGTGAGCGAGCTGCATGCCTTCGTCCACCGCTGCGGGCTCGACCATACGCTCCTGGAACTCGTCAAGCTGCGCGCCTCGCAGATCAACGGCTGCGCCCACTGCATCGACATGCACACCAAGGAGCTGCGCGCCGCGGGCGAAAGCGAGCAGCGGCTTTATCTGCTCAACGCCTGGGATGAATCGCCGTTCTACAGCGAGCGCGAGCGCGCGGCTTTGGCCTGGACCGAAGCGTTGACGCTGATCACCGAGGGCCATGCGCCGGACGAGGTGTATGAGCAGGCGCGCGCGCAATTCTCTGAAGAAGAGCTCGCCAACCTGACGCTGGCGATCATCGCCATCAACGGCGCCAACCGGCTCAACATCGCGTTCCGCACCGTGCCGGGAAGCTACAAAGTGCCGGTACGGCACGCGGCGGAGTAATCGTCATTCCGGGGCGGCCCGCAGGGCCGAGCCCGGAATCCATATTCACAGATGATGCAGAAGCGTCTCGGAGCACCAGCTCTGGAGCGCTTGTGGTTATGGATTCCGGGCTCGCCGCTTCGCGGCGCCCCGGAATGACGGTCAAGGGAGCTCCGGCTCTTCGATCCGCTCCGTGCCGGCCAAAAAGTCAAAGTCGCAGCCTTCGTCGGCCTGGCCGATGTGCTCTGAGAACATGGCGCCATAGCCGCGCGGATATTTCGGTGGCGGTTGCTGCCACGCGGCGCGGCGGCGCGCCATTTCCTCGTCGCCGACGTGCAGATGAATCCGCCGCGCCTCGACATCGACCTCGATCTCGTCACCGGTCTGCACGAAAGCGAGCGGGCCACCGACGAAACTTTCGGGCGCCACGTGCAGGATGCAGGCGCCGTAGCTGGTGCCGCTCA
>DASZWK010000028.1:0-9559 GCA_035546235.1 Xanthobacteraceae bacterium | reverse complement strand
CAGGGCGGGACATTACGCTTGTCACTGTCGTGCCGCCGTCAGGCTACGCGGAAGAGATAAAGGCGGCGGCAGAAGCTGCGGCAGCGGCCGCGGCGGCAGCAGCCGCTGCTGCGACTGCGGGCGCGCCGGCCGAGGGCGCTGCTCCGGCCGGGGCACCGGGTGCCGCGCCTGGCGCGGCTGCGCCGGCCGCCGGCGGTGCCGAGAAGAAGTGAGGCATCGAGCATTTTCCGGAAAAGTGGTCGCCGGTTTTCCGAAGAAAATGCGACCAATCTATAAAACTGGAGCGCTTCCCATAATTGGGAAGCGCTCCAGCTTCACGGGACCGCGCCGATGCTGCTCCTGGTGGGTTTAGGCAATCCAGGAGCCCGCTATGCCGGCAACCGGCACAACGTCGGCTTCATGGCCCTGGAGGCCATTGCCAAGCGCCACGGCATCGGGCCGTGGCGCCGGCGTTTTCAGGGCGTGGCCTGCGAGGGGCCGATCGGCGGCGCGCGCACGCTCTTGCTCCTGCCCGGCACGTTCATGAATGAGTCTGGTCGCGCCGTCGCCGAGGCGGCGCATTTCTACAAGCTCGCGCCGGGCGATGTGACCGTGTTTCACGATGAGATCGATCTGCCGCCCGGCAAGGTGAGGGTGAAGGTCGGCGGCGGCGTTGCCGGCCACAATGGGCTGCGCTCGATCACCGAGCACATCGGCAACGACTACCGGCGGGTACGCATCGGCGTCGGTCATCCGGGCAACAAGGACTTGGTCTATGCCTATGTGCTCAACGATTTTGCCAAGAGCGAGCGCGACTGGCTCGAAGCGCTGATCGGAATTCTCGCCGACAATGTCGACATCCTGGTCCGCGGCGAGGACGCGAGTTTCCAGAACAAGGTGCATCTGGCGATGGCGGCGAAGGGTTTTGGCGATGAAAAAAAAACGGATTGATACCGGAAAACGAAATCATAATTTCGTTGCCATGAAGAAGGTTACTGTCGCTCTTGCTGACGATCCTGCCCGTCGCGTGCGCATAGCTGCGGCGAAAGAGGATAAGAGCCTGTCGCGCTTTGTCGCCGATCTGCTCAAAGAGCGATGCTGTGCCGAGACTGCGCAGGCCGAAAAACTGGCCTTGCTCCAGAAATTCCTGGATGGGCAAGGGTTCCCCGGCGTCAGCAAAGCTTGGCCCGGCCGAAAAGTTCTTTATGCCGAACGCGAAGACGAACTACTGCGGCGCCGCAAATCTGCCAATTTGCGCGACAGACGCGAGTGATCACAAGCTCGCCCCGAATTTCGAACTCTCCAGGTGAAAAATCTCCCATGGGCTTCAAATGCGGAATCGTCGGGCTGCCGAATGTCGGCAAGTCCACGTTGTTCAACGCGCTGACCGAAACCGCGGCGGCGCAGGCGGCGAATTATCCGTTCTGCACCATTGAGCCGAATGTCGGCGAGGTGGCGGTGCCGGATGCGCGGCTGCAAACGCTGGCGACGCTCGCCAAATCGGCCGAGATCGTGCCCACGCGGCTGAACTTCGTCGACATCGCGGGCCTCGTGCGCGGCGCCTCGAAGGGCGAGGGGCTGGGCAATCAGTTCCTGGCGAATATCCGCGAAGTCGACGCCATCGCTCACGTGGTGCGCTGCTTCGAGGACGGTGAAGTGACCCACGTCGAGGGACGCATCGATCCCATCGCCGATATCGAAACGGTCGAGACCGAGTTGATGCTGGCCGACCTCGACAGCCTGGAGCGGCGGGTCGACACGCTGGGCAAAAAGGCCAAGGGCGGCGACAAGGAAGCCAAGGAGACGCTCGACCTTGTCAATCGCGCGCTCGCACTGTTGCGCGACGGCAAGCCGGCCCGGCTCGCCGAGCGCAAGCCCGAGGAGGAGCGGACGTTCCACATGCTCGGGCTGCTCACCGCGCTGCCCGTGCTTTACGTTTGCAATGTCGACGAAGGCTCCGCCGAAGGCGGCAACGATTATTCACGCCGGGTCGAGCAAAAGGCCGTGGCGGACGGCGCCGTCGCCGTCGCGATCTCGGCGAAGATCGAGGCCGAGATTGCGTTGCTTGGCCGTGATGACCGCGCCGCGTATCTGGAAACGCTGGGTCTCAAAGAGGCCGGCCTCGACCGCCTCATTCGTGCCGGTTATGCGCTGCTCCACCTCGTCACCTTCTTTACCGCCGGGCCGAAGGAGGCGCGGGCCTGGACGGTAACGCGCGGCAGCAAGGCGCCGCAGGCCGCGGGCGTCATTCACAGCGATTTCGAACGGGGCTTCATCCGCGCCGAAACCATCGCCTATGACGACTATGTTGCCTGCGGCGGCGAGGCCGGCGCGCGCGATGCCGGCAAGCTGCGGCTCGAAGGCAAGGACTATGTCGTGCAGGACGGCGACGTCATGCATTTCCGGTTTGCAACGTAGCGGCCGCTCGGGGAACGGCGCGACAAAAGAGTCCGCCGGGTTTCCGCGTTGCGTTATTGCTCGCCGAAGCCCGGCCCCTGAATGCCGAGGCCCGCGCCTTGATTGCGGATCGCACCCAGGTGCTCGTTGATGCGGAACACGATAAGCACGAACTCGGCGACGATGCGGGACAACACGATGCCCATGCAGATGCCGAGCAGGCTCGTGATCAGAAAAATCATGCCGACGAACGGATTGTACGCCATGACCTCAAGCGAACTGACCGCGCCGACCACGCCGATCAGCACCGATATGACCACGGCGAGCCAGTAGAACACCTTGATGACTGTGGGAGTAACGAATCGCTCCCACTGGAACAGGTCGCCGATGCCGAACATGATTCGATCTCCCCAGCAACAAATTGAGCGCCTGATTCCCGCGCATGGCAGACTGCACGCGCCGCCCACCACGGTCAATCGCGGCCGTGGCAACTTCAGCGGCTGGAATTGACCGGCCGGTGGTCACGCTTTACTGACAGACAAAACCACACCCCAGGGAGCCCATGCATCGGCTTATTTGGGACAAAATTGCGGCGCGTGCCGGAAAATTTTCGCGCGACGAGCGGCGCGCCGCCTCGATCGCCGCCGGCGCGCACGCGCTGCACGACGGATACACCGATCTCATCTATATCATGCTGCCGCTGTGGCAGGCTGAATTCGGCTTGAGCTATGTGGCGCTCGGCTTGCTGCGCAGCATGTTCGTCGGGGCCATGGCGAGCCTGCAGATTCCGGCGGGCATTCTGTCGGAACGGTTCGGCGCCGCCGCGGTGCTGGCGCTCGGCACGGCGCTCGCGGGCCTGGGCTATTGCCTTGCCGGGCTGAGCGCGGGCTTCGTCATGCTGCTTTGTGCGCTGGTGATCGGCGGCGCCGGCTCCAGCACGCAGCATCCGATCGCATCCGCGCTGGTCGCCCGTGCCTTCGCCGGATCGCGCTCGCTCAAAGCGCTCGGCACCTACAATTTCTGCGGCGACCTCGGCAAGATGACGATTCCGGCGGCGCTGTCATTGCTGCTGCTCGTGATGCCGTGGCGGCCGGCACTGGCCGGGCTTGGCAGTCTCGGTCTGGTGATGGCCGCCGTCATTTTTTTGTTCACGCCGCGCTTTCCTCGCGATGTCGTCGCCGAAGCCGGGCCGACGCCGGTCCATGACCGGTTGCCGCCGCAGTCGCACGGCTTCGGCCTGCTGCTTGCAATCGGCATTCTCGACAGCGCTGTGCGCATGGGATTTTTATTGTTTGTTCCGTTCGTGCTCAAGGCCAAGGGTGCGAGCCTGCAGGACGTAGGCCTGGCGATGACGCTGATCTTCGCCGGCGGTGCCGCCGGTAAGCTTGCGTGCACCTTTCTCGGCGCACGAATAGGCGCGATTGCGACGGTGTGGGTGACCGAAAGCGCGACCGCGCTGGGTATTCTCGCGTTGCTGCCGCTGCCGCTGTTCGCCGCTTTGCTGGTATTGCCCCTGATCGGCGTCGCGCTGAACGGCACGTCCTCGGTGCTTTATGGCTCGGTGCCCGATCTGGTCGCGGCGGATCGGCGCACGCGTGCGCTCGGCATTTTCTATACCGGCACGATCGGTTCCGGCGCGATCGCTCCCGTCGTGTTCGGCCGCGCCGGTGACGCGCTTGGCGTGACCCACGCGCTCGTGCTGGTGAGTTTGGCGGCGCTGTTGACGCTGCCGCTCGCGGCGGTGCTGCGGCCGGTGCTTGCCGAACGTTACGAAGCCGGCGTGTAGTTCCGGCGAGATTTTCAGAAAAACCGGCGGCGCATTTTCAGAAACGTGAACAAACAACGTCAACTTTGCGGCGCTGGAACACGCGGTGTGTTTTCAGGTGCGGCGCACAGGAACGCAGCGCGGCGACCCGCGTTGGTGGGGTGCTCGGCCAAGTTTCGAGCAGCCCCGGACAAACACGGAGTCCTTCATGAGAGGCCATGTCCCCTGTACCGCACTCGGATTGACGCTTGCGGCAGCGTTTCCTGCCGCCCATGCGCAGACAGTCTACGACGCGGCCCAAACCGTGGTCGCGCCGCAGCCCGTTGTGGTCGCGCCGGCCGGCGCCGCGATCGTTGCGCCGCCGCTGCGGGCGGTGCGTACGGTCACCACGACTACGACCACCCATCCCGCGCGGCATTCTGTCGTTCACCGCCGGGTGGCGGTTGTGCGGCGCAGTTATGTGAGGGGCCGGGTCGCTCCCGCGACCACGACAACAACGACGACCGTGGCGACGACGTTGGCTCCGGCACCGTATGCGAGCGGGCCACTTTATGATGCTGGGATGCCGCCCCCACCGCCGAGGGTCGAGCCATATGACACCGGACCGCTCTACGACGTTGACGCCGAAATGGGGCCTGGGCCTGTAATGATCCCGGCGGCCGCGGTGCCGGTCGGCAGCGCCGTTCCGGCCTACCGCTACGTCTATCAGGACGATCGCATCCTGGTGATCGATCCCAATACCGGCATTGCGGTCGAGGCAATTCCGCGCTGACCCAAGCGACAGAAGGCGCGTGGCGGAGAGCTTTATTCGCCACGCGCCGATAGGGTATAGTCGACCGGGCGCAGTTGCGGAGCACGGTCATGATTCTGCCATCGGTTTTAGCGCTCGGCGCACACATGCTGATGCCGATCTCCGACGGCGTTCCCACTTTCAACGTCGAGCCGGTCTGCCGCGGCATCGCCATTCAGGGCGGCACCTCGTATCGCGACACCACGGTCGCCAAGGCGAAACAGGACTGCCTCGATAGCGAGCGCGAAACGCGCGAGCAGATCGTCAAGCAATGGTCGACGTTCTCGGCGGTCGACCGCCGGCATTGTATCGACGAAGCCACGATGGGCGGCGATTCCAGCTACACGGAATTGCTGACCTGCCTGGAGATGGCGCGTGACGTGCGCAAGCTCGGCAGCGAAGCCGAGGCGCCGGACGTTCCCACGGTGACGCCGCGGCAGTAGATTTCAATAGCCGATCAAAATCTCGCTCACGAGCGGCTTGAGCGCGCGCATCGCCGGGTCGCTGGAGCTGTACTCGTCCTTGGCGGGCAATTCGCTGGCGGCGCTTTTGTCCTTGGCCTGGACGCTGGCGCTCGCCTTGCAGCCTCCGGGCAACGAGGCGAGTTCGCCGCCGTCCCAATCCGCCACGGCGGCGACACCGTTCGCGTCGAAGCCCTTCAGCTTGAACGCTTTGTGATTGAGCTTTTCGACCTGCTCGAGCGTCAACCCGAGCCGCAAGCCCTTCGGCGCCACCCAGGTCGATTTGCCGGCGATGTCGATCAGATAAAGCCCGGTGCGATTCGCGTTCTGCCACCACACTTCAAGCCGCCGCTTCGGATCCTTGGGAAACATCACCGTGACGCCGACCTCGGTGCCCTGCACCTTCTCTTGCGTGAAGATCATGTTGCGCGAATCGTAAGCCACCGCGAGCGCCAGCATGCCGGAGTCCTTGGCGAACGGGCCCTTGCATTCGATCACGGTCTTAACACTGGCGGCGCGCGGCGCATGGGCCGGCGCCGAACCTGGCTTGGTCTCAGGCTTGGCTGTCCCAGGTTTGGCGGCATCGGGTTTGGCGGCCGCAGCGCGCCTTTCCGGCGGCTTTTTCTTCGGTGCGGCCCGCGGTTCCGACACCGGTGCCGGCATCGGCTGCGTCATCTGCGACGGCGCCAGAACGTCTTCGGGATTGAGGTTCTGCTGCCGACCTTGCTGCGCGCGGGCGCTCGGCACGGCCGGCGGCAGGACGATCAAGACGGTGACGGCCAGCGTTGCCGCAAGGCCAAGGGCCGCGCCATGCCAAACCCCACTTAGTCCCGAACTCCGCATGCCCAGCTCCCTCCGCGCTCGTGGCGTCTTATAGCACGCCTGAACCGGGCAACACCCTTGCGCATTTTGTCCGCGGCATCGTCGGCGAGTTTGGCGGCGCGGTCGGGGCGCGTTTGCATTTGCTTATCAGGGGCTCTCGTGCTTTTTCTCGTTCGTTCTGTTCGCTACGGTCGCTTCCTCCCAAGGAATCTCGATGTTTTCAACGCGAGCGTTCAACAGCGACGATATTCTCGCGATCGCGACAATGGATTACCGGTCGGGGCGTTTTGCCGAGGCCGAACGCGGCTGCAGGGCGGTGCTCAAGCTCGTCCCGGATGACGCGAGCGCGCTTTATTTGCTCGGTCTGGCCGAGGTCCAAGGCGGCGGTGTCGAGGCCGGCCTTGCGCACATCAAAGCGGCAGCCGCGCAAGATCCAAGTCGCGTTGATCGCGCTTGCGGCTATGCCGATGTGCTTGCCCGCCTGCAAAGGCTCGATGAGGCGGTAGCGGTTCTGGGACGAACCGTCATTCGCGTTCCGGAGAGCGGCGAGGCCTACCGGCAACTGATCGGAGCCGCTCGCGCTTTATCGGAACAAGCGGAGCCTTTTGGCGGCGCCGTCGCGGCACCAGAGGTGCAAGACGACCGATTGGTCTCGGTCGTGGTCTGCAGCATCGATACGCAGAAGGCCAAGCGCATTCGCGAGCACTTTGAAGCGCTGTTTCAGGGCCACAGATTCGAGATGGTCCAAATCGGCGACGCCCGTTCGCTGTGTGAAGGCTACAATCGCGGTTTTGCCCAAACCCGCGGCGACATCGTCATTTTCTGCCACGACGATATTGAAATCATCTCGCCCGATTTCCGCGCCCGGCTGCTGGCGCATCTTCGCACCAATGACGTCGTCGGCGTCGCCGGGACAACACGATTAATTGGCGCAAATTGGAATTCGGCGGGCTGGCCGCATGTCCACGGTTGCGTCGTGCATCGCGGCAGCGACGGCAATGGCTTTTTCTTCCACTGCTTCGGACCGCCGCCGAGTTCGTCGGTCGAGGCGCTTGACGGCCTGTTCATCGCCGCCAAGCGCGAAGTCTGCGAGGCGATAAAATTCGATGCCGCGGTATTCGATGGGTTTCACTTCTATGATCTCGATTTCAGCTACCGGGCGTTTATGGCCGGTTTCCGCGTCGCCGTCCCCTGGGACATCCTGATCCTTCACGCCTCGTGGGGGCGCAGCGATCCGTCTTGGCGGGATTATGCGCAAAAATTCGCGGCGAAATACGGCGGAGAAAAAATCGCTCACTTGACGGCGCCACCGATCAACTGGCCGATCGTGCAATTCTCCGAGCGAGCGCCGCTGATCGCGTTCCATCGGGTGATGCTCGCCGCGCAGCGCGCCGCCGCATGAGTTGCGGCAGCGATCGCCGCTCTGCGTTCCCCATTCGCTTCAGCTTTCCAGAAACCGCTGCAGAGATTGCAGTCCGTTGTGGGAAGAAATTTTCCGCTTAAACTCGAAACATCGTGCTCGTATGGGTTTGTCGCCGAGGCAGCGGGCCACATTCGCGGCAACGCTCGTTGCGTCGGGCAAATCCTGAGAAACCAGGCAACGCCCCAAGCCAAAATACTCAATCCGAGCCGCGGCCCCGAACTGATCCAGGCGTCGGGGAATGGCAACGATCGGAATTCCGGCGGCGGCGGCTTCACGGAGAGCGCCAACACCGGGGGTGGTGACCAGAACCGTCGGAGCCTGCCGCATGGACAGCGTCTCCCAGAGCGGGACCCAGGAATACAGAGAAAGATTTTTGACGCCGGCGGTGAGGCGCTGCGAATCGGATTGGTTGATTCCCGGAATGACGGCAGCAACAATGTGATCGGCAAACGAGTTTGCCAGCTTAGTGGCGGTCGACAACAACCAGCGATATTCCGAAGGATCGGTCAGTCCCGTCGTTCCAAAAATGCAGAGAATCAGCGGGCAGTCGTTCCGGATCAGTTGTTCCGGAGGGGCGGTCCAGTCTACGTCGGTTTCGGACGGCAGATTTGTTCCGAGATAGGCCACTCTTCCCGCCTCCTTGGGAAACTCCAGTTCGCGAGGCAGACACATGGAACGGACAGCGGGAATTTTGGCGAATCCACCACAGCCAAAATCAAACGGCTTGCTGTCGAGCGTCAGGCCGGACACCTTGCCGACGTGGTAGAACAGCGCTCTCACGCCCCGGCCGGATCTTTCCAAGGCGTCGAGACGGTTGCGCGCGCTTCTCCATCGCTCCTTGCCATGTTTCGGATGAACGAAGAGCCATGTCGGCATGTCCTCCGATCTGAAATCCGGCAATCCGGCATGATGGATGGCTATTTTTCCAGGCAACGCATAGGCAAGAGACTGCCAAACCGCATCAAGAATAACGATGTCCAGTTGGAGAGAGTCTATTTGGCGCTCTAACCAGCTTAGAAACGTTTCATCGGCGGAGTTGTGAAGCGCCAGAGATTCGCCGAACTTGAATTTTTCGACTGATGACGACCAGGCTTCGGAGTGTCCCTTGCCGATTTTAACGACGTCAGAGCCAAGTATCCGGACATCGCAGCCAAGTTTTAACAGCGACCTGGCGAGCCTGAAATTCGGGATGATATGCGGCAAATCGGCGTGTGGGAGAATTCCCGCGCGCATGCGTTGTGCCCCTTGTGAACCGCTTCGGCGCAGGAACGCCGTGCCGCTTGCTGGGTCGGAGCCCAGAATACGGGCGATTTGGCGCGATCAATCATGGATCGTGTCGCACGCGCGGTCGTGCCGCAGGCGGCGAAAGGGGCAAGGTTTCCGATCATGCGCGGTTCCGCAGCGGCGCAGTTTGGATGCTCTCCTGCCATAAACGGGCCCCAACTCGCCCGTAAACGCTCGGTCCGCACGACGAGCCCGGGAGATTCGTGAGTAGGGCAAGAGGAATCCGGCGCTCGGGGGCAAGTGCTGCTCAAATCGATTGGCGGCGCAGCTCCTTTGCATTTGTTGAATGATGAAATCTCCGCGCTTTTGCGCGGCCGCAGGAGCAGTAGCATGAGGCCTTCGCCAGTTCTTTTCTTCGCCGGGACGATCCTGTCAGGGGTCGTCGCCGCGACGCTCAGTCCGAGCGCGCGTGCGCAGATATCACCCAGCATCGTGCTCGCGCAGGCCTCCCCGCCCAACCAGCCGGAGGAATCGAAGAAAAAACCGGTGCCCAAACCGCAACCGCCGAAGCCGCCTGCGCCCGCAATGGCGCCTCACGCGCCACAAACGCCCGCACCGCAGGCTTCGCGCCCGCCGGCCGCCGGCGCAGGCGGTTCGCCGACGCCGCATGTACCGGAGCGGGTGGAAAAGCCGGCGCC
>DASZWK010000027.1:0-8583 GCA_035546235.1 Xanthobacteraceae bacterium | reverse complement strand
CTCCCGGGGCGTGCATAAGATCGAATCTGCGGCCGAGTTCAAGCGCATCTGCGATGAGCTGTTCGAGGAGACGGACCTGCTTTTGGCGCAGAAATTTCTGCCGACCGAATTCGACTGGCGCGTCGGCGTGCTCGCCGGCGCTCCGCTCTTCATCTGCCAGTACCGCATGGCGCGCGGCCACTGGCAGGTGGTCAAATATCGCCCCGATGGCTCCTCACGCGAAGGCGGCTTCCGCGCTTTCGACCTCGACCAGGCGCCGCCCGAAGTGATTGACGTGGCGGTGCGTGCGGCGCAGCCGATCGGCGACGGACTTTATGGGGTTGATCTGAAGCAGACCGACAACGGCATCGTCGTTATGGAGGTCAACGACAATCCCAATATCGAGCACGGCATCGAGGACGCAGTCGGCAAGGACGAAATCTGGATACGGGTGCTGCGCTGGTTCATCGACCGATTCGAGCAATGACGTCATTCCGGGGCGCGGGCGTTATGGCCCGCGAGCCCGGAATCCATAATCACAGGTCAGCGAATATGGATTCCGGACTTGCCGCTTTGCGGCAATCCGGAATGACGAATGGATTGCCTTATCGCACCGCTCCTTTCGCCACCAGATCCAGTGGCCAGCGGGCGCGCGGCGCGACATCAAGCGGATCGATGAGGCCGAGCGCGAGCCGCTCGGCACCGGCCCAGGCGATCATGGCGCCGTTGTCGGTACATAGAGCCGGTGGCGGCGCGACGAGCTGCGTGCCGGCCTCGGCGGCGACGCGGTGCAGGACTTTGCGGATCGCCTGATTGGCAGCGACGCCACCGGCGCAGACCAGTGCGGTGGGCGCACCAAGCCGATCGCGGAACATGCGCAAGCCCGCGCGCAGCCGGTCCACCACCACATCGACCACCGCCTGTTGGAACGAGGCGCACAGATCGGCGACGTCCTGATCGCTCAGCGGCGCGATCTTTTGCGCCTCCAGCCGCAACGCGGTCTTCAGGCCCGAGAACGAGAAATCGGCGTCGTGACGCCCGCTCATCGGCCGCGGCAGCGCAAAGCGGGCGGCATCGCCGCGCACCGCTTCTTTCTCCACCAGCGGCCCGCCCGGATAGCCGAGGCCCAGGAGTTTGGCGGTCTTGTCGAACGCCTCACCGATGGCGTCGTCGACCGTGCCGCCGAGCCGCACGTAATCGCCGATGCCGCGTACCGCCAGGATCTGCGTGTGGCCGCCGGAAGCAAGAAAAAGGCAATAGGGAAACGGCGTCGCGTCGGTCAGGCGCGCGGTCAGCGCATGGGCTTCAAGGTGGTTCACGGCGATCAATGGCTTGCCGTGGGTCAGCGCGATCGCCTTCGCGGTGGTCAGCCCGACGATCACGCCGCCGATCAGGCCGGGGCCGGCGGCGGCCGCGACCCCGTCGAGGGCCGAGTATGTACACTTCGCCTCGACCATCGCCGTGGCGATGATGCGATCAAGTGCCTCGACGTGGGCGCGGGCGGCGATTTCCGGGACTACGCCGCCGTATTCGGCATGTTCGGCGATCTGCGAGAGCACCACATTGGATAGAATTCGCCCGCTGCCGTCGTCGGAACGTCTGACGACGGCGGCGGCCGTCTCATCGCAGGTGGTTTCGATGCCGAGAATGACCATGGGTGTATTATATGCACTCCAACATTCGATGATGTAATGACCCAATCCTCGCAGGAGATCACTGTTTTGCGTATCGGTTCGCGCGGCTCGCCGCTGGCGCTCGTGCAGGCGCGCGAAGTGCAGCGCCGGCTCGTCGCTGCCTGCGGCTTCGCCGCCGAGCAGATCGAGATCAAGGTCATCCGGACCACCGGCGACGTGATCCAGGACCGGCCGCTGACCGAAGCGGGCGGCAAGGGACTGTTTACCAAGGAGATCGAGCAGGCGCTGCTCGCCGGGGCGATCGATCTCGCGGTGCATTCGTCGAAGGATATGCCGACGGTGCTGCCGGTGGGCCTTTCGCTGTCGGCCTTCCTGCCGCGCGAGGACGCGCGCGACGCTTTCGTCAGCCGCAAGGCGAAGACGCTCCGGACTTTGCCCCACGGCGCGACGCTCGGTACCGCGTCGCTCCGCCGGCAGGCGCTGGCCAAGCGGCTGCGGCCCGACCTGCGGGTGGCGCCGCTCCGCGGTAACGTCGACACACGCCTGCGCAAGATCGACGCCGGCGAGGCGGACGCAACCTTGCTGGCGGTTGCCGGATTAAAGCGGCTCGGGCTGCTGTCGGCGGCGACCGCGGTGCTGGAAATCGATGAGTTTCTTCCGGCCGTGGGGCAGGGCGCCATCGGGCTTGAGACGCGCGACAATGATGACGCCACGCGCGCCCTCGTCGCCAAGGTCAACGATGCCGATACGGCGATCGCGCTTGCCGCCGAGCGCGCCTATTTGGCCGAACTCGACGGCTCCTGCCGCACGCCGATTGCCGGCCATGCGCGCGTCACCGGGGGCATCGTCCGCTTCCGCGGCATCATCGCCAAGCCGGATGGCAGTGAAGCGCACGAGGTCTCCCGCGAGGGCAGCGCCAGCGAGGCTGCGGCGCTTGGCGCGGACGCGGGGCGCGAACTCAAGAAGCGCGCCGGCCCCGACTTTTTTACGCGGGCGTAAGCTATGCGGTTTCTGGTCACGCGGCCCGAGCCTGATGCAGCGCGCACCGCGATGGCGTTGCGGGCGCGCGGCCACAGCGTCGTCATCGCGCCGCTTCTTCGCATCGAGCCGCTGCCCGGTGAGGCGATCGGCGCGGGCCCGTGGGCGGCCGTGCTGGTGACCAGCGCCAATATCGCTCACGCCGTCGCTGGTCATGCCAAGCGCGCCGACCTCATTCGCCTGCTGGTTTTTGCCGTCGGCGAGCGTACCGCCGAGGCCATGCGCACGCTGGGCTGCGCCAATGTCATCTCGGCCGGCGGCAACGCCGACGATCTCGCCAGGACAGTCGCCGCGCATTTCAACGCGCCGGCGCGGCTTCTTTATCTTGCCGGGGAGCAGCGTTCCGGCGATCTCGGCGGCGAACTCCGCGCCAAGGGTTTTGCGGTCGAGACCGTCGCGATCTATCGCGCGATCACTGCGGACACTTTGCCGCCGGAAGCCGCCGCTGCGTTGGCTGGAGGAATCGACGGCGTGCTGCATTACTCGCGCCGGAGCGCCGAGGCCTATGTCGAAGCGGCGCGAGCGGGGGGCCTGCTCGAAAGCGCGCTGCGGCCCGCGCATTTCTGCCTGTCCGTTCAGGTTGCGGTGCCGCTGCGAAGCGCCGGCGCCCGCATGGTTCGCGTGGCGCGGCAGCCGGCGGAAGCGGCGCTGCTCGATCTGATCGGCGCCGATCAAGGTTAAGGACGTTGCTTTGATCGGGATTGATCCGATCTGTTGCCGCCATACTTCTCCCGTACTATGCGTGCGATCACTAGCCGGGGGAGCCGAATCGGTGGTCCACCTTGGAGCTGACATGACCAGCGAGCCTGACAGCCCTTCGCGTCGCCGGCCGCCGACCATCGATCTGACGGCCACCGAAGTGAAAGACGAACATGCCGCGCCGGAAGCTGATGCGCCGGCGAACTCTCCCGCCTCCCCTAGGCTCGCGGGCCCCCTCGGCGTCTTGATCGGCGCGGTGGTCGTGGCAGCCATCGGCGTCGGGCTATGGTTTGCGGGCGTCGTGCCGGCGAGGGACGCAGTGCCCGCATCTTCGCCGTCCAGCGGCGCGATGGACGCAATCGCAACGCAGCTCAATCAAATCCAGGCCGCGCTGGCGGCGCGTCCGGCGCCGGCCGATGGCGCGCTCAACGGCCGCGTCGCGGGGCTTGACGCGCAGATCAAGGCGCTGGGCGATCAGCTTGCCGCGATGAGCCGCCGGCTCGACGGCATTGCGGTTGCGGCGCAAAGCGCGCGCGAACATGCCGATGCTGCCGCCGCCGCGGCACAAGGCGCCGGCAAGCGCGCTGATGAAACCGCGGCCGCGGTGAAGAGCGTGCCGCAGAGCACCGTGACGCACGGCGATCTCGATGCACTGGCGAACCGAATCGCCACGCTCGAGAGTGCGGTCAAAACATTGTCCGACACGGCGGCTCGTGGCGCGCCGAGCAGCAGCGACCGCGCTGCGCGTGCCGCCGTCGCTGCCGAGGCGCTGCGCGGCGTCGTCGACCGCGGCGTACCGTTTACGGCCGAGCTCGCAGCGGCCAAAGCGCTCGGCGCGGATCAGAGCGCGGTGGCGGCGCTCTCGCCGTTCG
Organism: Xanthobacteraceae bacterium; assembly: GCA_035546235.1. Classification (GTDB taxonomy): domain Bacteria; phylum Pseudomonadota; class Alphaproteobacteria; order Rhizobiales; family Xanthobacteraceae; genus BOG-931. Next base: position 4,361 of record DASZWK010000027.1, on the reverse strand, counting down.
CCGCCGGCGGCGTTCCGAGGGACGCGACGTTGGCGCACGAGCTTGCGATGCTGATGCCGAAGCTCGAGCCGCCGCCTCCCCCAGCGGCACCGTCGAGCAGTGGGGGATTTCTCGGCAGCCTCGAGAGCCATGCCAAAGGCCTTGTTCGCATTACGCCGGTCGGAGCGCCCGTGGCCGGCGACCCATCCTCCGCGCTGGCGCGCCTCAATGCTGACGCGGCGCGAGCCGACATTGCTGCGGCGCTCAAAGACATCTCAAACCTCCCGCCGTCCGCCAAGGCCGCGGCCGAACCTTTCGTGCAGCGCGTCAATGCGCGCAATGCCGCGCTCGCCGCTACCCGCCGCATCGCCGCCGCGGCGCTCGCCGAACTCGCCGGGGCGAACACCCAATGATCCGACAATGATCCGTGTCGTTCTTTTCCTTCTCATAGTCGGGGCGCTGTCGTTCGGCGTCGCCTGGCTCGCCGATCGGCCCGGTGACGTCATGATCACCTGGCAAGGTCTGCGCATCGAAACCTCGCTGATGGTTCTGGGCGGTGCGGTGCTGGTGCTTATGGCGGCTCTGGCGCTGATCTGGACCCTTGTCAGCCTGGCATTGCGCTCGCCCACGATCGTCGCCCGAATGCGGCGAGAGCGCCGCGGCGTGCGCGCCTACGAGGCGATTTCGCATGGGCTGATCGCGGTCGGCTCCGGCGATGCCAGTGCGGCGCGATTGCACTCTGCCGCGGTCAATCGCATCGCTGCCGGCGAGCCGCTGGCGCTCCTCCTCGCCGCGCAGTCGGCGCAGCTGTCGGGCGACCGCGACGCTGCCGAAAGCACCTTTCGCACCATGGCAAGCCGCGCCGACACCAAGGCGCTCGGCCTGCACGGCCTTTATGTCGAGGCGCAACGCCGCAACGATCTGACCAGCGCGCGCGCCTACGCCGAGGAGGCGGCCCGCACCGCGCCGGCGCTCGGTTGGGCAAGCCGCGCTGTGCAGGAGTTCCGCTGCCTTGCGGGCGACTGGGCCGGCGCGCTCGCCCATCTCGAGCGCACCAAGGGCACGCTCAGCAAGGACGACTACCGCCGCCAGCGGGCCGTCATGCTGATCGCCCACGCGCACGCGCTCGAAGATACCGACCGCGATCAAGCCAAGGCGAAGGCGCTCGAAGCCGCCAAGCTCGCGCCAACCCTGGTGCCGGCGGCGGCGACCGCGGGCCGCATGCTGGCCGAAGGCGGCGAATTGCGCAAAGCCTCGCGCACTGTCGCCAAGGCGTGGCGTGCCAATCCGCATCCCGATCTGGCGCAGACGTATGCGGACCTGCGCTTCGGCGATGCGGCGCGCGACCGTCTCGCCCGCGTCGAAGCGCTGGTCAAAAAGACGCCCGGCCATGTCGAAGGCGCGCTGGCGGTGGCGCGCGCCGCGCTCGACGCGCGCGAATTCAAGAAGGCGCGCGCCGCGCTCGCGCCGTATCTGACGGCGGCGACGAAGCGCATTGCGCTGCTGATGGCCGAACTGGAACGCGCCGAACACAACGACGAGGGCCGTGCGCGCGAATGGCTGGCGCGCGCGCTCAACGCCGCGTCCGATCCGCAATGGACGGCCGACGGCCACGTCTCAGAGCGCTGGCAGCCGGTGTCGCCGGTTACCGGCCGGCTCGATGCGTTCGAATGGCGCGTACCGCTCACCGGCATGGTGGCGGCGCCGGTGATCGAGCCGCTGCCGCCAATGGCGCCGTTGCCGCATCACGAACCTATGATCGCCCCGGCGGTTCCAGCGCCAACCGAGAGTTCACAGCCGAGCGCCGCGCCGCCGGCCGCGCAACAGTCCGCGCCGCCGCTCGAGGCCGCGCCGCCGCCAGCCTGGTTATCCGCCCGGGCGCAAAGTTCCGTCAGTCGGCCAAAAGCCCCCGCGGTGATTCCACTGGTTCACCCGCCGGACGATCCCGGCCCCGAGTCGTCCGAGGATGCGGCGCTGCCGGCGGAACCGCAAACCTCCGGCTGGCGCAAGATTTTCGAGTAAAAAGCGCAGCGCTTTTGGCGCCATGGCGTGGCAATGGCGGGGTGAGTTGCGCTATACCATATGCATTATAGTGCAGAAGGTTGCCCGATTTGGCTGATCCCGCAGCGAAAAAGCTGAAAAAGCCGGCGGCCCCGCAGGCCGACAAAGGGTCGACTGCGGCCTTTCTCGCCGCCATCGGCTCCGAGGTAAGGCGCAGCCGCGCCAAGCGCGGCATGACGCGCCGGCAACTGGCGCAAGCGTCGGAAACTTCGGAACGCTATCTGGCGCAGATCGAAAGCGGCGCCGGTAATCCGTCGGTCAGCGTGTTGCGCGCCATCGCGCGCGCGCTCGATTTGATTCCTGCGGCTCTATTGCCGGAAGGCAGCGTGCGCCCGGCGGCTTTCGGCCACGTGCTCGATCTGCTGGGGCAGGTGCCGGAGGCAGATTTGCCCGCACTCGTCAAAGACATCGAAGCGCGTGTAGCGCGCACCGAACATGCCGACCGCGGCCGTCGCATCGCGCTGGTCGGTCTGCGCGGCGCCGGCAAATCGACGCTCGGGCGGATGCTGGCGCAGCATCTCGGCTGGCCGTTCATCGAGCTCGATCGGCTCGTCGAAGAAGGTTACGGCGCCAGCATTCCCGATCTGATGGAGATGGCCGGCACCGCCACGTTCCGCCGCCATGAGCGGAGCGCGCTGTCGCGCGTTATCGCCGAACACGAGGCCGCGGTTGTCACCACGGCAGGCGGCATCGTGGCCGATCCGGAAACCTACGCGCTCCTTTTGCGCCGCACTCATACGGTTTGGATCAAGGCGCGGCCCGAGGAACACATGAGCCGGGTGATGGCTCAGGGCGATTTCCGCCCGATGGCGCAAAACCGCCAGGCCATGGCCGATCTGGTCGCGATCCTCGACGCGCGCCGCGCCGACTACGCGCGCGCGGAGGCCGAGGTCGATACATCGGGTGAGGCGATGGAGCAGAGTTTCGCGAAGCTTTTGCGTGTTGCCGCCGAGTGGATCCGGCCATGACGCTTGCCGATGCCGGCTTTCTCGACCTGCCGCCGCTGCGGCTCGAGTATCGGATGATCGGCCCGCGTCCGGGCAACGCGCCGACCATCGTGATGCTGCATGAGGGGCTCGGCTCGGCTGCCTTGTGGGGCACGTTCCCCGACAAACTTGCGGAAGCGACCGGCGCCGGCGTGTTTGTCTACTCCCGCGCCGGCTACGGCAAATCCGCTCCGGGACAATTGCCGCGCACGGTGCGCTTCATGCACGAGGAAGCCTGCAACGTGCTGCCGCGCGTGCTCGATGCGATCGGCTTTGAGCGCGGCATTCTGTTCGGTCACAGTGATGGCGCTTCAATCGCCGCGATCTACGCGGGCTCGGTGCAGGATCATCGGGTGCGCGGCCTGGTGCTGGTGGCGCCGCATTTCTTCACCGAGGACATGGGTGTCGCCGAGATCGAACGGGCGCGCGCCGCATTCGCCGCCGGCACGCTGCGCGAAAAACTCAAGCGTTGGCACGCCGATGTCGATTGTGCGTTCCGCTCCTGGAGCGAGCCGTGGCTCGATCCACAATTTCGCAACTGGGATATCACCGATGCGCTCGGCTACATCCGCGTGCCGATGCTGATCGTGCAAGGCGAAAACGATCAGTACGGCACGCTGCGCCAGATCGAGGTCGCCAAGGAGGAATGCTCTTCGCCGGTTGAGGCTGCGATCCTGCCCGGCCTCCGCCACGATCCATGCCGCGAGGCGCCGGAGCGAACCGTTGGCGCGGCTGCGGAGTTCATCAATCGGCTCTTCCGCGACCATCACGAGGGCGAACATCGTGCCCGGTCGGGGGTTGCGGCGTCATGAAATATAGTGCATATAACCGAGACCGCTGGCGGCGAACTGCATTATAATTCATGCCGGCATCTTGGGCTCGTTGCGGGCGAGGCAAGCGATGGCAGAGGCCGAACACAGCACCGCGCACAATCTGGCGAACGGCAAGACGCGAGTCGATTTTCAGACCGAGCCCGCGCGTTACCGCCATTGGAAGCTCGCCGTCGACGGTGACATCGCCACGCTGACGATGGATGTCGACGAAAAGGCCGGGTTGTTTGAAGGCTACGACCTGAAACTGAATTCCTACGATCTCGGTGTCGACATCGAACTGGCCGATGCGATCGAGCGGCTGCGCTTCGAGCACCCGCAGGTGCGCGCAGTCGTGTTGCGCTCCGGCAAGCCGCGGGTGTTTTCCGCCGGCGCCAATATCCGCATGCTGGCCGGCGCCACGCATGCCCACAAAGTCAATTTCTGCAAGTTCACCAACGAGACGCGCAACGGCATCGAGGACTTTGCGGAAAATTCCGGCGTCGCCACGATCTGCGCGATCAAC
>DASZWK010000026.1:0-11268 GCA_035546235.1 Xanthobacteraceae bacterium | reverse complement strand
GGCGTCGGCGACTTCTCGACCCGGTTCGGCGAGACCGACATGCTGATGCGCAACTCGAATAGCGGTGCATTCGAAGTCTACGATATCAGCAACAATGCCATCACGTTCTCGGGGCCGATGGGGCAGGTCGGCCTGGAATGGACGGTCGCGGGCTTTGGCGATTTCTCGGGCCGGGCCAACGAGACCGACATGCTGATGCGCAACGCGAATACCGGCGCATTCGAGGTCTACGATATCAGCAATAATACGATCACGTCAGCACAGCCGATGGGCCAGGTCGGGCTGGAGTGGCAGATCGCGGGCTTTGGCGATTTTTCGACCCGCCCCGGCGAGACCGACATGCTGCTGCGCAACTCGAATACCGGCGCATTCGAGGTCTACGACATCGTCGACAACACGATCACGTCGGCCCAGCCGATGGGCCAGGTCGGGCTGGAGTGGACGATTGCGGGCTTCGGCAATTTCTCCGGCAATGCCAACGAGACCGACATGCTGATGCGCAACAGCAACAGCGGCGTGTTCACGCTCTACGACATCGGCAACAACACGGTAACGGGGACGGCCCCGATGGGTCAGGTCGGCCTCGAGTGGTCGATCAGCGGGGTATCGGCCAGTGTGGCGGGCGCACCGCCGAACAGCGCCGCCGCGCAACTCACCCAGGCGATGGCGTCGTTCGCGCCAAGCCCCGGCGCGTCAGCCGCGGCCTCGCCGCTTGACCAGCAAATGGGACCAGCGCCAATCAGCACCACCTTGCTGACGACAAACCACGCCTAGCAGGCTTCGCTTGCAGGGACGTCCACACGGCTGGCTGCGGACAACCCCGACGGGCCGCAGCCAGCCGCCGCTTACTGAAACAGCTTCTCAAAAATCTTCTGTGAGCTTTCGGTGTAGCGATTAAGCTCATCCGGGCTAATGAACAACTCGGGAACGCCGGCGCGCTGCGGAATGACTGAAGCGAGCGCCGGGCGCGGCGACACGTCGGCGCGGACCGGGAAATAATCGGCGCCGGCGAGTATCTGCTGGCCCTCCTTTGAGAGTACGAAGTCCGCAAGCAGCATCGCCGCATAAGGATGGCGCGCGCCCTTCGGGATCACCATGGTGCCGGCGGTGCTCGGCACCGGGTCCATGAGCTGCGAATCGACCGGCGCGCCCTTGGCTTTGCTGATGAGCGGGTGGTGGGCGAAGATATTCAGCGCGACCGGAAACTCGCCGGCGATGACGCGATCGACCAGGGTGCGCGCGCTGCCCGAGCCGAAATTGATCATTTTCTGCTGCGCCAGCTTTTCAAAATAGGCTTCGGCCTTTTGCTCGCCGCGCGCCAGTCTGATCGCGGTAATGAATAGCGGCGTGCCACTTGCGGTATTGACACGCCAGGCGAGTTTGCCGCGCCAGCGCGGATCGAGCAGGCCGTCATAGCTTTTCGGCTGCGTGCCCGGCGGCACAAGCCGCGTGTTGTACGCGGCGCTGAAATAACTGATGCGCGTATAAGTCCAGCGATTTTGCGGATCGCTATAGCGTTCGGGCAACTCCGCAACCAGGGGCGTGAAATACGGTTGCGTCAGGGCCGCGCCGACGGCGAGATCGCCGACGCCGGTGCCCTCCGCGACGTCGGCCACGACATTATGGGCGCGCTCCTCGGCGGCGAGCTTGTCGATGATCTCCTCGGTGTCGCCGCGCCAGAACGTCATCTTCACGAACGGATATTTTTTCATGAACGCGTCGGCCAGCGGCCGCAGCGCCTGATTGACGATCATCGCCGAGTAGAACACCACCTGCCCTTCCTTGCGGGCGCCATCGAGGATCGATTTGTCGCGATCGGGCCCATGGTCGAGCATAATATTTTGTGCGCGCGCGGCGCCGGTGCCGGGCACTGCCGATAAAATTGCAGCCGCAACCGCGGCGAACACGATGCGCGCGGCCCCCATCTGCGCAGCTCGCCACATAGCTGGAATGGATTGCCTCACGTTTCGGCTTTCAGCGGCGTGAATTTCGGCACCGCCACGCCTTCGTCGTAGTCGTCGAATGTCACCTCAACCGGCATGTTGCAGACGACCTGTTCCGGCGGCACGCCGACGATGTTGGTCAGAAGACGCGGTCCCTCGTCCAATTCAACCAGCGCCACCACATACGGCACTTCCTTGGCAAAAGCCGGATGATAGACGCGGTGGTAAGTGACGAAGCTGAAAATCTTGCCGCGGCCGGACACCGGCGTCCAGGTGAAGTCCGACGCCAGACAATGCGGACAGCTTTGCGACGGCGGAAACCAGAATTGGCCGCAGCCGTCGCAGTGCTGAATCTCGAGGCGATGCCCGCGCGCGGCTTGCCAATAAGGCGCCGATTCCGGTGACGGGCGCGGGATGGGCTTTTTGACCGCATCGGGCATCAGGCCCGTCCCAGGATCAGAGTCGAGTGGCAGACCTGATTGCCGCCGTGCCCGGAAACCAGCGCGACGTTAGCGCCGGCGACCTGGCGCTCCGCCGAATAAGTGTGGCGCATCTGGCGCGCACCTTCGACGACCTGGAGCATGCCCTCGCAGTGCGCCTCCGACAGTTGGCCGCCAGAGGTGTTGGTCGGTAGCCGGCCACCCATGCGCAACGCACCCGATGCAACAAACGGGCCGCCCTCGCCTTTCTTGCAGAAGCCGTAATCCTCAAGCTGCGTGAGCACCATGTAGGTGAAGCAATCGTAGATTTGCGCGGTACCGATATCGGCCGGTCCGACGCCCGCCATCCGGTACGCTGCCTCGCCGCTGTTCTTGGCCGCCGTCGTCACCATGTTGTCGTCGGCGAACCAGCCGCGCAAGTTGTTGAAACTGCCGAAGCCCTTGATCGGCACCGGCGGCTGGCGCAGGTCGCGTGCGCGCTCGCGGCTCGTAACGATCACGGCGCCGGCGGCGTCGCTGCGCAGACTGCAATCCAGAAGGCCGAACGGCTCTACGACGGGCGCCGCTTCGTGATATTGCGCCATGGTCAGCGGCTTCTTCATCTGCGCGTCCGGGTTGCGCAGAGCATGTTCGCGGAACGCAACCGCGATGGCGCCGAACTGATCGCGCGTGGTGCCGTAGAGGTGCATGTGCCGCGTGGCGCCGAAGGCGTGCGCGGCGACTGCGCCGAAGAAACCGTATTCGGGACCGAACTCGTGCGCGAGCTGGCTGTCAGGCCGCGTCTCGTTGCGCAGGTTGGCTTCCTTCGAGGAGTGCGTGCGCGACCACGAATCCCGCCCGAAGCCGATGATGACGGTCGACGCCATGCCGGCCTTGATCGCCATGGTGGCGAGCGCGACGCCGAGAATCTGGCTGGCGCCACCATTGTCGAGCGTGGTGGAGAAGCGTGCATTGATGCCGAGCCGCGCGCCGATCAGCTGATGATGCGCATAGCTCTCGTCCGGGCCGCGGCAGATGATGCCGTCGATGTCGGTGACCTTCACACCGGCATCGACGATGGCATTGTGCATCGCCTCGACCAGAAGATCGAGGCTCGATACGCCGGGCACCCGGCCCAAGCGGCTGTTGCCAGCCCCGACAATGGCGCAAACGTCGCGCAACTCGCGTGATGGTTCGATCATGTAGTCCTCGTCGTCGTCCGATGCTCCGGACCTCTTTGTTATTTGACGATGCTGCGAAGCCGGTTCGCGACATCCGCCGGCGCCGAATAGACCCGCTCCAGCAGCGCGTTGATCTCGACGCCCGAAACCGGATCGATGTGCGCCTTCTGCGCCGCCGCATCGGCGAGAAATTCCTTATCCTTCATGGTCTCGTCGAACGCCGCGCGCAATGCCGCGACCCGGTCGGCCGGCATTTTCGGCGGCAGCACGAACGGCCGTCCCATGACCTGCTCGGCAAACGCGATCTCGAACAGCTGCTTGCCGGCGGGCATCGGCTCGACCTCGATGGCGGTCGGCACGCCGGGAAACGCCGGATCGCGCTTCATGCCCATCAGCATGATCACCTTGGCATCACCCTTGGCGACCCACGGCAAGACACGCGCCCGGAATGGCGCCGACGATCCGCCCGAGATGTGCGCATCGACTTCGTTGCGTTCGAGCGCCAACAGGCAGGCTTGCGAGCCTGCATAGCCGGAGATCGGCTTGAGCTTGGTACCGAGCGTGACGTTAAGGAGACGCGAATACACCGTGGTCGGCGAATTATCGGCAGTCGAGCTGACCGTGACCTGGCGTGTTTTCAGATCCTCGATCGTGTGCAGCCCCGACTTGGCCGAGAGTATAAAGAGGCCGACCTCCTGCTCGGGCGAGCCCAGCCAGTGAAACTTGCGTGCATCGAATTGGATGCCGGCGTTGTTGAAGCCATAGAAACGGGCAAGCCCGGTATTGCGCGACAGCCCGCCGATCACGGTGCCGTCCTGCGCCGCGACGTTATAAAGATAGTTCGCCACCCGCAGCCCCTCGGCGCCGACCATGTTGGAGACGACGATGTTCGGCTCGCCCGGGATGTGGCGTGGCATGTGCTTGGCCAAAAGCCGCGCATACTGGTCGTAACCGCCGCCGACCGACGCCGCGGTGTAGAGCGTGACCGTCTTGCCGCGATAAAAATCGGCGATCGACTGCGCGCGCGCGTGTGGAGCACTTAACAGTGCGGTGAATCCAGCAAGTGCCGCTGCGAAATTCCGCCTCGACATGCTTTTTTCGAACGCCTTCATGCACCGGCCTTCAACTGCGACAGTATTTCTTCGGTGTGTTCGCCGAGTTCCGGCGACGCGGAGCGGATTTGCGGCGGTGTCACCGACATGCGCACGCCGTTGCGCACCAGCCCGACCGTGCCGAGGCTGCGATGCGGTACCTCCTGCCGCAGGCCAAGGTGCTTGACCTGCGGATCGCTGAACACTTCGTCGAGCGTATTGAGCGGCGCGGCAGGTACGTCAGCGGCTTGCAGCCTGGCAAGCCACGTGGCGCGAATGTCTGTCGCAAAAATCTTCGCGAGTTCGCCGTGCAGGATGTCGTAGTGGCGGCCGCGCGTTTCCTTGGTGGCGAAGCGTGGGTCGCCAATCCATTCCGGCCGGCCCGCGACCTTGGCGAGCGCCTGCCAGAATTTGGTCGGCGTCGACAGGTGTATGACGAATGGTTTGCCGTCGGAGCCGACGAACGCATAGACCTGCGCCTGGTGCGTGCGGGTGGCGCGATTCGGCACCTTGCCGTTCTCGAAGAAGCGCGCGGCGTTTTCGCCGCAAAACGACACGGTGGCTTCCAGCAGCGAAGTGTCGACGCGCTGGCCCTTGCCGGTGCGGCCGCGCGCAATCAGCGCCGCCATGATGCCGTTGCACGCGGTAATGCCGGACAGATGATCGGACAGCGATATGCCCATCGGCCGCGGATGCTGCAGATCGGTGAGCAGGCTGAGAAGCCCGCTGAGCGACTGACCGACGGTGTCGTAACCCGGCCGCGACGCATACGGACCGTCGCTGCCGAAGCCCGTGATCGAGCACCACACCAGGCCCGGATTGTCGGGCGCAACCGCGTCGTAGCCGAGCCCGAGCCGCTCCATCGTGCCGATGCGGAAATTTTCGATCAGGACGTCGGCGGTGCGGATGAGCGCACGGGCCGCGGCCACGCCCTCGGCGCGCTTGAGATCGAGCACCACGCTCTTCTTGTTGCGATTGACCGAGCCGAAGGTCGGACTGTACTCGACCCGGCCCCAGCCGCGGAACGGATCGCCGCCGTCGGGCGATTCCACCTTGATCACCTCCGCGCCGAAATCGCCAAGCAGCATTCCGGCGTACGGACCGGAAACATAATTGGCGAATTCAACCACGCGGATGCCGTCGAGCGCCGCTGTCATGTGTCCCTCGATAGAAACGCAAACACTAACAGGGAAATCCGCGCGAACAACCGGGGGTATTGCGAGGCGGTCGCTCAGACGCCGACGGATGCGGCGACGAGCGTGTCGGTCTCCATGTCCTGGTCGCGCACCGCCCCGATCAGTTCCGTTACCTTCTTGATACCGCGGTCGTCGCACCACGCCGCAAGGTCGTCGATGATCGTGATCAGCGCCGTGGGGTTGCGGAACGCCGCGTAACCGACGCCGACGGCACTGGCTCCGGCGAGCATGTACTCGACCACGTCCTCGGCCTTGGTGACGCCGCCGATGCCGACGATCGGGACTTTCACCGCCTTGGCGACCTGATAGACCATCCGCAGAATGATCGGCTTTAATGCCGGCGACACCAGACCGCCGAACTTGTTGCCGAGCGCCGGGCGGAAGTTGTCGGTGCGGATTTTCAGCGACAGAAACGTGTTGGCGATGACCAGGCAATCGGCGCCGGCCTCTTCGGCGGCCTTGGCGACCGAAACGATGTCGCCCGCGTTCGGCGACAGCTTTACCCACAATGGCTTGTCGGTTTGGGCACGAATGGCCTTGATGCAGTCGCGCGTATAGCCTTCGTGCATCGCAAAATTGCCGCCGGTAGAGTTGCGCGTCGGACAGGAAATATTCGCCTCGATCACGTCGACATCGGGCACGCTCAACTCATGCGCGAGCGCGGCGAAATCTTCGATGCTTTCCGACGACACGCTGACGATCAGCGGCGGCTTGAACTTGGCGTATTCGGGAACGATGTGCTCGACGAAATACTCGATGCCTTTGCCCGGCAATCCAATCGACTGAATGATGCCGCCTTCGGTTTCGGCCATGCGCGGCGTCGGATTGCCGAGGCGCGGCTCCCGGCAGATCGTCTTGGCCACGAGGCCGCCGAGACGGTTGAGATCGATGACGTCGTTATATTCCCACGAGAATGCGCCGGACGCAGGAGTCACCGGATTTTGCAGGGTGACGGAACCGATCTTGACCGAAAGATCTACCATGCAACCGCCTCCTGCATGTTGAACACAGGTCCGTCCCGGCAGACGCGCTTGAGCACGCGCTTGCCATCGACCTCGAAGGTCCGCATGCAAACGTAACAAGCGCCGAACCCGCACACCATGATCTGCTCCATCGCGACTTGGCCGGGAATATTGTGTTTCTTGCCGAGCCGCTGCATCAGTTTGAGCAGCCGGTTGGAGCCGCAGGTGAAGAAAGCGTCCGCCTTGCCTTCGGCGATCAGGCCCTCGATGATCTTTTCGACGTTCTCGACCGCGCTGGAATTGTCGGAATCCAGCACCGTGATGGTGCGCGCGCCGAGTTCTTCGAACAGCCGTTGCGACATCAGCACGCCGGCATTGCGCGCGCTCAGGATCGCGGTAACGCCGACGCCGTGATCCGCCGCAAGCTGCGACAACGGCGCGAGCGTGGCGAGCCCTACGCCGCGGCCCAGCACCACGATATTCTTCCACTGCGGCTGCAGCGTGAAGCCTGAACCGAGCGGACCCGCAAGGTTGAACTCGTCGCCGGAACGAAGCTGGGCGATGCCGCGCGTGCCGCGGCCCTCGACCTTGTAGAGAAATTCGACCTGACCTTTCGGCCGATTGACGCGATAGACGCTCATCGGCCGGCGCATCCAGACTTCAGCGCCATCGGGCGACGGACAGAGCAGATGAAACATCTGTCCCGCATAGGCCTTCAAGGCGTGCTTATGCACGTCCAGGATCAGGTGGCGGTATTCTTCGTTGATCGCATCGTTGGACACGACGGTACCGATGAACTCGCCGACCAACCGTTGCGGATAGAGGTCCGTGTCGCCGGCCCGCAGCGCCGAGTTGGTGTACTTGCTCTTTGGCTCGGACGACATGATGCGGCTCTGCCGGCAATTGTGTTTGGCCGAAATTCAACGGCGGCTGGCTCCGGTGCCCAATAGGTAAGGCGGCGGGGCGTTTGTGTCAATTTTGGTATAGACGGGAACTTGGTCGCCGTCCCCAGAATAGAGGATGTGTTACCGATTATGGCGGCCAAAGAGAAATGTCATATTTATCCTGTGATTCTCATAGCTTGGCGCAAATATTGGCTCATCGGAGGCGTGGAACAGGCGGGATTCAAACAGCACGGCCCGGTTTTCACGGTATGGCACCTTCAGGGTGTTCGCGCCGTGTTGTTCCAAAAATGCTACAATGCGTTCCTGGTCGGCATCGTAGCCCTTCATCTCCCACCCGGAAGGCGGCGGCTCGCGGCAGACGGCAAGCCCGCCCCGGTCCGGCGTCAGGTTGGCGGCCGTCGGCGTGAGCCACAAATTCAGACTGATCGCCGCATCGTCGGCGTGGACGTCAACGGCGGAACTGCCTTCGAGCCCTTTGAAGGCCCAGGCCTGCGATAGCGGATGCTGCGCCAGCAGACCGGGGAAGGCCTGACGAATTTCATCGGCAATCTGCAACACCAGCGGGCAAGCGAGACCATCCTCGAGATAGGACGCGACGAACCCGCCGATATGACTGAAATCGTGCCAGACGGTGCTCTCCAGCAAAAACCGCCGCAGCGCCGCCAGCGCGCGAGGCGTCAATAGCTCGTCGAAAGAAACCGCGCCCGCCGCACCAGCCTGGAACTGTCGCGTCAGCTCTTCGGCGTCGGCGCGGCCAGCCACCGCTCCGTCGGCAAGTTCCGGCGCGTCGGCGATGGCGATCGCGGTGTTGTAGTCATCGCCGAGCAGGTCCCGCTGCGATGGCGAAAGCGCCGTTGGCGGCTCTGGAAAATCCTGCGCCACCACCTCATACGCCCGCGCCAGGGCATCGAAGCGCGCGCGATCGCGGCGGCGCGCAGCGAGATAGCGGAATTGTTCCGCGTCGTGCGCAAGCTTGCGGCGCGTCGCTAAGGTCAGAAATTTGGCTTGTCCGTCGAGTCTGTCGTCGCCGCGTCTTAATTCGTAGGTGCGGGCAAAATGGTCGAGCGAGCGGCCGCGATCGCCAACCTCAAGCCACAAAAAACCGAGCGCGCGATGCGCTCCGTAATGGCCGGGATCCAGAGCGCACACGCGCTCGAAGCTTCTGATTGCGTCGTCCGTGCGGCCGAGCGCGATAAGCGCGGAGCCGCGATTATAATGCGCGGCAACGTGGCCGGGCTCGCGCGAAATGGCGTCGTCGAACAGCGCGCGCGCGTCGGTCTGACGGCCCTCTGTCGCAGCAATGACACCGAGGTTGTTGACGACGGCGGCATGGCCGGGCGAAAGCGCGAGCGCCGCGCGATAGTTCGCTTCGGCCTCCCGGAGGCGGCCGGCGCCGTGATGCGCGGCTGCAAGCGCAACAAGCTCGCCGAATGTTTTGCCCGTCGGCATGTGCGTTATTCCGGGGGGCCGCCCGCGTTAACCACGCTTCAGGACAGCCCCCGACACAGGGTTAATCCTTTGTTAACGTCGCTTGCTCGCTCAGCCAATGGTACGTTTCGTGCGCAAGCCGACATTACGCGAACTCAAGACACCGCCCGCGCTCGCGGCGTTCGGCGCATTCTTCGTACCCGAGCCCCTTGGCGCATGCCTCGTTCTGGCAGCGGGGGTCTGGTGGCTTTGCCGCAAGCCTTTCGGCCGCGCCAATTCGACAATCTTGCCGAACACATCGGAGCCGGACGCGTGCGGCGACAGCTACCCGCAAGCCGCGGTCCAACCGGCAGAATTGCCGCATCCGTGACCCAGCGGGAGCGACTCGGTGTCGGAATCTGAATCGATCCATCTCGCGGCTGATATCTCATTTCTGCACACCGACTACCTCTGGCGTATGCCGGGCTCGTGGATCGGCTATCCATATTACGGAACTTCCGAGTTCTATGAAGAACTCGCCCGCGTCGCCGAACGCGGCATCATGGACATGCTGTTCTTCGGCGACACCGGCGGGACCTCCGAGGATTACGGCGGCAACCACGATGCGGTCGTGCGCTATGGCGCAAAGTGGCCGCGTCACGACATGACGCCGATGATTCCGTTGATGGCCAAGGCGGCACCGGGCGTCGGCTTCGCGTTGACGATGTCGACCACCTATCACCATCCGTTCCACTGCGCGCGCCTGTTTAATGCGCTCGATCACGTGACCCGAGGCCGGATCGCCTGGAATGCGGTAACGTCGGCGTACAAGAACGAAGCCGCGAATTACGGCTTCGATGAAATGATGGATCACGACGAGCGCTACGTTCGTGCCCAGGAATTCCTCGAAGTCGCCTTCAAACTATGGGCCAGTGTCGAGCCGGATGCCCTCGTGCTCGATCGCGAGCGCGGCATTTATGCCGATCCGGCGAAGGTTCATCGGATCGATCATCGCGGCCGCTATTTCAACGTCCGCGGGCCGCTGCCGGCGCTGCCGTCGCCGCAGCACCGGCCGGTGGTAATTCAGGCGGGCCTGTCCGGACCGGGGATGAAGCTTGCCGCCGCTTTTGCGGAGTTGCAGTTCAGCACGCGGCGAACGATTGCGAGCATGAAGCAGCACCGCCAGACACTCGACGCTGCGCTCGTCGCGGCCGGGCGCGGGCCGCGCGATATCGGCATTCTCTGGTCGATCCGTGTCCAGGTGGCGGATTCGGACGCCGATGCCGCCGAGAAGGAGCGGCGTTATCTGGACGCCATTCCGCCGGAAGCCGGGCTCGTCGAGATGTCCGCCCAATACGGGGTCGACTTTGCAACCGCCAAGCCCGGCATGCGGCTCGCCGACTTCGGCGACCAGGTGCGCGCGCAAAAGGGCAACCTCGGCAGTTTCGACGAGCTGTTGAAAACGACCGATCCCAATCAGTCCGTGCAAGAATTCGCGCGGCGCTTTCTGGTCGATCGCATATTGGTCGCCGCGGGCACGCCTAAAAAAATTGCAGACACATTGGAGCAATTGCATTTCGAGACCGGCGCCAATGGCGGCTTCATCCTGGGCCGGGGCTATTCGGCGATGGACAACATCCGGGAATTCGTCGACTTCGTCGTGCCCGAGCTCCAGCGCCGGGGACTGGCAAAGAAGAAATATGCGGGACCGACGCTGCGCGAAAACTTGAATGCCTGAACGGCCCCCGGGTTACGGCACGGTGGACGGCGGCCGCCGGTGGCTGGTCGCCTGCTCGTAGGCGTAGGCGAGCTGAACCATCCTGGCATCCGAATACGGCCGTCCGAGAAAAGTGATCCCCGCCGGCAGATTGTCGCGGGTAAATCCCGCGGGAACGACGATCGACGGCACGAAGATCAGAAACGTATTGAGATGCGGGGCGCCTTTCTGATCCACGAACGGCGGATTGACGCCGTCCTTGATCAACGTCGGCTGATGCTCCACGGCCTTGTGAACGATAGCGTCGAGCCGATGATCGGCCATGACCTTCAGTATATTGGTCATCAAAGTTTCGCGCGCGCGCAGATAGTCGAGCTGCCGTTCGTCGGAGCTGTTGGCGAACCATCGCCGCCGCACGCTGTTGGTGACGTCAGCGAATAGTGGCGA
>DASZWK010000025.1:0-16866 GCA_035546235.1 Xanthobacteraceae bacterium | reverse complement strand
GTGCTGCGTAATCTCGTGTGATGGCCGGGACAGTCCACGTCATCGGCGCCGGTCTTGCCGGGTTATCCGCCGCGCTGCGGCTGACCGCGGGCGGCGCGCGCGTCGTCATCCACGAGGCCACGGCGTTCGCCGGCGGCCGCTGCCGTTCCTACCGCGACGCCGCGCTCGGCATGACGATCGATAACGGCAACCATCTTCTGCTGTCGGGCAACCACGCCGCGCTCGCTTTTCTGCACGAGATCGGCGCCGAGCAGCAGCTGATCGGTCCGAAGACTGCGGAATTCCCGTTTGTCGATCTTGCCAACGGCGAGCGTTGGACGCTGCGTTTCAACGATGGCCGCCTGCCGTTCTGGGTATTTGACCGAAAACGCCGCGTGCCGGGTACGAGTCCGTTCGATTACGCGCCGCTGGCGCGGCTGTTGTGGGCACGTCCCGGAAAAAGGGTCGGCGACGTGATTGACTGCGGCGGGACGCTTTATCGGCGGTTGGTCGAACCGCTGTTACTCGCTGCGCTCAATATCGATCCCCCTCACGGCTCGGCGAAACTTGCCGGCGCGGTGATCCGCGAGACGCTTGCGATGGGCGGGCGGGCCTGCCGGCCGCTTGTGGCGCGCAACGGCCTGGGGCCGACGCTGATTGAGCCGGCACTTGAATGTCTGCAGCGGCGCGGCGCTACCCTGCGCCTCGAACATCAACTGCGCGCCATGCGTTTTGGCGAGGAGCGCGTCGAAGCGCTCGATTTCGGCAACGAGGCGATTGTGCTCGCGCCCGATGACGTCGTGGTCCTTGCGGTGCCGCCCTATGCGGCCACATCGCTCGTCCGCGATCTCGAAGTGCCGACGGAGTTTCGCGCCATCGTCAATGCGCATTTCGCGATCGAGCCGCCGGCCACGCAGCCGCCGATCGTCGGCGTGCTCAACGGCACGGCGCAGTGGATCTTCGCATTTCCCGGCCGCGTGTCGGTGACCATCAGCGCCGGCGACCGCTATATCGATACGGCGCGCGACGTGCTCGCGAAAACGATCTGGAGCGAGGTCGCGGCCGTCACGGGTTTGCCGGCGATGCAGCCGAATGGTCTGCCGCCATGGCAGATCGTGCGCGAGCGGCGCGCGACGTTTGCCGCCACGCCGGCGCAGGAGCTAAAGCGGACCGCGGCGCAGACCCGATGGCGGAATCTGGCGCTGGCCGGCGATTGGACAGACACCGGGCTGCCCGCCACGATCGAAGGTGCAATCCGCTCCGGCAATCGCGCTGCCGATCTGCTCGCGCATCGCGCGGCAGCGGCGCGCCCAGAAGTGAGCCGCGCATGAGTGAGGCGACCAGCACTGCATCAATCGAAAACGACCGCCTCGACCGGTCGATCGACTCCGCGACCGCCGCGCTGCTGGCGCGCCAGCGCGAGGACGGTCATTGGCTGTTTGAACTGGAAGCCGACGCCACCATTCCGGCCGAATACGTGCTGCTGCGGCACTATCTGGCCGAGCCGGTCTATGCCGCGCTTGAGGCCAAGATCGGCGTCTATCTGCGCCGCATCCAGGGCGCGCATGGCGGCTGGCCGCTGTTTGCCGAGGGCGATCTCGATATCAGCGCGACGGTCAAAGCCTATTTCGCGCTGAAAGTGATCGGCGATTCGGTCGAGGCGGATCACATGCGCCGTGCGCGCGAGGCGTTACACGCCCGCGGCGGCGCCGAACGCGCCAACGTGTTCACGCGGATCATGCTGGCGCTGTTTGGTTTTGTGCCGTGGCGCGCGGTGCCGGTGATGCCGGTCGAAATCATGCTGTTGCCGAGATGGTTTCCGTTCCATCTCGACAAGATCTCATACTGGAGCCGGACCGTCATCGTGCCGCTCCTGGTGCTGATGGTAAAAAAGCCGGTGGCGCGCAATCCAAAAGGCGTGCGCATCGACGAGCTGTTTCTCGAACCGCCGCAGATGCTCGGCCCGGCGCCGATGGCGCCGCAGCAGAAAGCGTCATGGTTCTGGTTCTTCCGCGGCATCGACAACGTGCTGCGCGCCGGCGAGCCATTCTTTCCCAAAAAAGCACGGCAGCGCGCGATCGACCGGGCTGTCGCCTGGGTGAGCGAGCGGCTCAACGGCGAGGACGGTCTCGGCGCGATTTTTCCCGCGATGGCCAACAGCGTGATGATGTTCGATGCGCTCGGCATCGGCGAGGGCGATCCGCGGCGCGCTATTGCACGCAAGTCGGTCGAAAAACTCTTGGTCGTGCATCCGAACGAGGCTTACTGCCAGCCCTGCGTCTCGCCGATCTGGGATACCGGCCTCGTCTGCCACGCGTTGATGGAAGCCGGCGGCGAGGGCACGAGTGAGGCGGTGCGCAGGGGGCTCGACTGGCTCGTGCCCATGCAGGTGCTCGACGTGCGCGGCGACTGGATCGCGCGGCGCCCTGATCTGCGTCCGGGCGGCTGGGCGTTTCAATATGCCAATCCGCATTATCCCGATGTCGATGATACCGCGGTCGTCGCCATGGCGATGGATCGCTTTCAGAATGCAGCCGGCCGCCCGGACTACCGCGCGGCACTCGATCGCGCGCAAGAGTGGATCGTCGGCATGCAGAGTCACAACGGCGCCTGGGGCGCATTCGATGCCGACAATGAATTTTACTATCTCAACAACATTCCGTTCGCCGATCACGGCGCGTTGCTCGATCCGCCGACGGAGGACGTGAGCGCGCGCTGTCTATCAATGCTGGCGCAGTTCGGCGAGACGGCGGCCAATAGTCCGGCGGTTGCACGCGCGATCGATTATCTGCGCCGCACGCAGCTCCCCGAGGGTTCGTGGTACGGCCGCTGGGGCATGAATTACATTTATGGCACGTGGTCGGTGTTGTGCGCGCTCAGCGCCGCAGGCGTCGATCACGGCGCGCCGGAAATGCGGAAGGCTGTCGACTGGCTCGCGCGCATCCAGAACGAGGACGGTGGGTGGGGTGAGGACGGCTCAAGCTACAAGCTCGACTATCGCGGCTACGAACGCGCACCGTCGACCGCCTCACAGACCGCGTGGGCTCTGCTCGGTCTTATGGCGGCGGGCGAACTCGATCATCCGGCGGTGGCGCGCGGTGTCGCCTACCTGACGACAACGCAGGCCGAGGATGGCTTCTGGAATGAGCCGCGCTACACGGCGACCGGTTTTCCTCGGGTTTTCTATCTGCGCTACCACGGCTATTCGAAGTTTTTTCCGCTCTGGGCGCTGGCGCGCTACCGGAATCTGCGGTGCGGCAACACGCGGACCGTCGGCTACGGGATGTAGCGGCCGGTATGGGGCCTGGTGCGGGCTGGCTATCCAGGTGGCCGAACGCCGGTGCCGAATCTGCCTCAACTGTCGCGACTCACTCGACGCAAATCGGCCACGACCGATGTCGGGTCGCTAACCATGTGGGTGACCAATGTGGATATCACGCGCTGTCGGCATGCGCAGGGGTTGTGTGCGCGCGCCGCCGATCTCCTCTAAAGTATTGAGCTTAATCACGAAATTTCCGGTTGTGCTGGCTGTGTCCCGACTACAACACGTTCCGGAAAAGCATTTCGGCGGGTCAATATTGTATCGCCGTGTAACACATTGCCCGCGATAATGGCTTCAACAGGCGGGGACGCCTGACGATTTCATTAGGAGGGGTGCGATGTCACAGAAATTACTGGCGATGATTGGCGTTTCCGCGGCTCTGCTCGCGGCGCCGTTGGCAGCGAGCGCTGCCGACCTGATGCCGCTGAAGGCGCCGATGCCGGCGCCTGTGATGAGCTGGACCGGCTGCTACGTCGATGGCGGCTGGGGCTATGGGATGTGGAATCAGGATCATTACTTCACCGACGCCGCCGGCAGCTCAGTAACCACGACCGATGGCGGCCGCGGCTGGATGGGTAAGGTTGGCGGTGGCTGCGATTATCAGACACCGTGGTTTAACCACCGGGTCGTAGTCGGCGTCTTCGGCGATTGGGATCCGATGAGCCTCAAGGGCACCATCAGCCCGAGCGAGTTATTCCCGCCCGCAGGCGCCGGCATCCAGCCGCTTGCGATGAACGAAAAAGAGACCAGCGCATGGTTCGTCGGCGCGCGCGTGGGCTATCTCGTGACGCCGTCAGTCATGACCTATTTCGACGGCGGCTATACCCGGACGCGCTTCACGACGTCGTCCGAGTATCAGACCTTTACCGGCACGCCCATCGCGTTCAGCTATCCGAACTACAACGACAGCGGCTGGTTCCTCGGCAGCGGCTTCGAATATTCGCTGAACGACTGGGTTCCGTTCCACGGCTTGTTCCTGCAGACCGAATACCGGTTCTCTGAATACGGCCGGCGTACCCTGTCCGAGTTCAGCACCGCGACCGGGCTGCCGGATGGCAATACCCTGACCACCAGGCCTTACGTGCAGACGGTTACGACTGCTCTGGTATGGAAGTTCAACTGGACCGGACGCTAACTCTGCCGGTGAATTGAAATGCGAAGGGCCCCGGCTTGCCGGGGCCCTTTTTGCTTCGCGAGACTCTGTTTGAGCTACGCAGCGCTCGCCGAGGTTTTTGCCGCCTTCGCAGCTTTCTCACGCGCCTCATTGGCGCGCATCTCGGTGACGGTCAGCTGCACGTTGCTGTCGAAGACGTATTTTGCCGGGCGCTGCTGGGTCATGTCGATTTCCGGCGCCATCTCGCCTTCGGTCTTGACACCTCGCCACGCGATCATCGCCGCCTGCAGGGGATGCTCCATCATGGCGTTGGCGGCGGTTGCCTCGTAGCCGCAATGCGCCATGCAGTTGGCGCACTTCTCGTAGCGGCCGGTGCCGTAGGAGTCCCAGTCAGTGGTCTCCATCAGCTCCTTGAAGGTTTTGGCGTAGCCTTCGCCGAGCAGGTAGCAGGGTTTCTGCCAGCCGAAAATGTTGCGCGTCGGCATTCCCCACGGCGTGCAGTGGAATTCCTGATTGCCGGCGAGGAAATCGAGGAACATGCCGGAATGCGTCAGATTCCAGCCCTTGCCCTTGCCGAGCGCAAAGACCTTGCGGAACAGCTCCTTGGTCTTGCGGCGGTTGAGGAAGTGCGCCTGGTCCGGCGCCCGCTCATAGGCATAGCCCGGAGATATGGAGACGCCGACGCCCAGGTCCTTCGTCAGGTCGAGGAAGGCCGCTATATCCTCGGCCGGGTGGCCGTCATAGACCGTGCAATTGACGTTGACGGCAAAGCCTTTGGCCTTGGCGGCCTTGATGGCGCCGACCGCCTTTTCGAAGCCGCCTTCCATGCAGACCGATTTGTCGTGGTTATGCTTTAAGCCGTCGAGATGCACGGAGAAGAACAGATAGGGCGACGGCTCGAACAGGTGCAGCTTCTTTTCCAGGAGCAACGCATTGGTGCACAGCGAAACGAATTTCTTGCGGGCTACGATGCCTTTGACGATCTCGCCGATCTCCTTGTGGATGAGCGGCTCGCCGCCCGGAATGGCGACCATCGGCGCGCCGCATTCGTCCACCGCGTCGAGGCATTCCTGTACCGATAGGCGCTTGTTGAGAATGGCGTCGGGATAGTCGATCTTGCCGCAGCCGAAGCAGGCGAGATTGCAGCGGAACAGCGGCTCCAGCATCAGCACGAGCGGATAGCGTTTCCGTCCCGCTACGCGCTGGCGCAGGATGTATGAGCCGACGGCCACCTGTTGTCGTAATGATACGGTCACAACGCGATCCTTTTTTATCTCTTTGACTGCCTGCGGCCGTAGCCGCCGGCGTTTTAGACTTTTGCCGCCGCGCGGCCGGCGGCACCACCGTCGGTCAATTCGGGCGGCAGACGAAATTCGATCGTCTCCTGACGGCCGGTCAATTCGCTGACCTCAACCGGACCGAGCCGGCGCAGCGCATCAATCACGTCCTCCACCAGCACTTCCGGCGCGGAGGCGCCGGCGGTGATGCCGACCGTTTCGGCGCCGTTGAACCAGTCGGGCTCAACCTCGCTGCCGTCGGCGATCAGATAGCTCGGCGTGCCGTCTTCTTCGCCGATCTCGCGCAGGCGGTTGGAGTTGGAGCTGTTCTTGGCGCCAACAACGAGGATTACGTCGACCAGTTTGGAGAGTTCACGGACCGCGGTCTGCCGGTTTTGCGTCGCATAGCAGATGTCGCGCGTCTCAGGCCCGACGATATCGGTAAAGCGGCCGTGCAGAGCGGCGATGATGCCGCGGGTATCGTCGACCGAAAGGGTGGTCTGCGTCACATAGGCGACGGGGGTGTCACGGGGGATATCGAGCGAGGCGACGTCGTTCTCCGTCTGCACCAGGGTCACGGGCTCGGAGATCTGGCCCATCGTGCCCTCGACCTCGGGATGGCCCGCATGGCCGATCAGGATAAGGCGCCGACCCTGGCCGACGTAACGCTTGCCCTGGTTGTGGACTTTGGTGACCAGCGGGCAGGTGGCATTGAGCACCGGCAGCTGGCGGGCCGCCGCCGCTTCCTCGACGCTCTTGGCCACCCCATGGGCGCTGAAAATGGTCACGGCGTTGGGGGGAACCTCGGACAGGTCCTCGACGAAGCGGGCACCCTTGGCCTTCAGGCTTTCCACCACGTGCTTATTGTGCACGATTTCATGGCGGACATAGACCGGCGGACCGAATTTCTGCAGCGCCCGCTCCACGATTTCGATGGCACGGACCACCCCGGCACAGAAACCACGCGGCTGGGCGAGGATAACTCTCATCGGCAAAATACCTCCGAATCGGCATACAACATCGCCCCTCCCCGATGGGAGGGCGCCGGGCCGATCGCGCTAACATCTCTCAGATACTTTGGTCATGCTGCCATGACAATCAAGTCCGCAAATTATCGTTGCTTTGCTGGCGGAACTTCGACCAAGCCCCTCGAAATCGGGGTCTGGGCGAGAATTTTCCCGATTCGGATGGAAAAACCGCACTTTTTACCCGGAACACTTTGCCGCGGAAGTTTATAGGAATAAATCCATTTTGGTGATCTTGGCGCAGACAATGTCGCGATAAGCCACGTCCGCGCACCGTTTTTGGGGCTGGAATGAAAGGCTACGTCATTTTGGCGATTTGCTTTTTCGTCATTTCCAGGCAATTAGGGCGACCCCGAGCGGGCAAATAGGAGGCCTAGTGGTCTGATTGTAACGTTCCCATTTCGGCATCCTCTCGTGCGAACGTAAGAATCAAAGGACCACTAGAAAATTATAAGTGCTGGTGGAGCTTTTGGATTTGACATTCGCTACCGGAGGTGCGGCCGGGTGGGTAGCGAATGTCAAATCGCTCCGCCAGGCGCCTGCCTCTGTTTTGCCGTTGTTGTAACGACTCACACGATGGTCTCACCCGCTATTCATCGCTCCCGCTGACGGTTTTGTCTCGCCCATCATGAAGACCATCACTGCTATCGTTGTCCGGACGATTGCCTTTTGCTCGCAAAATGCGTGGGCGGTCATTGCCGCGGGGCTTCTGCTTGCCATCGCGTCGTCGTGGTACGCGGCCGCGCATTTCAAAATGACGACCAATATGGCGGACCTGATTTCCAACGATATCCCGTGGCGGCAGCGCGAGGCCGCGCTCGAAAAGGCTTTTCCGCATTTTCAGACAATCGCCGCGGTGATCAATGCGCCGACACCCGAGCTGGCCGACGAAGCCACGACCGCGCTCAGGCAGCGCCTATCGCAGCAGAAGGAGACGTTTCTCTCGATCGAGGATCCGGCGGGCGGTCCCTTTTTCGCCCAGAACGGACTCCTGTTTTTGGATACGAAGGATCTCGCCACGCGCATGGCGACGCTGACGCAGGCATCGCGTCTCATCCAGGTATTGGCCGGCGATCCCAGCCTGCGCGGCGTCATACAGGCCCTTCAATTCGGACTGCTGGGCGTACAGGGCGGGCGCATCACGCTCGACGCCATGACATTGCCGATGACGCTCGCCGCCGATACGGTCGAGCAGGTGAATGCCGGCAAGCCAGCGAGCTTTTCCTGGAAAAGCCTGGGGCAAGGCAAACCCTCCACGCCAGACCAGTTGTTGCGCTTTCTGACCATCCAGGCGGCGCTCGATTATTCCGCGCTCGAACCAGGCCTTCGCGCCAGCAATGCCATCCGGCAAGCGGCAAGCGACCTCGACTTTGCCGGAAAATATCAGGCCCGGCTGCGTCTTACCGGGCCGGTGCCGCTCGAAGACGAAGAATTCGCGACCATCAAGGAGAATGCGGCGCTCAACGGCACCGTCACAATCGCCGTGGTACTGTTCATCCTGTGGATGGCACTGCGCTGGTGGCGGATCATCGCCGCGGTTTTCATCAATCTCGCCGTGGGTCTTGTCATCACGGCTGCGGTCGGCCTGCTCATGGTCGGCACGCTCAATCTCATGTCGATCTATTTCGCCGTGCTGTTTGTCGGCTTGGGTGTCGATTTCGGCATTCAATTCAGCGTGCGCTACCGCGCGGAGCGCCACGATGTCGATGACTTGCGCGTGGCGCTCGTCCATGCCGGCCAGCGGGCCGGGGCGCCGCTCACGCTCGCCGCACTCGCGACCGCCGCCGGATTCCTGTCGTTCCTGCCTACGGTCTACAAGGGCGTGTCGGAACTCGGTCTGATCGCCGGTGTCGGCATGCTGATCGCGTTTGTGACCAGCGTCACGCTGTTGCCCGCGATGCTCAGCCGTTTCAATCCGCCGAGCGAGCCGCATCAGCTGGGTTATCACGCGCTCGCCCCGGTCGACAGCTTTCTTGAGCGCCATCGCATGCCGATTCTGATCGCCACGGCATTTATCGTCGTGGCGGGTTTGCCGCTGCTTCATTGGCTGCGGTTCGACTTCAACCCGATGAATCTGCGCAGCTCGAAGGTCGAGTCGGTTGCCACTTATCTCGATCTGAAGAGCAATCCGAACAGCGGCGCCAACGACATTCAGCTGCTCGCCGCCTCGCCCGCCGCCGCCGAACAGGCCGCAGCCAAATTGCGCGCTCTGCCCGAGGTCGCTCGCGTCACCACGCTGGCGAGCTTTATTCCCGATCAGCAGCCGGAAAAACTCAAGCTCATCGCCGCCGCCGCGAAGACGCTCGATCCGGTTCTCAATCCGCCGACTACGGCTGCGCCGCCGACCGATGCGCAAAACGTCAGCATGATCAATTCCACGGTGAACGCGCTTAAGACGCTTGCGGGCGA
Organism: Xanthobacteraceae bacterium; assembly: GCA_035546235.1. Taxonomy (GTDB): domain Bacteria; phylum Pseudomonadota; class Alphaproteobacteria; order Rhizobiales; family Xanthobacteraceae; genus BOG-931. The sequence goes on along the minus strand of DASZWK010000025.1, from coordinate 7,740 downwards.
CGCCAAGGGTCCAGGCGCCGACGCGGCGCACCGGCTCGCCGCGGCCATGACGGCGCTCGCCAAGGCCGACCCTTCGGTCCGGCAGCGGGCTGAAGTGGCGTTCGTGCAGCCGCTGCATACGGCGCTCGATGAGCTTCGCGGATTGTTCAAGGCGCAGGCAGTTACCGCGGAATCGCTGCCGCCTGAACTCGTCCATCAGTGGATGACCACGGGAGGTCAGACGCGCGTCGATATTGCACCGAAGGGCGATACCAACAGCAATGCTGTGCTGGAGAGATTTGCCGACACCGTCCAGGCCGCCGAGCCAAACGCGTCCGAGGGGCCGATCTCTATTCTCGACGCGCGCCACACCGTGCTGGTTGCGTTCGGCGAAGCCGGCGCCTGTGCGCTGATCTCCATCACTATCATTCTCTGGATCACGCTGCGGCGGCTCGGCGACGTTCTGCTCACGTTGGTGCCATTGCTGCTGGCGGTTGTTGTCACCTTGGAGCTTTGCGTCATCGTCGATCTGCCGCTGAATTTCGCCAACATCATTGCGTTGCCGCTTTTGCTCGGCGTCGGCGTGGCGTTCAAGATCTACTACATTATGGCGTGGCGCGAGGGGCAGACGAACCTGCTGCAATCGGTGCTCACGCGTGCCGTGACCTTCAGCGCGTTGACCACCGCGACGGCGTTCGGCAGCTTGTGGTTCTCAAGTCACCCCGGCACGTCGAGCATGGGCAAACTTCTGGCGATCTCGCTGATGACGACGATGGCGGCGGCCGCGTTGTTTCAGCCCATTTTGATGGGTAAGCCGCGCGAGCACGAGAAGAGCTACTGACCGCAAAGATTCGTCTGGCGTGCGGGCGTTCGTTCGTACACCATGCCTCTCGGATAGATGCGGGCCGCCATTCGAGCATACGAGGGCCGAATGAAAATCAAGACGATCGAGCCCTTCGCGGCCAGCCTGCCGATGAAAAAGCCCGTAACGATGGCAGGCGAGACCGTGACCCGCGCCGACAACGTGTTTGTGCGGATCGAGACCGACAGCGGTGTGGTCGGCTGGGGCGAGGCGGCGTCGGCGCCGACCATGACCGGCGAAACCACGGCCAGCATGATGGCGGCAATCATCCATATGCGGCCGGGACTGATCGGACGTGCGGCCGACGATTTTCCGGCACTCTCGGCGGCGATGAACGATGCCATGTTCGGCAACAGCGGCGCCAAGGCCGCGATCGAGATGGCGTCGCACGATGCCGTGGCGCGCGCTGCCGGCCGGCCGCTCTATACGCTGTTTGGCGATCGCCGGCGCAGCCGCATTCCGGTGCTGGCCGTGATCGGCTCAACCGATCAGGCTGCGGATCTGAGCGAGGCGCGTGAGCGTTGGGCGGCCGGCTATCGGGCTTTCAAGATCAAGGTTGGACTTGCTTCTCCCGAAGCGGATGCGGCGCGCACGCAAGACGTCTGTCGACTGCTCAAGTCGCAGGGCGAGCCGTGCCTCGTGTCGGCCGATGCCAATCAGGGTTTTGGCGTCGACGAAGCGCTGCGCTATGTCGCGGGGCTCGCCGATTGCGGCCTCGATTTCTTCGAGCAGCCGGTGCGCGCGGAAAATCTCGACGGCATGGCGCGCATTGCCGCCGCAACCGCAGCGCCGATCGGCGCCGACGAGGGCATCCATTCGCTCGAAGACATTGAGCGCCACCACGCCCGCGGCGCGGCTGCAGGCGTTAGCCTGAAGGCCATCAAGCTCGGCGGCCTGCGCGCGCTGTTCGAAGCGTGCCGGCTGTGCGACCGCCTGGGTATGAAGGTCAATATTTCCTGCAAGACCGGCGAATCCAGCGTCGCTTCGGCCGCGGCATTGCATCTTGCCGCAGCGGTGCCGGCGCTCGGCTGGGGCCTCACGCTGACCAGCAGCGGTCTTGCCGAAGATGCTGTGCGAGAGCCGCTACGGATTGATGGCGGTCACGCCGTTGTGCCGGAGGGCTCCGGCCTCGGCATCGACGTCGATGAGCAGCGGCTGCGCGGCGGTCAGCAGACGAGGATGGTGGCGTAGGCTATTTTTCCTCGTCCTCCTCATCGTCCTCGTCGTCGTGTTCGTCTTCGTCCCGCTCTCTCGCTTCTTCAAGTTCACCGTCGATGAACTCCTCCAGATCATCGAAGGCCTCTTCGATTTCGCTTGCCGGGATACCCTCTTCGAGGGCCGCCGCGACACACTCGGCTGCCCACTCCTTCGCCGGCGAAGCCGCTCCCTCCAACGGATAGCCTTCCTGTGCAATCTTCTCCGTGACCCAGGTCTCGACGAACTCCAGGGCGCGCGCGCTCATGTATAGACTCCCCCTGCCTTCCTTTGCCGGGAAGCGTAACATAGCCGGGCGGAGGAGAATGTGAAGGCAAAGGCTCTCGGTATCGCCGTCGTCGGCTCCGGTCGGATCGGCACCTTGCGTGCCCGGCTTGCCGCCAAGCATCCGGCGGTGGGTTTTCTGGCTGTCGCCGACAAGGACTTGGGCCAAGCCAAAAAGCTTGCCGAGCTCGCCGGCGCCGATTTCCATTCTGCCGACAACGACGCGGTGATCGCACACCCTGATGTCAACGCGGTCTTCGTCTCGACGCCCGAGGGCGAGCACGCCGCGCCGGTGTGCCGGGCGCTCGAACTCGGCAAACCGGTGCTGGTGGAAAAGCCGCTCGCCCTGTCGCTCAACGACGCCGAGGCGATCCTCAAGACGCTGAGGACAACCGGCGGCACGCTGCGGGTCGGCTACAGCCGCCGCTTCAAGGAATGCTTTCTGCGCGCCAAGGAGCAGATGATCCACCGCCGGCTCGGCAAGGTGAGCGGCGCTTTGGCGCGCGTCTATAATTCGCGCGCTCAGACTTTCGCCATCCTCAAGCGCGATCCGCATGCCACGCCGGTGCTCGACGTGCTCACCTATTACGTCGATCTGATTTGCTGGCTGCTCGAAGGCAATAAGCCGGTTGAGGTGGTGGCGCGGGGCCAGCACGGCATCCTTCGCGACGCCGGTTACAGCGCCCACGACGTAACCTGGGCGCTGGTCACGTTCGCCGACGGCGCCGTGGTCAATTTCGGTATCGCCTATGCGCTGCCGGCGCGCTATCCGACGCAAGGCCAATCCGACCGCGTCGAGCTTTTGGGCAGCGACGGCACCATGATTATCGACGACGATCACATGGAGCACCTCTTGTTTTCCGAGAAGGGCATTCCGCATCCTTATGTGCCCGGCCACTCCGTCGAGATGGCGTTCCTCGGCAGCAATACGGCGGGCGACTGGGCGATGGGCGATTTCTGGGGACCGCTGGGCAATGAGACGCGCGCCTGGCTCGATTTTCTATCCACCGGCCGGCCGAGCATCCACGCCACGCCGGAGCAGGCGATGCTCAACCTCAAGACCACCTACGCCATCGAGCGCGCGGTTTCGACCGGGCAGGTGGTGCGGCTCGATTACGACGTTTAGAAACAAAGGGAGGTGGGATGCTTGGCCGGTCCATCGGCAGGCGCCCAACGCGGAGACGGAGAACTTGACGCATGACGGAAAAATTCGGGCGGCTGGCGCTGCACATGTGGACGATCGACACCACGCCATTGAAAACGGCGCTCGATGCCGCGCGCATTGGGGGTTTCGACGCGGTTGAGCTGCGGCGCACCGACTTCACCCGCTGCTTCGATGCCGGCATGAGCAACGCCCAGGTTCTCGACCTTATAAAAGGCAGCGGCATTCCGGTCGGCGTGCTTGGTGTCGAATACGGCTGGCTGTTCGCCACAGGTGATGAAAGCAAGCGGCTGTTCAAGGTGTTTCGCGAATCCTGCGAGAACGCGGTCGCGCTCGGCTGCACGACGCTGATGAGCGCGCCGGGCCCGCTTCAGGGGCCGATCCGGGACGCGATCGAGTATCTCAAGCGCGCCGGCGATATCGCGGGCGAGTTTGGATTGAAGCTCGGCATCGAATTCAATTCGCAGCATCCCGTGCTCAACAGCCTCTCGGTGCTGACCGAGCTGATTACCGGCGCGAACAAGCCGAATTGCGGTTATCTGATCGATACCTATCACTTCACCCGCAGCGGCGCCGGAGGCCGTGGTTTCGAGAGCGTGCCGGCGGAGCAAATCTTCTGCTTCCAGTTCAGCGACCTGTCACCCAATCCCGTCACCGGCGTGGCACGCCCGACCGATCGGCTGCCGCCCGGCAAAGGTATCGTCAAATGGCGCGAAATTCTCGGGCTGTTGGCGGAGAAGAAGTACACCGGCTATCTCAGCTATGAGGCGCCGAACCCGGACATGTGGGCACGCTCGCCGTATGACGTGGCGCGCGAAGGCGCTGAATTGATGCGCAAGCTCATCAAAGACGCTGTTCCCTCTTACGCGTGAGGCAGACGATGAACGACACAGCCGTCCCCACCGCCGATCCGCTGTTCGCCGGGCTGAACGATCGCTCGATCACGGCGATCCCGACGACGGTCGAAAAGCAGCGCTACGTGACCAGCGTTGCGCCGAGGGCCAGTAATCCAGGCCGCTGGGTCGAGCAGCCACGGCTGCCGATCCCGACCGGCGAGCACGCCGTGATCGAGTGCCAGGGCAACATCCACGTCATTGCCGGCTACGCGCGACATCGCTTCGACGCCAATTTCCATCAGGTCTACGACTCCAAAGCGCGTACCTGGTCGCTGAAGGCGCCGTTTCCGGTGGCGGGCAATCACGTTGCGGGCGTCGCCATCGGTTCGAAGATTTACACATTCGGCGGCTTCATCGAGCAGAACCGGTGCCCGCATTCGCGCTGCTTCGTCTATGACACGGCGACCGACCAGTGGATGCCGATCGCCGGACTGTCGCGGCCGCGCGGCGCCATCTCGGCGATCGAACTCGACGGCAAGATCCATTTGCTCGGCGGTCGCGACGTGCGCTCGGTGGAATGGCACGAAGTTTACGATCCGGCGGCGAACAAATATTCGGAGCGCGCCAGCATGCGCGGTTCGACCGCGACGCAGCCGTTTGTCGGCCAGCGCGACCATATGGGCGTTGCCGTGGTCGACGGGAAAATCCACGCCATTGCCGGCCGCATGGATTCCTACGATTTCAACACGTCGCTCAACGCGGTGTATGATCCGCAAAGCGACAGTTGGAGTTTTCGGGCGCCGCTGCCGACGGCGCGCAGCGGGCCGTCCTGCGTCTATATTGGCGGCAAGATCGTGGTGTTCGGCGGCGAGGCCACCGGCCGCGTGTTCGGTACCAACGAAGCCTACGATCCCAAGACCGATACCTGGGAAGCCTTGACCCCGATGGCGCTGCCGCGCCACGGCCTGCATGGCGCGACTTGCGCCGTGATCGGCAACATGGTGCATGTGCCGGGCGGCGGCCCGGTTCCCGGCGGCAGCGTCCAGGGCGCTTATCACGACGCCTTCACCTTTGGCTGACACCGGCGGCCGCGACGCGAGTGAGTGACATTGAGGACCGGCTCGATCGGCCGGCGCAACCTGATGGACGAGTCAAGAAGACCGGATGAAACCGGCTTCCGCTTTATCGGCAAACCGCTGCCACGCAAGGAAGACGCGCGCCTCATCACCGGCCATGGCCGGTTCACTGATGACTTCGCGGTTGAGGGCCAAGCCTATGCCGCGATAGTGCGGTCGCCCCACCCGCACGCGCGCATCGCGGCGATCATCACCGAGCGCGCCCAGGCGATGCCTGGCGTTCTTGGCGTCTTCACCGGCGCCGATTGTGCGGCCGACAAGATCGGTCCGATCCCGCACGACCCGGTGCCGAAGACCAAATACGACATGAAGCTGCATGGGCCCGGCGGTAAGACAGTGTTCGCCGGTCCCCACATGCTTTTGCCTGCCGACAAGGTGCGGCATGTCGGCGAAGCCGTGGTGATGGTGGTCGCCGAAACCAAGGCGCAGGCAATGGATGCGGCCGAGGCCGTCGAAGTTCAATATGAAGAGGTGCCGTTCGTTTTGCATTCGGAAGGCGCAATGCAACCGGGCGCGCCCGCGATCTGGGATCAGGTCCCGGACAACATGCTGGTCGAGACTTTTTTTGGCGATCGCGAAGCGACCGACCGGGCTTTTGCCCGCGCGGCGCACGTTGTGGCGAAGAAATTCCACATCGGCCGAGTCACCGGCGTGCCGATGGAGCCGCGTTCGGCGCTTGGGCAATACGATGCCGCGACGGACTCCTACCTGCTCTATGCCGGTTCGGGCGGCGCAGTGCGGCAGCGGAATGAATTGATCCACGTGGTCGGCGTGCCACCGGAGCGGCTGCGGGTGATTTCCGCCGATGTCGGCGGCAATTTTGGCACGCGTAACCGCACCTATGTCGAGTTCGGTCTTGTGCTGTGGGCGGCAAAGAAGCTCGGCCGGCCGGTCAAATTCACCGCGATGCGCTCCGAAGCCTTTCTCAGCGATTATCAGGGCCGCGATCTGGTGACGACGGTGGAGCTCGCGATCGACGACAAGCACCGCTTCATCGGTATGCGCGCGACCAATATCAGTAACGTCGGCGCGCGCTGCGTGTCGTTGTCGCCGCTGAGCAAGGGCTCGGGCCTTATTCCCGGCTCCTATGCGATTCCGGCGACCACGCTGCGTTCGGTCGCGGTGTTCACCAACACCATGCCGACCAATGCATACCGCAGCTCGGGCCGGCCGGAAGTCACCTTCGCCATCGAGCGCCTGGTCGACGAGGCGGCCAAACAACTCGGCGTCGACCGCATCGCGCTGCGTCGTAAGAACCTCATATCGTCGAAGGCGATGCCCTATCGCAACTCGGTCGGAATGCTCTACGACAGCGGGCATTACGAAGAGAACATGGACTGGGCGATGGAAATCGCCGACTGGAAGGGATTTCCGGCGCGGCGCCGCGAAGCCAAGCGCCGCGGCAAGCTCTTGGGCCGGGGGCTCGCCAATTATGTCGAGTCGTCGATCGGAGCGCCGAAGGAGCAGGCGCAGCTCAAGGTGCGGCCGCAAGATTCGTCCGGGCCGGCCCGCGTCGATGCCGTGATCGGCACGCAATCGAACGGGCAGGGCCACGAGACGAGCTTCGCCCAGGTGGTGGCCGATCTGCTTCACGTTCCCGACGAGCGCGTGAACATCATCTACGGCGATACCGCGGTGGTGAAAGTCGGCGGCGGGTCGCATTCGGGACGTTCGATGCGCCATGCGGCCACGGTTTTCTCCAAGGCTGCGATCGATCTCATCGCCAGAGGCAAGGAGATTGCGGCGATCGTGATGGGCTCGACGCCGGAAAATGTCGTCTACGACGACGGCCGATTCAGCTCGCGCGATACCAATCTGACCTTCGATTTTCTTGAGCTTGCGACCGAGGCGGCGCGCCATGAGCTGCCGGAGGCGCTCAAGGACGGCATTGCGGTCGTCACCGACAACGAGATGCACGATCCCGTGTTTCCCAACGGCACCGCGATTTGCGAAGTCGAGATCGATCCCGAAACCGGCGAAATCGTCATCACCCGCTACGCCTGCATCGACGATGTGGGCCGCTGCATCAATCCGCTGATCGTCCACGGCCAGACCCACGGTGCGATCGCGCAGGGCGTCGGCCAGGCGATGTGGGAGCAAATCTATCTCGATCCCGACAGCGGACAGCCGCTCACCGGCTCCTTCATGGATTACGGCATGCCGCGCGCCGACCTGCTGCCGTCGTTCCGGACCGAGATCGCCGAGGTACTGTCGCCGACCAATCCGCTCGGCATCAAGGCCGGTGGCGAGGGCGGCACCACGGCCGCGCCCGCCGTCATGGTCAGT
>DASZWK010000024.1:0-4274 GCA_035546235.1 Xanthobacteraceae bacterium | reverse complement strand
GCTTCCCATTTCGCGGCAGAACGCCTAGGCTGATCGACGCGAGGCCGGAAATATCCGGCGCGCCGTGACGGATGGGCTACTCGCCAAAACAAAACCGGAGCGGCGTTTTCGGGAGGAGATGACGATGCGTCTTGCGAACATCGCTCGAGCGGCATTGACCGCATTGCTGTTGTTGGTGCCGCTGGCCGCGCGGGCTGACGATACGGTCCAGATCGGACTGGTGGGGTCCATCAGCATGACGCATTGGCCTCTGCTGATCGGCCTGAAAAAGGGCTACTATGCTGCCGAGCATCTGAAGCTCGATCTGATCCACACGCAATCGAGCGGTGCCGTGCTGCAGCAACTCGCCGCCGGCTCGATCGACGCCACCGTTTCGGCGGCGCTCATCGAACCGCTCTACGCCATCAGCAAGGGTGCGCCGATCAGCCTCGTGCGCCTGGAGATTCAGCTTCCGCCCTATGCGATCGAGGCCAAGGCGCAGGATAAGAAACTCGAGGACCTGCGCGGCAAGACCATCATGATCGATGCGCCCACCGGGATCACCAAGATTTACGTCGAGCGCATGCTGGTGCCGCACCATGTCGACCCGGCTTCGGTCGATTACGTCTATGCGGGCGCTACGGCAGCGCGCTTCAACGCACTGATGTCCGGCGCGATCGATGCGACGATCTTGCTGCCGCCATTCAGCTTCAGCGCCGAAGAGAAAGGCTTCAACAATCTCGGCCTGGTCGCCGACTACGCCAAGGACCTGCCGTTCACCGGCGCGGCCGTGAACACCAATTGGGCAACGAAAAATTCAGATGTGCTGAGACGGTTTCTGGATGCGCACAACAAGAGCGTCCAATGGTTCCTCGATCCGAAGAACCGGCAGGAGTCGATCGACATCATGGTCGAGGCCAGCAAGCTCAGCCCGGAAGTCATCGGCAAGACTTACGATTTTCTCAGAAGCCGGCCGTTTTTCGAGCCAACTGGGAAGATCTCCAGAAGCAAGATGAGCGCGCTGGTGTCCGCCGCCAGGCAGCTCGGCGACTTCCGCGGCTCATCCGACGTGGCGACTTATGTCATGCCCGGGATCGCGCAACTGGGCGACTGATGCCGGTCGCGCGGCTATGATTCCAGCGCGTTCGGCGCGAACAGTTCCTCCATCGGCATGACGCGCGGCGTCAGGCCCTGCTGATTGGAGAATTTCGCCGCGGTTTCGAGCACCTTGCGGTTGGCCTTGAGCCCGTAGCTGATCAGCGGCGTCGCCAGCGCCTTGCGATAGTCCGCGGGTACAAGTCCGGTCTCGAAATGATAGGCGGCGTGTTCGGAGCGCTCGGCCTCGACGATATCGTTCGCCGCAATGAAAGCCTTGATGATGTTGAGCACCACCCAGGGCTCGCGCTCGAACACCGCGCGCTTGATCGCCATGCCGTGATTGATCGGGTAGATGCCGGTCTTCTTGTAGTAGCGGGCGGCTTCCGCGGCCGGGTCGGCAAACAGCGGCTTGATATCGGGATGAGCCTCAAGATCGACGTCGCTTCGATCGATCATATCGGGGCCATGTTTGCGAAAATACGCCATGTAGGCATCCAGCTCGCCCGCGAGCATCATGGAGGCGATGCTCTTCTCCGGCGGAATCTGGTTGATGGTGACTCCCGGCGGCGCCACAAATCCGATCGCGCCGGCATGGCTGCGCTCGGGTACCCGCTCCATGAAGAAAGTCATGTCGCGCGGCGCGATGCCGAATTCGTTTTCAAGGACGCCGCGGCTCCACAGCGCGGCAGTCTGCACATATTCCGGCACGCCGACCCGTCTGCCCTTGAGGTCGGCCGGACCGTCGATCCCGGCATTGTTACGCACCAGCATTGCGGTGTGGTAGAAGCGCCGGGTGGTGAAGACCGGGATGCCGATAAATCGGTCGTCGCCGCGGCTCCGGATGATCATCAGTTCCGACATCGATATTTCGGAAACATCGAACTCGGCGAAGCTGAGCTGCCGCCAGAACATTTCCGCGGGGCCGAGCACCGTCATGATGAAATCGATGCCGTCCGGCTTGACGCGGCCGTCGATGATAGGCCGCGTGCGCGGATTGCTCGTGATGGCGAGACTGAGTTGCAGATTGGCCATGCGTCCTCCCCCGAAGGTCGCTATTTCGCGACGGCAGCGTATAATAAGAGTGGATTGAGCGCGCGGCATCAAGCGCGCGGGGAGGGAATTTCATGTTCGTATCGACTCGGCGCGGCGGCCTGGGCGCCATCTCTGCGATTGCTGCGTTTCTCGCCCTCGCGGCTTCTGCCCCGGCTTTCGCCCAGACGACGCTGATCGTCGGCAAGGCCAATCCGACCTCGGACGCCATCATTCCCGTCAATGTCGGTGACAAGCTCGGCATCTTCAAAAAGCACGGGCTCGATCTCAAGATTTCCGATTTCGGCGGCGGCAGCAAGATGGTCCAGGCGCTCACCGCAGGCGCCATCGATATCGGCGACGGCGCCGGCACCGAATTGGCATTTGTCGCCAAGGGCGCGCCGATGCTCGCGGTGTGCGAGAGCACGGGGCCGGCGCCGTTTCTCGGCGTCGGTGTGCCTTGGGATTCTCCGATCAAGAAGCTCGAGGATCTGAAAGGCAAGAACATCGGCGTTTCCAGCCCGGGCTCGTTCAGCGACTGGTCCGGCCATCAGCTTGCGCAGCATTTCGGCTGGGGACCGAACGGCGTGAAGACGGTGGCGATCGGCGGCGGCCCGGCACCGATCCGCGCCGGATTGCGCGCCCACCTGGTCGATGCCGTGATCAGCACCACGGCGCTGTTTTTGTCCTTCGAGGAAACCAAGGAAGGCCGTCTCATCGCCCCGGTGTCGAGCTTCGAGGGCAATGTCGGCTCCGGCGCCTTGTTTGCCTCGAACAAGCTGATCGCCAGTCATCCGGACGCGATCCGCGCCTTCATCGCCGGCTGGCTCGAAACGGTCGATTACATGCGCGCCCACAAGGCCGAAACGGTGAAGATCGAGAGTGCGCTCAACCATTTCAGCGAAAACGTCATGTCGCGGGAATACGATCTGACCATCGGCATGCACACCAAGGATTGCCGGTTCGATCCGGAATCGCTTTCGATCCTGAAGCAGTCTTTTGTCGAGATGAAGCTTGCTCCGGGCGAGCTCGACATGTCGAAGCTCTATTCCGAAGCTTATCTGCCGAAGTGATCGCGCAGATCAGACGCGAACGAAAATTTTGCGGGTGTAGAGGTAGCGCGCCAGCGTCACCGCAAAGCCGAGCGCCAGAAGTGCGATGACGAAATTGCCGGTCCCGGGCGCCACGGTGCGATCGAGCAGGCCCGAGACGTGGGCGCCGACGATCCGGGAGGCTACGTCCTGGTAGCTCAACAGCTCGTTGAGGAAATAGAGCGCAATCGCGTTCGCCCCGATCCAGGTGAATACCGTCGCCCAGCGCCGCGCGCCCCACACGTCAACGATCTGATGGAGCGCCGCCAGCAGCAGCACGCTGTAGCCGCCGGTGACGAGCACGTATGACGAGGTCCAGATTGCCTTGATGACCGGAAATTGCAGCGCCCAGAGATAGCCCACGGCGAGCAAGGCGCAACCGGCCGCGGTGAGCCACACGGTCTTGCGCTGGGGCGAGACCTGACTGTCCCGCATGAACAGGCCGGCAAAGACGCCGAGCAGACACGTGCCGATTGCCGGCAGCGTGCTCAGGATGCCTTCCGGGTCGCGGGTGAAATCGTACAGCTTCCCGGGCAGGTAATTGCGATCAATCCAATTCGCCAAATTGGTGTCGGCCGCGAATGAGCCGGCGCCGATGCCGGGTACCGGAACGAATGTCATGATCGCCCAGTAGCCGATCAGCAGGCCGAAAAAGGCCGTGATCATGCCGCGCAGGTTGAAATTCAGGAACAGCACCGAGGTGAAGAAGTAGCAGATGGCGATGCGTTGCAGCACGCCGAGCCACCGCACGTCCCACAGCTGCTGGCCGATGTTGCCGGAAGCGATCAGGCCCAGCCCGAACAGCAGCAGCGACCGGCGCACCACCCGCCAATGGGCCTTGGCCTCGCCGTCACGCTCCACCATCCGCGGCAGCGACAGCACGATGGAAATGCCGGTCACGAAAATGAACAGCGGAAAAATGAGGTCGTAGAAGTGGAGGCCCTGCCAGGAGACGTGAACGAACTGGCCCCCCAGAAAGCTGCCCACGCCGCTGACGATCGGGCCCTTGCCGCTCGTCATCTGGGCGAGCGCCGCCGCGGCGCCGTTGACGCCGAACAGCCAAAACATGTTGATGCC
>DASZWK010000023.1:0-5989 GCA_035546235.1 Xanthobacteraceae bacterium | reverse complement strand
GCGGCGGGTGCTCCGGCGGCCTGAGCGGCCTGTGCGTCGGTGAGCGCGGAATTCCAGCGTGCGGCGATGAAGCGGCGGCCGGTGACGTGGTCGGAGGCATCCGACGCCAGCCATGTGATGGGCGCCGCCATGATATCGGGTGGAAGGAGCCCCTTCGCTGTGCCGGCCGGGTCGGCCATGCGAGTCGCGACCGGTCCGCCGGGCAAGAGCACGTTTGCGGTCACGCCGGTGCCGTCGAGCGACGCCGCCAGGGCTGCGGCATACGCCTCATCGCAAGCCTTGCTCATGCCATAAGCGATAAAGCTCGGCGCCATCATGATATCCAGGCTGGTGCTGATAAAGACAATCCTGCCCCAGCCGCGCTTGATCATTTCGGGCGCAACCAGCTGGGTGAGCCCGATCGGCGCGAAGGTGTTGATCTCGAACACCCGTCGGATTTGCGCAAGCTCGAGCTCAAGCGGCCGCCGCGCCGACGGATTGGGCATGCCCGCATTGTTGATGAGAATGTCGACGCGTCCAAACGCCCGCTCCGCCGCCGCGACGACCGCCGCAACGTCGCGTTCATTGGCAAGATCGGCCGTTGCAATTGCCACGCGCTCAGCCGCGCCACTGGCGCGTTGCGTCTCCTCGATCGACACTTTGTCGGTCGATGTGAGAAAGACGCGATGACCGGCGCGCAGCAGCGCCAGAGCCATGACCCGCCCGAGCCCGCGCCCGGCTCCAGTGACTAACGCGACGCGTTCGGTCATTTTGTCCAGCCTCTCAGGATCGCCGGAAAAGTGCGGCAGCGAGCGTAGCCTGGATTGAGCGGCGGCGAAATCCGGGAACTGATCGGCTTTCATTTGTTCCCCAAATGTGATACATCTGTGGAAAATCGGAGTCTGACAATGGCCAAAAGCAAGATGATCAGGGCGCGCGTTGAGCCTGCGTTGAAACACGATGCCGAAGCCGTGTTGGACAAGCTCGGCATGACGCCCACGGAGGCCATCACGCTGTTTTACAAGCAAGTGACGCTGTATCGCGGCCTGCCTTTTCCGGTACGGATTCCGAATGCGGCCACGCGAAAAGCTCTCCGGGAGGCGCGCAACCGCAGGAACATCGAGACTTTTGATTCCGTGGCGGCATGGGCCAAAGTGACTCGCTCGGCCTGAGCGCGCTCTATGCGTCGCATTGCGCAGCGAAAGCAGTTTCGCGATGACATCAAGCGCCAAAAGCGCCGCGACAAGGACATCGAGGACCTTATCGCCGTGGTCGAGCTCCTTGCGGAGCAGGGTTCTCTGCCGGCCGCCTATCGTCCGCACAAATTGACCGGCGAATGGCGCGGCGTTTGGGAATGCCACATCGAGCCGGATTGGCTATTGATCTACGCCGTCGCGGAGGACGAAGTCCTCCTGATCCGCACCGGAACTCATGCCGATCTTTTTGGCTAAGCCGAATGTCACAGTCATCCGACCCACGCCAATTTCGCCCGCACGTCCCGCGCAATCGTGATCCGATCCTTGATGTGCTCCGTCTCATCCTGCCGCCGAAGGGCTTGGTGCTGGAAGTCGCGAGCGGCTCAGGCGAGCATGCCGCCTATTTCGCGCAAAATCTCCGGGCGCTCGACTGGCAGCCGAGCGATCCAGACCAAGAGGCTCTCGCAAGCGCCACAGCGCATCGCGCCGAGGCCAGCTTGCCGAATCTGCTGCCACCGCTTCCGCTCGACGTGACGGCGGCGCAATGGCCGGTCGATCGCGCCGATACGGTGATCTGCTGCAACATGATCCACATCGCGCCGTGGGCAGCGTGCGAAGGGCTGATCGCCGGCGCCGCGCGCGTGCTGGCGGCCGGCGGCCTCCTGTATCTCTACGGCCCGTACAAGATTGGCGGCCGGCACACCGCGCCGACCAATCAGGCGTTCGACGAACGGCTGCGCGCGCAGAATCCGGCCTGGGGCATTCGCGACCTTGACGACGTCACGGCGCTCGCCGCGCGGCATGGCTTCGCGCTTGCCGAAACTGTACCGATGCCGGCCAACAATCTCAGTGTCATTTTTCGCCGCGGGGCGTGAGCGGAGATTTCGGCCATTGTCATCGTCCGCGAAAGCGGACGATCCAGTAATCACCGCGTGGTTAGCGTGTACTGAATGCCCCGCCTGCGCGGGGCATGACAGTGAGCGCGGCCGGCAAAATTTTCGGTGCCGACCGCGTCACTCCAGCGAGATGTGGCTGTCGGTAATCACCTTCTTCCACTTGCCGTATTCGTCCTTGATGAAGGCTCCGGTCTCCGGGATGCTGCTTGTCCGCGGTTCGACGCCGAATTTGGCGAAGGCGGTCTTCAAGGCATCGGCCTGCACGGCTTTCGCGACCGCGCCGTTGAGCGTTGCGAGCACGTTGGGTGGCGTGCCGGCCGGTGCGAACAGAACGAGCCAGGTGTCGGCGACGAAGCCGGGCAGGCCTTCCTCTTCGACGGTCGGGAGATTCGGATAGACCGGCGAGCGCACATGTCCGGTGGTGGCGAGCGGGATCAGGCTGCCTTTCTGGGTGAACGGCAGCGCCCCGGCGATGCTGGAGAACAGCATCTGCACCTTGCCGCTCATCACATCGACGAACGCCGGGCCCGAGCCTTTGTAGGGCACATGGGTGGCGTCGATGTTAAGCCGCTGCTTGAACATCTCGCCAGCGAGGTGGCCGGTGGTGCCGATGCCAGGCGAGGCGAAGTTGAGCTTGCCCGGATTGGCCTTGCCGTAGGCGACCAGCGCCGCGAAGGTGTTGATCTTCAGTTGCGGCGCCACCACCAGGACATCCGGCGATGAGCCGACCAGTGAGATCGGCGCCAGATCCTTGAACACGTCGAACGGCATCTTCTTGTGCAGCACCGGATTGGTGACGATCGACGGATCGATCAGCACCAAGTCGTAGCCGTCCGGCGCCGCGTGCGCGACCGAGTCGACGCCGACAATGCCGCCCGCGCCCGGCCGGTTGTCGACGACGATCGATTGGCCGAGTACCGCGCCGAGCTGCTGCGCCAGCACGCGGCCGGCAAAATCGACAATGCCGCCGGGCTGATAGGAAATAACGAGATGGATCGGCCGTGACGGATAGTCGGCGGCGCGCACCTCCGGCGCGATGGCACAGGCGATGGCGAGGCAGCAAATGCTGCCGACGATGCGTGTGAGGGGGGCCATTCCGGTTTCTCCTTTTTGGGCCGTGGCCCGCAGTGGGCTGCTGTCGTCGCCAGCGTAGTCTGGTAGCCCAATGAAGCAAAGAAGCTGTCTATCGATTTGCTGTGCGGCGCTCAATCGCGGCAACGCCGCGTGGTCGGACAGCTTCGCCGCAATGCTGGCCTGACGCAGACGGCTGGGCGCAGCGCCTCTCAATTTGCTATCAAGGCGATCCCGCCTGTGTACACGTCCGCCGCAGAAGAGTTTGCCGATCCGCCATGACCGCACTCAATCCCCCGTTTCGCGCCGATCAGGTTGGCAGCATGCTGCGCCCGCCGCGGATCATCGAAGCGCGCCAGCGTCATCGCGCCGGTGAGGTGTCCGACGCAGACCTGCGCGCCATCGAGGACGCGGCGATCCGCGACATCGTAGCGGTGCAGGAAGCGATCGGGCTCAAGTCGGTGACCGACGGCGAATTTCGCCGGCAGAGCTACATCATCGACTTTTTTCAGAAGGCGCTCGGGCCGGAGGGCGTCGGCTTCGCGGACAGCCTGTTCTTCCACAAGAACGAAAAAGGCGACCGTGTTGTCCTGGAAAAGCTCCTGGTGCGCGGCAAGGCGCGCTGGCGCGGCCCGATTTTTGCCGAGCATTTCGCGTTCCTGCGCGCGCTCACGAGCCGCACACCCAAGATCACGCTGCCGTCACCCGCTATTCTGCATTTCCTCGGCGGCGACGACGCGATCGTCGGGGACGCTTATGCGTCGAGCGACGAATTCTGGTCCGACCTCATCGAGGTCTATCGCGCCGAACTTGCCGCGCTGGCAAAGGCCGGCTGCAATTACGTGCAGATCGACGAGACCTCGATCGTCAAGATCGGCGATCCGGAAATCCGCGCGACGCTCACCGGACGTGGCGACGATTGGAAGGCCACGGTCGAAAAATACGTCGAGGTGCTCAACGCGGTCATCGCCGCGGCGCCGCCCGCGATCGCCGTCGGCATCCACGTCTGTCGCGGCAACCGCCGCGGTTTCTGGCAGGCCGATGCCGGGTACGAGTTCATGGCCGATCAGCTATTCCGCAGGCTTGGGGCCGCGTTCTATTTCCTCGAATTCGACAGTCCGCGTGCCGGCCCGCTTGACGCCCTTGAGGCGATGCCCGACGGCAAGACCGTCATCCTCGGCCTCGTCAGCACCAAATATCCCGAGCTTGAGCCGAAGGCCGCCGTGCTCGGCCGCATCCGCGAGGCGGCGCGCTATGTGCCGATGGAGCGGCTGGGCTTGAGCACGCAGTGCGGCTTTTCGGGCAACATCGGCAATACTGCGATGACCATCGAGCAGCAATACGGCAAGCTGCGTCACGTGGTCGAGATCGCCCGCGAGGCCTGGCCGGACGCGTGATTCCGAGAACAAAGACCGGGACAAACAAACTGGCGTCGACAAACTCAGGGAAGGAAACGACGGTGCGAACGCTTCAAGCATTACTCTGCATCGGACTGGCCGTATGCGCTCTCGCGATGCCGGCCGCTGCTGCGGATTACGCCTGCGGCAAGATCAGGCTGATCGTGCCTTACGGCGTCGGCGGGGCGACCGACATCGGCGCCCGCGCCGTTGCCGACCGGCTCTCCGCCGCGCTGAACAAAACAATCGTAATCGAGAACCATGCCGGTGCGACCGGAAACATCGGCACGCTTGACGTCGTCAAGGCTCCGGCCGACGGCTGCACGCTATTGATGAATGCCACGGCCATCGCGACGTTCACGGCGAGTTTTCCGCATCTGCCCTACGATCCGTTCAAGGATTTGGCGCCGATCGGCGGGCTCGGCGCCACGCCGAATGTGCTGGTCAGCGCGGCGTCGAGCCCGGCGCACGGGCTCAATGACCTGATCGCGCTCGCGAAGTCGCGGCCCGCCGGGCTGACCTTCGCCACATCCGGCTACGGTCTGCAGCAGCATCTTGTCGTCGAACAGATCGCACAGCGCACCGGTGCCAAGTTCATCCTGGTGCCCTACAAGGTGGCGGCCACCATGGTCGAGGACGTCGTCGCCGGCCGGATCGATTTCGGCAGTCTGCTGGCCGGCACCACCAAGCCGCTGATCGAAAGCCACCAGCTGCGCGCCCAGGTGCTGGTGCAGGACGCCCGTTCGAACCTGTTGCCGGATGTTCCGACCACCGGCGAACTCGGCTATCCGGGGCTCCTTGGCAGCGTGCATTTCGTTCTGTTCGCGCCGTCAGCGACACCGAAGCCGATCGTCGATCTGCTCGATGCGACGCTGCGCAAGGTCGTGGCCGAGCCCGGGATCGGCGAAAAATTCCGCCGCATCGGCTTCGAGCCAACGCCGATGACGTCGGCGCAGATCGCGGGCGAAATGGTCACCATGCGCGCGGCGTTCGCACCGATCATCAAGAGTTTGAATATTCATCTGGAGTAGCCTGTGCGGGTATCGAGCGGCTCCCCTGCCGCGTCCCGAGCCACCAGTAAAGTCCTGCTGTTATCAGTCCGGCCAGCGGGAATACGGCCGTCAGCGGATCTTCGGTCCAGCGCACGAAGAAGGTGAAGAAGCTCTCGGTGGGTGGGCCGGAATCCGCGCCGCTGCTCTTCCATGCCATCACTGTCAGCGGTATCAGCACCGCCCCGCCGAGCACGAGCCCGAGCAGGCAGACCTTGAGGCCCGTCAGCGGCCGCCATAACGACAGCAGAAACAGGCAGGGCAGGAAGAGAAACATCGTGCTGCCGTAGGACACGATACAGCCGGGGATCAGCAGTATCAGGAACCCCAGAACCGGGTGGGCGCCGCCGAGCGAACTCAGCAGCGCGCTGAAAATCACCGGCACCGCCAACGGTGCCAGG